>JBAYUP010000032.1:0-2981 GCA_041675045.1 Minisyncoccota bacterium | reverse complement strand
TGTATCAAAAATACATGCTAACTTTTCTGTTAGCGGTGTAAAGCGATTCTTTGCGGATCGCGTACCAGCAGATGCATTTGCACCTGCCTACGCTTTTGCTGCGTAAGGTCGTTTGAGCCTGTCCGTTACCACTATTTCTCCAAACGATAAGGTAGCGGGCATAAACAAAGTTTGGATAAGGTATACAGAAGTGGTCCTTTTGTACTCTCGAAAACTTAGACCTAGATTTTGTCTTTCCTGTCGATTGGATCAGGACAAAACGACAATTAATTATCGACTACGCTTGTAGATGTTTTTATTCTCAATTTTTGGACGGGGGTTCATAGCCCCCCATCTCCACTGACTCTATGTGTTTGAATTCATGTAGCGTGATGATCGACCTTATAGCTATTGCAGCTTCTCTTATCATCTGATTTTTCTTTTTCAATGTTTAAAATAGGTGCCACTAATAATTTTTCCGCAAATTTCTCAAGACTAATTCCGTGTTTTGGTGATAAATATTTTGCGAAACTAGTCTTTCCCCTTATTCTAGCCAGATAACTGGTCGGTATATAATCCTTTAGTTTTGCTGTTTCTATGATTAGTTTTCTTATTTCATTGACTCCATTTCTACCTAATGACAGTTTATTGTTAACCGTGATTCCTGTTACTTTTTGTCTGAAAGCTGAGCTGAAAATTTTAACCTTTTTATTTCTAACTGCATATTGATGTTTTAATAAAATCTTAACAATTGCATTAACAGCAGCCAGAACATCCTTTTTTGTTCCGGATATAGTTATGTCGTCCACAAAAATAGAAAAATCTAAAGCATGCTTATTTGTATAGTTTTCAATTTCTTTATAAATGGGCATTAAGATGAAGTTGCAAAGTAAGGGACTAGTAGGAGCTCCCTGAGGCAATCTATCTTGAAATGTTGTTAGTTGCGTTAGAGCTCCGGCTGTTTTGGAGCCGCAACCAAAAAAATTCTTCCAAAGCTCATAAACTTTTTTGTGATTCGTGCTAGGAAAGCATTCTTTAATATCAATTATGCCCACACAAGCTTTTCCTATATGAATTTTTGCATTTTCAATGACTGATTTTCCTGAAACTCCCCCCGTCATGTTTTGGGGTAAAAGATATAGCCTTTTATTTAATATGTTTTTAAGAATATTCTTCTGGATATTTTTCAATGCACTGTCTGGATTATCAATGTGTCTCCATTTGTCGGTTCCAGATTTATAAAAATCAAATGGGTTATAGTGTCTCCCTGCAGTTTTTGCAATTCCGCGGAGTTGTTTTCTTGGTAATTTTAATAAAAATTCTAATTCTGATATAGACACTAATGCATGAGTAGAGATATCTCTATCCATCATGCCAGCCTGTTGTGCAGCAATATTTGCAGTAAATTTTTGCTTATTTTCTCAATGTCTTTCGGGTCAAAACCTCTTATGTCTTTTTCCTCTGAAGATAATAACATAAAAAGATAAAATGGTATTTGAAGTTTGCTAGCAATTAACTCCAGTAATTCAATACTTGGTTTTCTGTCTCCTTTCTCAATTCGAGAGATGTAGCTTGGATTTAGTTTTAATTTTCTGCTTAATTCTTTTTGGGTAATTCCTTTTGTCGCACGTATTGTTTTAATTGCTTTTCCGTAGTTCATAATTCTTGTATAAAAATCTGAATTGCCTCAGGTTTTTATAAAAGAAATTAAGGATGAATTTAACCTAACTTTATCAAAAGAGCTTTTGAAATATTGTTAACGATCTTTTCGACTTTTTTAAAATCTTTTACGCTGATCGCCTGCCCCAAGTCTCTCAAAGCCTTTTGTAAAAAAAGCTTATCTTCCAATTCCAATGCTCCTGACTTTGTTAAGCTGTTGATAGAATCAACTAACTCTGCAAACTTTTTTGACATAATTTATCACCACATTTCTCTGTAGTAAATCCATCTTAAAAGAGGGACTACAGGTGCCGTTTTCGCTCCCCTTTAAGAAGAGCATTGGAATTTCCTTAAATCTTTTTGTTTGGTGCCAGAAGCAGTATGCTTATGTATAGATATCTTGATATCAGTGAAGATATCAATTGCGCATACGTAAAATACATGCCCCAAGCAAAATGCAAAGCGCCTCAACGGCCCTCTGCGACACCTCAAGGGCGTCTTAAGTAATCACAAAGTGATTAGAATAGAAGTATAAACCTCTATCCGATAGGAACGAAACGGTTTTGGTGATATCAATGTGCAACACAGCTATCGCTGTCTTTTTTTGATTGTACCAGATTGAAGAATAATTGTCAAATATATTGACTGACAGACATTTATAGCCTTAGTTTAAACATCAGTCTTTATTTAGAATAGGGCTTGTCAAAATTAGTTTTTTTTGAGAAGTACGAATTTTGTAGACGTTTTGGTATTTATAATTAGGTATTTGAGTATTTTAGCTCGCGTTGGGCGACGCGGTCGAGCACCTTTTGCTTTGCGTTTTTCTTTCTTTCGTGTTCTTTTGTTCCTTTTGCCAAGGCTATTTCAATTTTAAAATTCCCGTTTTTGAGATACAGCGCAATTGGTACAAGGGTAAAATTTCCCTGATCAAGTTTTGATCTAAGTGATATAATTTCTTTTTTATGAAGGAGTAGCTTGCGGCTTCTTCCTTCATCATAGGATTCAATTCGAGAAAATTTATACGGGAAAATTTTGGAATTTATCAAGTATGCTTCGTTTCCCAGAATTTTTACATACGAGCCAGTAATATCAGCGTGACCCAAGCGAACTGCCTTGACTTCTGATCCCAAAAGCACGAGGCCCGCCTCAAGTCGTTCCTCGAATTTAAAATGAGAGATTTTTTTGTTTGCGATTCTCATGCCTATATTATACCGTACGGAGTTTTATTTTGTTTAAACGAAGAAAACATTACTGAAGATCAAAGCTGGAGATTTTGCCGGACAAGACGAAATATACTTTTTTCCCAGTCTCATCAACTGCGAAAGAAGATGTATTCGCAAATT
>JBAYUP010000031.1:0-4508 GCA_041675045.1 Minisyncoccota bacterium | reverse complement strand
TTATTTAATTACCACACTATCCCGTAGTGCAATAATCTATCAAAGTGGATAGGAAGAGGGGGCTTCGGATGCATTATCACTCTTTAATGCTCTTTTTGTCAATGCGCGTTCAAATGCTATGATTGGAACGTGAAAAAGGATTATCTTAAAAAGGCAAAATTACCTGATACCCCCGGAGTATATATCTACAAAAAGGGTAAAACAATTCTCTATATTGGCAAGGCAACATCGCTTCGTGATCGTGTGCGGAGTTATTTTTCGTCTGACCTTATTGCTACTCGCGGGCCACTTATTCTCGATATGACGGTACAGGCAACTACGCTCGACTGGCAGGAAACGGATAGCGTACTCGAAGCGCTTATTCTCGAGGCATCACTTATAAAGAAGAATCAGCCGAAATATAATACAAAAGAAAAGGACAATAAAAGTTTCAACTACGTTGCAATTACTAGCGAAGAATTACCAAAAGTTCTCATCGTTCGTCAGCGGAATGTTGATTTTAAAACACTAAAAGCTAGTGGTCAAAAGCTAACAGCTATCTACGGCCCCTTCCCGAACGGTATGCAACTTCGTGATGCGATGAAAATAATTCGCCGAATCTTTCCATATATTGATGCACAGTCAGCAAAAAAAGATAATCGTGAATTCTATCGTCAGCTTGGGCTTTCGCCTGATGCAAAAGTTGGTCTTGGTGCGTACAAGAAAACAATCGCCAATCTTAAATTATTCTTCGAAGGCAAGAAAAAGCGCATCGTTTCAAATATGAAAAAGGAAATGCTCGCCTATGCCAAGAAGCGAGAATTTGAACGTGCAAGTGAAATCAAACAACGTATCTTTGCCTTCGAACATATCAATGACGTCGCACTCATTAAAAGTGAATCTCTGCAACCTCTAACCTCTAACCCTGCTTTTCGTATTGAAGCATACGATATCGCTCATCTCTCAGGTAAGAATATGGTTGGTGTGATGACTGTCGTTATAAATGGGGAAGTAGCAAAATCTGAATATAAGAAATTTATCATTCGAACTCAAACTGGGGCGAATGATACAGGTGCGCTCGAAGAAGTGCTCTCTCGGCGATTTCGTCATACGGAGTGGGGTCTACCCAATCTTGTTGTTGTCGATGGGAGCACTGCACAGATAAATGTTGCGAAGCGTGTGCTTGATCGCTATCAATTCGATATTCCTATTGTGTCTGTGGTAAAAGATGACCGACACAAAGCAAAAGCAATCATGAATAATGAAGCACTTGCCAAAGCTCACAAGAAATCAATCATTCTCGCGAATAATGAAGCGCATCGATTTGGTATCACTTTTCACCGTACGAAACGACAAAAAGAATTTTTAAATTAGAATTTAAAGATTTGCTATTGTATAATATATCCATGATTCGCATTGGCGTCCTCCGTGGCGGAACAAGTACTGAGCATGATATCTCTCTTTCGACAGGAGAGCATATTCTTTCGCATTTTAAGGGCGACAAGTTAAAAGATTCATACACACCCCTCGATATTTATATTGATAAAAGCGGACTCTGGCATTCGAATGGTTTACCGACCACACCAGAGCAGTTAGTACATAAAGTTGACCTCATGATCAATGCACTTCATGGTGAGTATGGGGAAGATGGAAAGGTTCAAAAAATACTCGACGGTTTTCAGATTCCATATACTGGTTCTGGTGCGATGGCTTCGGCGATTGGTTTTAATAAAGCACTTTCAAAAGAAGCATTTGCGCGTCTCGGCATACAGACACCGCAACATATTCTCTATCCCGCCTACCAAATTGATTTTGATGGACCTCGCGATGAATACGCTATTGCAAAAGCACATGAGGTTATGCGCAAAATGCCACCGCCATATATTGTGAAGCCCTTAACAGGAGGGTCATCAATGGGTATTCATGTCTGTAAAACATTTGATGAGCTGGTCCGTGCCTTTCGTGTGGGTGTCGGACAGAATGTTTCGATTCTTGTTGAGGAACTGATTGAAGGCAGGGAAGCGACTGTCGGTGTGATTGACGGTTTTCGCGGACAAGAAACGTATGTTCTTCCGCCGATTGAGATTCGACTTCCGTCAGAGAAAACTCATTTCGATTATGAGGCAAAGTATTACGGTGCATCCGAAGAAATCTGCCCAGGAAATTTTTCCATGAGTGAGAAAGAAGAGCTTGTACGACTCGCATCACTTATTCACACAGGCCTCAATCTTAGTCATTATTCACGAAGCGATTTTATTCTTCATCCGAAAAAGGGGATATATGCGATTGAGGTGAACACTCTTCCAGGACTAACAGAGCAGTCACTCATTCCAAAGGCGCTTCATGCTGTCGGGTCTTCGATGCCAGAATTTCTTGAACATTTGATTGCGCGCGCATATCCGCAAAAATAGAAGTCCAAAAACACGAAAACCTGAGCTAATGAAAGCGCAGGTTTCGGAATAAATTTTTTACCCAGTGCAAGGGATTTGGGAAGTCGATGTTGATTTCTATGTCAGGCCGTTCGATGATAACTATATCTGGACGATTTCTAATTTCTTTTTCGATATCGTTTTCGAACTTCTTAAGAAGTTTTTTTCTTTGCCTGTATTTTCTCTCGCGACTTTGTAAAAGATTTTGATGTATTTTTGCAAGTAAAGAAAGTAGCTCTTCATCTGTAAGTACAGACAAATCACGTTGTTGTTTTATTTTGAACTTTGCCATGGGGTGTGGGGTTTTGAGGCATAGTATTCCTATTTTTGATAAATGGCAAGGGGATTATCAGCAGTATTGCAAAAAATATAAAATACGGTAATATATAGGAGTTCATTTGTTCGGGCCCTTAGCTCATCTGGTAGAGCACCTCATTTGCAATGAGGGGGTGGCAGGTTCGAGTCCTGTAGGGTCCACCCGATTTTAAAAATCCCCGTTGTGCAACGGGGATTTTTCTTTAGTAAACCATAGCTAGGTATTTAACATTACTCTACTATGTAACTTTTCAAATTTCTCCAAAATTGTACTTGTTGTTATACTAAACCTATGAAAAATCACAATATACTTTATGGGGTTGTGGGGCTTTTAATTGGTGTTCTTGTTACAAGCAGTTTTTGTCTCTACAAGAATGATGGGGCAAAGAATCGTGATGGGGATACTAATGAAATGACCCATAGAATGTCCGACGGTTCAATGATGGAAGACAAGGATATGGATATGTCTCACACTATGGATAGTATGATGTCAGGTCTTGAAGGTAAAACAGGAGATGAATTTGATAAAGTTTTTCTTTCGGAAATGATTGTGCACCATGAGGGAGCGGTGACTATGGCACAGGCAGTATTAAAAACATCAAAACGACCCGAACTGACTAAGCTTGCAAATGAGATAATTTCTGCGCAGACAAAAGAAATTACAATGATGCAGGATTGGAAAAAAGCATGGTTTAAATAGACAACAAAAAACACCTCGATTATCTCGGGGTGTTTTTTTTGTTGTTGTTGTTAGAGAAGTGAATAAATCGCAGCGCAGGCTGTGATTCCCATGAGTATTGTTATTGCCCAGCCCATGATATTTCCAAAATGAGAATTTTTGTAATGTCCCATTATTTTTTTGCTTCCACTGATGTGAACAATTAAAATGAGAATAATTGGAGCGACGAGTCCATTCGCTATTGCTGAATAGATGAGCGCTTTGATAGCATCAATTCCTAAAAAGTTAATCAATATACCGACAATAACTGAGACAATGATAACTCCATAAAATGCACGTGCTTCACGGAGCTTGCGATATAATCCCTCACGCCAGCCGAAACTCTCGGCGATAGCGTATGCCGTGGATCCGGCGAGTACTGGAATAGCGAGCATTCCTGTGCCAATAATACCGATAGCGAAAAGTGTTGTTGCCCATGGGCCAGCAAATGGTTTGAGTGCGAGCGCGGCATCACTCGCAGTGGTGATGTTGGTGATACCGTTTACAAAGAGAGTGTTTGCACACACCGCAATAATGAAAAACATGACGAGGTTCGAGAGGAACATTCCAGTCCATACATCACGACGCATATTTTTAATCTCTTTGTCATTTGTGCCGTGGCGTGATCGAACGGTTGTTTTTCCATCAGCGATTTGCTCTTCAACTTCTTGTGATGTTTGCCAAAAGAAAAGATATGGTGAAATCGTTGTTCCTAAAATACCAGTAATGAGCAAGATTTGATTTTTCGAAAATGTGAGATGAGGGATGAATCCATCTCGGAGAAGGACACTCCAGTCCATGTGAATAATCAATCCTGTGACGATATACGAGAAAAGAGTAATGACAAGCCACTTTAAATATTTAGCATATTTTTGGTAGGGGATAAATATTTGTAGTCCAAGCCCAATAACTCCCATTGAAACAACTAAAAATACAAATGGTATATTCGGAGAAATTAATTGCACTGCTTTTGCCATTGCACCCAAGTCTGCGCCAATATTGAGAGTGTTTGCAATAAACAAGAGAAGTGTACAGAGGTAGAGAACTTCTTTACGATAGACACTTTT
>JBAYUP010000030.1:0-4619 GCA_041675045.1 Minisyncoccota bacterium | reverse complement strand
TTAATATTGTAGAAGTTGCGCCGACATTTTCTACGTACCACTTCGAAAAATAAATTCCTCCAATGACAACAGGTATCGCCATGGCAAAGTCAAACAAGCACCATCCAAACAAGGATTTGTTCCTAATAGTGTTTTGGGTGGTATCTATCATTCGTAATTAGTAATTATTAATTCGTAATTACTTCAGTGCATCCTGTGCATCACGGAGGCGACTGTCTGTGATTAATTTCAAGATTTCATCCTCATCATCAGTGATAATGTAGAGGTTTAGTTCTTCAGAATTTACTGTGTGGTATTTTTCAATAAGGATTTGCTGGATGAGTGTTTCAACTGGTTTCCAGAACTCAGAACCAAATAGAATGACTGGAATATGCCCAATTTTTCCAGTTTGTTGAAGTGTGAGCATTTCAAAAAGTTCATAAAACGTACCAAATCCTCCCGGACAAAATACGCATACTTCTGTTGTATACGACATCGAGACTTGTCGTGCAAAGAAGAAGTAAAAGGGGATTTCGTCTGTGACATACGGATTGGTCTTTTGCTCACTTGGAAGCTTGATTGTGAGTCCGACTGATCGTCCGCCGGCATCATGTGCGCCACGGTTTGCTGCTTCCATAATACCTCCACCTCCACCAGAGAGGACTGAGTAGCCGAGTTCTTTTGATATTCGATAGGCGAGATGTTGTGCTTTCTTGTACGCATCACTTTCTTCTGCGAGACGCGCTGATCCATAAAAAGTAACCGATGGGGTAAAATCCGTAATCATGTCGATACCCTGACGGAATTCTTCTTGAATCATGCAGAGTTTCGTTTCTTGTTCGTTATCTCCATAGAGAGTGATACATCCGTCGCGAATATCATCAACAGTGAGATGTTTTGGTCGATACACTTCTTTTTTTAATTGTTCTGACATGTATCTATTGTACTTGAAATATCTTGATTTTCAAATCAGTAAACAAACATCTATCGTGATTCTCCTTCGAAGTTTGGTTCAACGATACCCCATTTCATATTTATGGTATTGAGTTTGAGGTATACGCTTTTGCTTATGTGCGGTGCTGTTGTCATCGGGTCATTTTGCGCGCGGTCTTTATAATCAACCATAAGCACATTCTTATGTCGTGGGTTAGTACTTGCTCCGATATTCTGTGGCGCGATTCTGTCGCCGAGTAAATACCCATCTGACCCCACATATCCTTTTTCAGTATTGAGTGCAGAAACAGCATAGAAGAATACTCCTGAACCGCCGAGTTCTTGTGTAAGTATAAAGACGATATCTTCACGTCCGTCATTATTGAGGTCTGTTTTGAAATCATTACCAAAGTATCGTGTAATAATTTTTGATGCCGAATCAGGCACAATCGCAGTTTCAGAAACACCGTTTACAAGTGTTACCATTTTGCCGTCTATTTGATATGTAGTGTTTTTATAATCTTTTACAATATTCGGTTCTTTGTGTCCGTTGAATAAGTAAAATCCAACGATGAGAATAAGTAAGAGGGTAGTGATAGATAAAAATGTTTTCATAGGGTTAGTATAGCAGATATATAATCTTCTTTTGGAGTATTATGACATTGTGAGTGGCGAGGGAAGGAAGATGGGGGCTATTAAGTTAAGGTTATTTAGATTGCTATTGTAGTAATACTTCTTAGGGTAGATTATTTAAATTTTTAGGTTTATCTGCTGCTTCTAGTGCAACATATCTTCTTAGTTCTTTTAGTGATTGCCGAATTTGTTCTACTTTTTTTTGTTCAAGTGACATAGAAAATTCTACCATCAGGGTACCACTTTTTTGTTTTTTAAACTTAACAACTTCATCTACTCCACTATTATCAATTTCAGCAATAAAACCATGAGCCATAGCATTTCGTAATTCAACCAATTCTACTGGAATAGCTAGGTGTGGAAACTCCTTATTGAAATCTTGAACTACTTCACTGAAGTAAGTATGAGAAAATGATTTTGGATATATATTATATGTCATTCCTTTCTTAAATGGAGGTTTAGGAATTTTGCTTATTTCACCTCTTTTTTGAGCCAAAGCGCATCGCATTAAAAACTCAATTAGAGTTACGTCACGCCAAATTTCTCCAAGTGTTTCAAAAAATTCTTTAATATTTTCTGTTTCTGTACGCATTTTTAAATTTAATTAAACTGGGAGAGATTTACCCCAAGGTATTTATAAATAAGATATATTATGATTAATAAAAACAATCCTCCCACAATTATTGCAAAAGTTTGATTATTGGTTAGTTTTTCAAAGATATTTTTAGGTTTAATTTTTTCAGTATTATGTGATGTTTGGAAAAATTTATTTAATTTTGCAATCGTTCCCTCACCTTCGTCTTGAATACCCAAATCATGTCCATGAAACACATTCCCAATAAAAGTATTATTTTTGCCAGTATTCAAAATTCCTACTTTCTTAGATGTTCTTTCTTTTTCATCTTTAGCTGTATAATGATCCTTATTTTTAATAAGCCCCTCTAAAATCATCCTCCGTGACTCCAATTCTCTAATATAAGCATCATTTGATAGAAGTACTGATTGTTGTTTTTTAAAAAGATTTAATCCTTGTTTGCCAAATTTTTCTAATACTATTTTCTCAGTTAAATCTAGCCATAATTGATACTCAGCACCCCAGGAAGATTTATTTCTCAAATCATCGATATCTTCAATTTTTTGTTTCAGTTCCTTAAAAGAATCTGTTTCTGATATTTTTTTAACAGATATTGGCACAACGGCTGGCTTCTCTAAATTAGAAATTTCTTTTTCAACTGAATAATATTCAGAACGAATGACATCGGCAAATGAATCAAAATTTGGACTTATTTCGACCGTAACCGGGGCATCACCCCATCTTAAGGTACTATTCGGGTTAACAAGAAATCTAGCGATACCTTCTACTTCAAATGAATCGAGTAAATTTTTGAAGTGGTCCCATTCATCTATTTTGACTGCCTCTGTAAGATACCAGCAATTGGTACTGAAGACATTTCGCCCCGATGGACCTTTGTCTTTAAGTAATTGGAGGGCGTCAACTAACCCTTTTTTTGCTTTCAAGGCTTCTTTTTTTATGAGCAATCTATCTTTTTTAGCTTCGTTCATTATTTAAAAAACTAATTATTTATATATTTAGGGAAGATAGATTGAAATCTTTCAGCTTCTTTCAATAACCATTCAAAATAATTACCCCATTTACTCTCGTCCTCAAAATTACCAATTGCAGAACTTTTTATTCTACTAGCTTTTTTATTGGGAAGCTCCATCCATTCCAAACTTTCACCCAATTCAGATTCTATTTTCTCTTTACTATTAAAAATATGAGAATAAAGTTCTTTATTGTTTGAAATATAAATCTCTACACCCAATAAACCATCTCTCGAATTAATAGTTAAAGATAGATGACAATCACTATTACCAATACTTATATTTGTCCAATGCTGAGGATAACTTTTTTGAAAACGTAGTTTCGTATTATTTTGTTTTGCAAAACTTTTAAAATCGTCCCAAAATTGAAGTTGTTTTATTTTAGTTTCCGTTAATTCAGAACTTTCAACTGAACTCTTTACCGCTTTTGCCCAATCATTGGGCTTTGAAATAATTTCAAATTTTGGAGCAAACGGAGAATCAGCAATCTGCCAAAGTTCAATCTTTAGTAGATAAAATCCAATTTCTTCGTTCGTGTTTTCATTTAACCAGTCTATAGCTTGCCTGTGTTCTTCTCTAACATCTTTAACAACCCAAACAATTACTCTTGCATCATATCCTGAAGCATAAGTAATAATTTTTCCCAAATGGTCATGATCTGTTATTTCTAGTTGATTTTCTATAATTATTTTATATCCAGTAGTTTCTTCTTCTGCTAAAATATCAACATTAAAACTGCCAACTTTTGCTTCAGTTTGTATAAGTTTAATGTCAAATCCAATTTCATCACTAAGAAGGCGAAGATTGTCTTCTTGTGCTAGCCATTTAGTAAAGTCATTAGCTTCATGCTTCCAGCCTTCTCGTAATTCAATTTTCTTTAATTTACCTAAGTTCATTTGTGTGATTATTTATTCATAATGCTTCTTAAAATTCGAGCTTTTTTGTAATGAATGATTCACTTGCAAACATAAAATAATCTTCGTCAAAATGTGCTCATTTCGACGCAAATTTTACGCTTAGGGGATGCTCTTCTTGTGTTTCTTCCAGAAACATCCGCGAAGCGAATTTGAGCTTTTTTGTAATGAACGCTTCGCTTGCAAAAAACACAAATTCGGCTGCCAGACCTGGACTCGAACCAAGATAACCTCCTCCAGAGGGAGGTGTCCTACCATTAGACGATCTGGCAATATTTATTTTTGTTACCTCGCACTTTCTTCCAGAGGTATGTGTCCTGATCCACCGCGTCTGTCGCCCTGTGACAGCGGTCCATTACGGTCTGGCAATGTGTATTTCAATATTAACTCACATTGAATCAGTAATACGCCCATAATACCACAAAATACCCTAAAAACAAGCGTATTTATTCATTTTTATAGGTGGTATGTCACATCATCTCATTAGGGTGGTTTTTTGTTTGACTTGCAATATACCCCCTAGGGGGTATATAATGTTAGGTATGAAATATATGG
>JBAYUP010000029.1:0-5003 GCA_041675045.1 Minisyncoccota bacterium | reverse complement strand
CTCGAAAGAACAAAAGCAGAGCTTTTGTTCTTCGCTCGTTACGTTTGGAAATAGAACACAGACAAAAACCACGACGGCGAAGCCGTCGTGGTTTTTGTTTTTCTAGAGAGTATACAACCAATCGTTTGCAAACAAAGCGTAGAACATTATCGTCGCTCCGAGAAGAGCAATGTTTTTTAGAAAATTTTGCATTTCTGATGCTTTACTTCCATCGTCTGATTCTTTCCAAAAATTGTGAACAAGAAACGAAGCGAGAATTAGAAAGATAATTATCAAAAGCAAAGCAATTTTTACATATACTCCTAAAACGATTCCTAGTCCTCCCAATAATAAAAATAGGCCACTAGCTATAACTGCCAATCTGGCCATTGGAATTCCTTTTGCGCTCGCATATCCTGTTAGCATATTAGATTTCCTAAAATGATTTATTCCCATCAAGACAAAATACCCTCCAAAAATTATTCTTCCTATTAATAGTATGATATTCATAAATTTTTTGTTATCTCATAATAATAACATCTTTTTAAGTAAAAAAACCAAAATGCTTGCTTTTTTCTATTAATCTATATAATACCTGTATATATGAAAAAGATACTTTTTTTCTTGTTACTGCCAATTTACGGGACTATAGGTGTCTTTATGCACTTAACTTTCGAGTGGTGGAGCAAGTTGCTAGATTAGCCTAAAATCTCTTCGATATCATGTAATAATAGGCTTCCGTGTGTATCTGGACTTACGGAGGTGTATTCTTTTATTATCATACCTTTTGGATCAATAATATAAGTTTTTCTTTTTGAGCCGACCTCATCTGCCTCATATTTTATTAGAGTCGATCTGTCTTTATCTGACAAGAGTATAAAAGGCAAATCAAATTGCTCTTTAAATTTTTTGTGACTGTTTTGTGAATCTCCGCTTATGCCGATAACCACAACACCTTTCTTTGATAAGTCAGGAAAAACATCCCGAATACTGCATGCCTCTTTTGTGCACCCCGGAGTATTATCTTTAGGATAAAAATACAATACGATATAAGACCCTTTATATGATGAAAGAGAATGATTTGTTCCAGTTTCATCGGGGAGGTTAAAATCGGGCGCAACTTTGTTATGTAGTGTCATAAAAAAAGTATACCATAATATATGCTGATAAAATCTAAATTGTGTATAATAGCCGTATGAAATTATTTTTAGAATATATCGTTAGGTATAAAAGTACTGTCATTTTGACACTTCTCGCCGCTTCTGTTGGGCAAATTTTTTCGCTTCTTGATACACAAATATTTCGGAAACTCGTTGATGGCTATGGTACAAAAGTCGGGACGATGCCAATCGATGTTTTTATTAAGGGGGCACTTTTTTGGATACTGATCGGAGTTGGACTAGCTTTTGTCTCAAGACTTTTCGTTAACATTCAGTTCTATCTTACAAATAAACTTATGCAGAGAGTTAGTACAAAAATGTACAACGAAACTCTTGCTCATATATTTTCTCTACCCTACGAGATATTTGTTGATGAACAGTCTGGTTCGGTTTTGAGAAAATTAGAAAAGGCGCGGACAGACACTCAAAATGTAATTCTTGGAATTGTGACTAATATGTTTGTCCCGTTGATTTCTGTAATCTTTGTTTTGACCTATGCATATATTGTCAATATATGGGTCGGACTTGCCTATAGTGCAGTCATTCCAGTGCTCGCTTTTTTTACTTTCGCAATTAGCAAAAGTATTAAGAAAGCACAAAAAGAAATCGTCGCAAAAACATCTTTTTTGGCTGGATCTACAACAGAAACTATTAGAAACATTGAAATGGTAAAAAGTCTTGGATTAGAGAATGAAGAAAATCAGAGACTTTCTCAGGTTAATGAATCACTACTTACTCTCGAATTAAAAAAAGTAAAACTTGCGAGGACGCTGTCATTTATACAAGGAACAATGATCAATCTTACTCGTTCTGCGATATTATTTCTTCTTTTCTTCCTCATGGCAAAACAGAGTATTACCTTTGGAGAATTTTTTGTATTGTTATTTTATTCTTTTTCTCTCTTTGGTCCACTTTACGAAATAGGTGAAGTAGCCACAAAATACCAAGAAGCAAAAGGAAGCTTGTCATCGCTTGAAAATTTGAGGTCAAAAAAATCAGAAGAGAAACCTCTCAATGCAAAATCCGTGACTTCAATTGAAGAGATAAAATTGTCTGACATTTCCGCATCGTATAATAATTCAAATGTACAATCTCTTCAAAAAATTAATTTAAAAATCGAAAAAGGACAAACTGTCGCTTTTGTTGGACCGTCAGGGGCCGGAAAGACAACACTCCTTAAAATAATTCTTGGTTTACTTAAGAAAGAACACGGAACAATTAAAATCAATGGAATTTTAGACAGTGAATTAGACTTTGAATCAGTTAGAAAACTAGTTGGATATGTGTCGCAGGAGGCGCAATTATTTGCCGGTACGATTAGAGACAATCTAAAATTTGTATCGCCAAAAGCAACAGACGAAGATTGTCTTTTGGCGATATCTAAAGCTAATTGTGATTCTATATTAGAACGAGGAGGAAAAGGTCTAGACACATTAATAGGAGAGGGTGGAGTAAAACTTTCTGGTGGAGAAAGACAGAGACTTGCTATTGCAAGGGCTCTCCTTAGAGACCCTGACATTTTAGTTTTTGATGAAGCTACAAGTAGCCTTGATTCAATTACAGAAAAGGCGATTACAGAAACTATTCAAAGTATTGGAAATAATAAAAAAAGAATAGTTCTGATTGTTGCTCATCGATTATCAACTGTCAGACATGCTAATGTTATCTATGTATTAAAAAATGGACAGATTGTAGAGAGTGGTGATTATAAATCTTTGGTTGCAAAGGACGGACTTTTCAACGCTATGTGGAGAGAGCAGTCTCTCGGAGGTGATATAATATAAATATGGAAATCAACAATATCTTCCCGAAAGGTTTTTTGTGGGGATCGGCAACTGCCTCGTATCAAGTAGAAGGCGGAATTGAAAATTGTGATTGGGCTCTCGAAGCAAAAAACGGAAGGGTACCTAAATGTGGTATTGCTTGTGATCATTATAATAATTATAAAAAAGATTTTGATTTAATAGAATCTTTGCACCAAAATGCACACAGGATGTCTATTGAATGGGCGAGAATAGAACCCAAAGAAGGCGAATTTTCCGACGAAGCAATCGCTCATTATAGAGAGGTAATTTCTGATTTAAAAAGACGCGGAATCTACGTGTCTCTTACGATATGGCACTTTACTTTGCCTATTTGGTTTTACGAAAAGGGCGGTTTTGAAAAAGAAGAAAATATTATTTATTTTGTTCGATATGCAAAAAAAGTGATAGAGCAATTCAAAGATATTGCTTGTGATTTTTCATCGATAAACGAACCTATGGTTTATGCTTCTAACGGGTATATGCGCGGATTCTGGCCTCCGTTTAGAAAAAATATTTTTGTTTTGTTACGAGTTATTTCAAATATTGCAACTGCTCATAACGAACTTTATGCGTGGAAAAAAATAGCCTTTCCAGATGTAATCTTAGGCATAGCAAAAAATAATGTTTCTTTTGAAGGAAATGGATGGATAACAAAAAAGATTGCAAGATTTTTGTGGTGGTTTAGAAACGATAGATTTCTTTTGATGATAAAAGGCAATGTTGATTTCATCGGACTCAATTATTATTTTCACACAATAATTGGTTCAAAATCTAAAGGACCCTTTTCTGATTTTGGATGGGAAATTTATCCGAAGGGTATATATGATTTGCTTATTGATTTAAAAAAATACAATGTTCCTTTGTTTGTAACCGAGAATGGAATCGCAGATGAAAGAGATGAAAAAAGAGGAGATTTTATAAGCCAGCATATCGAATGGGTACATAAAGCAATCAAAGACGGCGCCAACGTTAAAGGCTACTATCATTGGTCGCTAATGGATAATTTTGAATGGGCAGAGGGTTTTGGCAAAAGATTTGGGCTGATAGAAATAAATTATGATACAATGGAGAGAAATATCAGACCTTCGGCAATGGTCTATAAATTTATTTGTGAACATAATGGATTTTAATTTATGAGTACATGGATTGTCATTGTCATAATCGCACAGTTTCTCGCAGCACTCTCTGCTCTCGGGGATAAGTTTCTCGTATCTGATCATCAGCTTAAAAATCCAACAGTCTATGCTTTTTATGTTTCGATACTTTCTGGTGTTGTATTGTTTATGCTTCCGTCTGGCGTTATATCAATGCCGAGCACAGATGTGATTTTTCTTTCAATTGTAATTGCATTTGCGTATATTTTTTCGATAATGGGATTGTATACTTCGCTCCGCAGTGCGAGCGCATCGGAAGTCTTGCCAATTATTGGAGGGGTGGCTGCTATTGCGACTTTTCTAATCAAGCATCTTTTTTATGGTGAATTGTTTACTTCTAATTTCGTTATCGGTAGTTTCTTTCTCGTTATTGGAATGGTCCTGATTTCTCATTTCAGATTTCCTCGTCGAGTGATTGTCTATATGTTTGTATCCGGTATATTATTTGCAGTTTCATCTATATTAGTAAAAGAAGAAATATTTCAACATACTGATTTTTATAACGGCTTCTTTTGGACTAGAATGGCAAACGTTTTGGGTGCATTATTGCTTCTTGCGATACCTGGGAACGTAAGATTGATATTTATGGGATCAAAACATTCAAAGTCAAACACAACTTTTCTTGTCTTGGGTAATAAAATAGTAAGTGCAATTTCTTTTGTCCTGATATTTTATGCTTTGAGTTTGAGCTCTGGAAACGTTTCGGTAATAAATGCACTCTCAGCTTTGCAGTATTTATTTATATTTATAATGGCTGTTGTCCTTGCTCCAAAATTCCACGTTTTCTTTAAAGATGAGATATCTAAAAAAGAGATTCTTCATAAACTAACAGCAATTAGTATTATTTTAATTGGGTTCTTTGTTTTGTTTACGTAGTATGAAAAAAAGAAATAAATACATTCTTT
>JBAYUP010000028.1:0-5210 GCA_041675045.1 Minisyncoccota bacterium | reverse complement strand
TTTGCTTGCTAAAAAGCTGAAAATGTGTAGAATAGCAGAGACATAATATAACAATATGGCACAAGACAGATTAGTAAAACTAGTGACAGCGGGTGACGCAAAAGGAGTCGGAAAAGGACACACTTATTTTTCGTTTAAGAATAAGAAGGGAGTAGAACGAAAATTAGAGTTCAAAAAATATAATCCTATTGCTAGAACACATACTGTTTACAAGGAGAAGAAAAAATAGAGGGCAGAGAATAAACAAAAACCACCCCGCCGTAGGCGGGGTGGTTTTTGTTTTTTCTAAACACTTAGTGTTTAGAATTGTTAAAGTGTATACAACCAATCATTTGCAAACAAAGCGTAGAGCATAATCGTTGCTCCAAGCAGAGCGATGTTTTTTAGGAAACTTTGCATTTCGGATGCTCTGCTTTCACTGTCAGATTCTCTCCAGAAATTATGGACAAGAAACGAAGCGAGAATTAGAAAGATTACTATCAAAAGCAAAGCAATTTTTACATATACTCCCAGAACAATTCCTAATCCTCCAAATAATAAAAATAGACCACTTACTATTACTGATAATCTGGCAAAAGGAATTCCTTTTGATTTTGAGTACCCTGTGAGCATCTTAGATTTTCTAAAATGGTTTATTCCCATTAAAACAAAATATCCTCCGAACAATATTCTTCCTATTAATAGTATTGTATCCATATGTTTTTAATTACTCTTTGATAATCGCACCTCTTTGATCCGCTCTCCTAAATACTTGCTTTTTTCTATTAATCTATATAATACCAGTATATATGAAAAAGATACTTTTTTTCTTGTTGCTACCAATCTACGGAACAATAGGTGTCTTTATGCACTTAACTTTCGAGTGGTGGAGCAAGCTACTTGATTAGACCATAATCTCTCTAATATCCTCAAGAATGAGGCTTCCGTGTGTGTCTGGGCTAACAGACTGGTATTCTTTTACTATTGTTCCGTTTGGGTCAATTATATAAGTTTTTCTCTTTTTACCAACTTCATTTGCCTCGTATTCCTTTAACACAGACTTACTTTTGTCTGATAAAAGTATAAATGGCAAATCAAACTTTTCCTTAAATTTTTTATGACTATTTTCTGAATCTCCGCTTATGCCAATAACGACAACATCCATTTTTGAAAGATCTGGAAAAACGTCACGAATACTACATGCTTCTTTTGTGCATCCCGGAGTATCGTCTTTGGGGTAAAAATACAATACAACATACGAACCTCTGTATGTTGAAAGAGAATGAATCATTCCCGTATCGTCTGGGAGATTAAAATCAGGAGCCGTTTTGTTGATTAGTGTCATAAAAAAAGTATATCACAATGTTTGGTTGGCGACTAAAATGTGTATAATATCCATATGAAATTATTTTTAGAATATATAGCAAGATACAAAGGTATTGTTACAATAACCCTAATTACAGCATCGATTGGTCAAATTTTCTCTTTGCTCGATACTCAGATATTTAGGAAACTTGTCGATGGGTACGGAATGAAAGCGGGAAGTATTCCTGTTGATGTTTTTATTAAAGGCGTCGTTTTTTGGTTACTTATTGGAGTTTTGCTCGCATTTGTATCGAGATTGTTTGTAAATATTCAGACATATTTTACGAACAAACTAATGCAGAGGGTCAGTACTAAAATGTATAACGAAACTCTCGCGCATATTTTTTCGCTTCCGTATGAAATTTTTGTCGATGAACAATCCGGATCTGTCTTGCGAAAATTAGAGAAGGCGCGTACAGATACTCAAAACGTAATACAAGGAATTGTCGCAAATATGTTCGTGCCGATAGTTTCTGTTATTTTCGTACTCGTTTATGCATATTATGTTCATATTTGGGCTGGACTCGCATATACGGCAATAATTCCAATCTTAGCCTTTTTTACTTTTGCGATAAGCAGAAGTATAAAGAAAGCACAAAAAGAAATAGTTGCGAAAACTTCTTTTCTTGCCGGTTCGACGACAGAAACCATAAGAAATATTGAAATGGTAAAAAGCCTTGGTCTAGAAAATGAAGAAAATAAAAGACTTGCCGATGTTAATGAATCTTTACTTTCTCTTGAATTAAAAAAAATAAAACTATCTAGAATCCTTGCTTTTATACAAGGTACCGCAATAAACCTAACGCGTTCGCTGATACTACTTCTTTTGTTTTATTTGCTTGCAAAACAGGATATTACATTTGGTGAGTTTTTTGTTTTGCTATTTTATTCCTTTGCACTCTTTGGTCCTTTGTATGAAATTGGGGAAGTCGCAACTAAATATCAAGAAGCAAAAGGAAGTCTTTCTTCTCTTGAGGAATTAAGATTAAAAAAACCAGTACAAAAGCCTGCCAATGCGAAAGTTATATCATCAATAGAGGAGATTAAGCTTTTAAATATATCTGCCACTCATAATAATTCGAATTCGATGTCGTTAGATAATGTTAATCTTACGATAAAGAAAGGTCAGACCATTGCTTTTGTCGGTCCGTCAGGAGCAGGAAAAACCACCCTTCTGAAAATTATTCTGGGGCTTCTTAAAAATGAAAAAGGCGAGATTAAAATAAACGGGATTAATAATAACGAGTTAGATTATGATTCTGTGAGAAAATTAGTGGGTTATGTATCGCAAGAAGCGCAATTGTTCGCTGGAACCATTAGAGAAAATTTACTTTTTGTTTCGCCAAATACCACCACAAAGGATTGTCTTTCTGTAATTGAAAAAGCAAATTGCAGTTCAATTCTAGAGAGAAGCAGTAAGGGGCTCGATACTATTATTGGAGAAGGTGGGGTAAAATTATCAGGAGGTGAAAGACAGAGACTTGCGATTGCTCGTTCGCTTCTACGTGATCCAGATATTCTAATTTTCGACGAAGCAACAAGTAATCTTGATTCCATTACCGAAAGAACAATTACAAAAACAATAGAAGAAATAAGCAAAGATAAAAAAAGAATAGTTCTGATTGTTGCTCATCGATTATCAACTGTCAGACATGCTGATGTTATCTATGTGTTAAAAAACGGACAGATTGTAGAGAGTGGTGATTATAAATCTTTAGTTGCAAAGGACGGGCTTTTCAACGCTATGTGGAGAGAACAATCTCTTGGTAGTGATATAATATAAATATGGAAATCAATAATATCTTCCCGAAGGGTTTTTTGTGGGGATCGGCAACTGCCTCGTATCAAGTAGAAGGCGGAATTGAAAATTGTGATTGGGCGATTTTAGCAAAACAAACAAAAAAGATTCCAGAGGCTCTTAATGCTTGCGAACATTACACAAGATACGATGCAGATTTTGATATCATTCAATCTCTTAATCAAAATGCACACAGATTATCTATCGAATGGGCGAGAATAGAGCCTAAAGAAGGAGAGTTTGATAATAACGCAATAGAACATTATAGGCAGGTTTTAATAAACTTAAAACAAAGGGGAATTCACCGTTCTGTTACAATTTGGCATTTTACCCTACCGATGTGGTTTTATGAGAAAGGCGGTTTTGAAAAAGAAGAAAATATTTTTTATTTTGTTCGATATGCAAAAAAGGTTATAGAATCTCTTAAAGACGTAACCTCTGATTTTTCTTCAATAAATGAACCGATGGTGTACGCTTCGAATGGATATTTACGAGCATTTTGGCCTCCTTTCAAAAGAAACCTTTTCATTTTATTGAAAGTCATCTCCAATATTGCTACAGCCCATAACGAAATATATGCTTGGAAAAAAATGGCTTTTCCAGATGTAATTTTAGGTATAGCAAAAAATAATGTATCTTTTGAAGGAAGTGGATTCATAACAAAAAAGATTGCAAAATTTTTATGGTGGTTTAGAAATGATAGATTTCTTTTGATGATAAAAGGCAATGTCGATTTTATCGGGCTCAATTATTATTTTCACACAATGGTTGGTTCAAGATCTAAAGGACCTTTTTCTGATATGGGTTGGGAAATTTATCCGAAGGGTATATATGATTTACTGATTGATCTAAAGAAATACAACGTGCCATTGTATATAACGGAAAACGGAATTGCAGATGAAAGAGACGATAGACGAGGGGATTTTATTAGCCAGCATATTGAATGGGTGCACAAAGCAATTGAAGACGGCGCCAACGTTAAAGGCTACTATTATTGGTCACTCTTGGATAATTTTGAGTGGGCATTCGGTTTCAGTAAAAGATTTGGGCTGATAGAAATAAATTATGATACAATGGAAAGGAATATCAGACCTTCCGCATTGGTCTATAAATTTATTTGTGAACATAATGGATTTTAATTTATGAGTACATGGATTATCATTGTCATAATCGCGCAGTTTCTCGCAGCGCTCTCTGCTCTCGGGGATAAGTTCCTCGTATCTGATCATCAGCTTAAAAATCCAACAGTCTATGCTTTCTATGTTTCGATACTCTCTGGTGTTGTTTTGTTCATGCTTCCGTCTGGTGTTATATCAATGCCGAGCACAGATGTAGTTTTTCTTTCTATTGTAATTGCATTCGCGTATATTTTTTCGATAATGGGATTGTATACTTCGCTCCGCAGTGCGAGCGCATCGGAAGTCTTGCCGATAATCGGAGGGGTGGCTGCTATCGCGACTTTTTTAATCAAGCATCTTTTTTATGGTGAATTGTTTACTTCTAATTTTGTTATTGGTAGTTTCTTTCTCGTAATCGGAATGGTCCTGATTTCTCATTTCAGATTTCCTCGTCGAGTGATTGTCTATATGTTTGTATCCGGTATATTATTTGCAGTTTCATCTATATTAGTAAAAGAAGAAATATTTCAACATACAGATTTTTATAACGGCTTCTTTTGGACTAGAATGGCAAACGTTTTTGGTGCATTATTGCTTCTTGCGATACCTGGGAACGTGAGGTTGATATTTATGGGATCAAAACATTCAAAGTCTAATACGACGTTCCTTGTCTTGGGTAATAAAATAGTAAGTGCGATTTCTTTTGTCCTTATATTTTATGCTTTGAGTTTAAGTTCTGGAAATGTTTCGGTAATAAATGCACTCTCAGCTTTGCAGTATTTATTTATATTTATAATGGCAGTTGTCCTTGCTCCAAAATTCCACGCTTTCTTTAAAGATGAGATATCTAAAAAAGAGATTCTTCATAAACTAACAGCAATTAGTATTATTTTAATTGGGTTCTTTGTTTTGTTTACGTAGTATGAAAAAAAGAAATAAATACATTCTTT
>JBAYUP010000027.1:0-6291 GCA_041675045.1 Minisyncoccota bacterium | reverse complement strand
TGAGTTGTCAGAATGCGTGCACTTTATGCACGCATGTTGGGAATCGGAAGGGTTTTCGTTTCCGCCGTAGGTGGACGAAAATCACCGGACTGTGTAATAGTCGATTCTCACTGACGGCTCACTTGTGAGGTTACTATTGTAAACTATTGCATTTTTTGTGGTAATGTGGTATAATATACTCAAATAAATTTAGGGTATATGAAAAAAATAATGTTTTTAATCCTCTTTGGGGTTACTCTTTGGGGATCTTCTGACTCGTTTGCACAGACAGATACTACGGTTCAAAATCCACCTATCAAGCTGAGTTTGAAAGGTGGATTGTTTACTGGGGTCAATCGATCAACTGTAGCGTATGGGTTCTTTGGTCCAAAGATTTCTGGAGAATTCAATGTTTCAAAAAGTAATCGCTTGGAAATCGGAATTCATGGTCTTCCGTGTGTTATCATTTCTGATGCTGATACCCGCTTGGGTCTTTCTATCGGTGTTGCCACAACGTACAAAATCAAAGATGCGTTCGTCAATCCTGTTATTGGATTTGCTGTGTGTAAGACAACTTCATGGCAACCAATGCTATTGGCAGGATTTGTTTTTTAAATAACGTTGAATTTTTTCTAAGTAAAGCCGATCCTCTTATGGGTCGGCTTTCTGTATATGCAATTTTTTGTTACAGTACCAAATAATACGCCATCCTAGCTCATCTGGTAGAGCAACCCCTTCGTAAGGGGTAGGTGCCGAGTTCAAGTCTCGGGGATGGCTCACTACTTTGCTATAATAAGCTCACACTATGGAAACCGAAGAATTGAAAAAAGAAATAGAGCGCCTCGAGGCATCTATGTTGCTCTCTGATTTTTGGAATGACAAGATAACCGCGCAAGCGACCATTAAGAAGATTGCCGAGCTCAAAGACGAATTACTCGGCGCAGAAAAATATGACAAAGGTAATGCTATTCTCTCTGTTCTCTCTGGCGCAGGAGGTGATGATGCTGAGGATTTTTCAGCGATGTTGCTTCGTATGTATGTAAAATATATTGAGAGTAAGAATTGGCAGGTGAGTTTGATACATGAGAATAAAAATGATCATAATGGATATCGCAATGTTTCGATTGAGGTTGTTGGCCGTGGGGCGTATGGCACACTAAAGAATGAATCGGGCGTACATCGACTCGTACGAGTGTCACCATTTAATGCCAAGAAGCTTCGCCATACTTCTTTTTCTCTCGTGGAAGTAATTCCAAAATTTGAAAAGAGTGCACAGGTCATCGAAATTCCTCCTGAAGATTTAAAAATTGAATTTTCAAAAGCTGGCGGTCCGGGCGGGCAAAATGTGAATAAGCGCGAAACGGCTGTACGGGTGGTACATCTCCCAACCAATCTTTCTGTTCATGTGGCCACTGAACGTTCACAAGAACAAAATCGCGAACGAGCTATTGAGATGTTGAAAGGTAAACTTTTTAAGAAAATGGAAGACGATAAAGCAAAAGAGCGTGCTGGCTTGTCTATCTCAAAGACGACTGATATTGAATGGGGGAGTCAGATTCGTTCTTATGTACTGCATCCCTACAAAATGGTCAAAGATCACCGTACGGACGTAGAAGTTCGAGATGTTGACGCAGTCCTCGAAGATGGCGCTATTGAGCCATTTATTGAAGCGGAGAAGAATCTATAATAAGGGTAATGTTGATTTTGATTAACTTCGAAAAAAAGTTATAATAAAACCTGTATGTTTTCCTTTATAGTTTTCTAGAAGCTATCATGTTAGCCAATTGGTATTCCTATGATTTATTTTAACAATGTCACAAAAAGATATTCCGATACAACCTCTCTTGAGGATATTACCCTCTCGATTGCTCCGGGGGAATTCGTATCTATTGTTGGTCATTCAGGTGCAGGTAAAACAACGCTCACAAAATTGATTCTCGCAGAAGAGCGACCAAGTACGGGGACTGTTTTTTTTGAATCAACCAATATTCACAAACTCTCCAACGAGAATTTACGTAAATTTCGCAGAAAGGTAGGTGTTATTTTTCAGGATTTTCGACTCTTGCCGACAAAAACAGCTCGTGAAAATATTGCGTTTGCTATGGAAGCAACAGGTAAGAGTGATCGCGAAATTTTTGAGGATGTTCCTCATGTGCTTGAGCTCGTAGACTTATCTCATCGTGCAAATCATTTTCCTCATCAGCTCTCAGGAGGAGAAAAACAACGTCTCGCAATTGCACGCGCTATTATTACACAGCCCGATTTGATTATTGCGGATGAGCCGACTGGAAACCTTGATCCTATTAATACAAATGAAGTCGTAAATATTCTCCGTAAAATTAATGATCTTGGTACAACAGTTATCCTTACAACACACAATCGTTCTATTATCGATCAGCTTAAAAAGCGAGTGATTACGCTTGAAAAAGGGCGTGTTGTTCGCGATGATAAGGACGGCAAGTATATGCTATAATTCGACTATATGTTTATCACTGATATGAAGCGAATAGTGCGTTCTGGGTATACCAACTTCATGCGAAGCGGTTTTACTTCTATGTCTTCTGTGCTCATTATGACAATTACGCTTTTCGTTATTACATCACTCCTCTTTGTGCAAGCCGCTCTCAATGGCGCACTTACTGATATCAAAGAAAAAGTTGATGTCACTGTGTATTTCACACCAGGGGTCAGTGAATCATCTATCTATACAGTAGAATCAGCACTCAAGAAGCTTCCAGAAGTTCGTCAGGTAACATATACATCACAAGATGACGCGCTCGCGTTGTTTAAAGATAAGCATGCGAATGATTACCTTACACTTCAAGCACTCGATGAACTCAAAGAGAATCCTCTCGGAGCATCGCTCAATATTAAAGCTAAAGACCCATCACAATACGAGAGCATTGCGAATTACTTTGAGGGAGATAATGCTGTTTCCAAAGGTGCCCTGACTATCATCGACAAGATTGACTACCACCAAAATAAAATGGTTATTGACCGTTTGACGTCTATCATCTCTGGGGCACAACGTCTTGGGTTTGCTGTCTCACTCGTCTTTATCTTGATTTCAGTTGTTATTACACTCAATACCATTCGTCTGATTATCTTTATGTCACGTGAAGAGATCAATGTCATGCGTCTCGTTGGAGCGGGTACTCGATATATCCGTGGGCCGTTTATCGTCTCAGGTATGCTCGTCGGTATTGTCTCTGCTATTTTTGCGATATTGATTTATCTTCCTATTTCTATCTGGCTCGGGAATCAGATGACTGACTTTATCGGTGTAAACCTCTTTGATTACTACAAACAAAATATTTTCCAGTTGTTTGCGATGATGATGGCGTGTGGAATTATCCTCGGTTCTATTGCAAGTTCATTTGCGATTGCTCGCTATCTAAAAAAATAATACTACTACTCGAATGAAATCGCCGAAATCTCCGTCAAAGAATATACTCGAAGATTGCAAATATATTTTCGTCGTCGGTGGAGTTATCTCTGGAGTTGGGAAGGGCGTCGCTGCTTCGTCTATTGCGCGTATTCTCCAAGACCGTGGCCGAAGTGTCACTGCGATTAAAATAGATCCTTATATCAATATTGATGCAGGCACGATGAATCCTACAGAGCACGGAGAGGTTTTTGTGCTTGATGATGGAGATGAAACTGATCAGGATATGGGCAACTATGAACGCTTCCTCGGTGTTGATTTAACTCGTATTAACTACATGACAACAGGGCGTGTCTATCAGACTGTTATCGAAAAAGAACGTAATTTGGAATACGGTGGCAAGTGTGTAGAGGTTGTTCCTCATATTCCCCTCGAAGTTATTCGTCGTATTGAACAAGCTCGTGATAATGCCAAAGCCGATGTGGTGGTAATTGAAATCGGCGGTACTGTCGGTGAATATCAGAATATGCTTTTCCTTGAGGCGGCACGTATGATGAAAATCAAACACCATAAGAATGTCTTTTTCGTGATGGTGTCATATCTTCCTGTCCCATCAAAGGTAGGTGAGATGAAGACCAAGCCGACACAGTCCGCAGTGCGTACACTCAATGCCTCTGGTATTCAGCCAGATATTATCGTGGCACGTAGTGGGCAACCTCTTGATGAGAAACGTAAAGAGAAACTTTCAATGTTCTGCAACATTACACCCGAGCGTATTATCTCTGCACCTGATGTCGATAGTATTTATGATATTCCAGTTAATTTTGAGAAGGAAGGTTTGGGTGACATGATTTGCGATGTTGTTGAAATGAAATGCGCGAACTCTGACAATACTGGCTCTCGTGCGTGGCGTGCGTTTGCTCGCAAATCTCATACCGTACGTGATGAGGTTCGTATTGCCGTCATCGGTAAATATTTTAATACAGGAGATTTCACTCTTTCTGATTCATACCTTTCTGTTATTGAAGCAATCAAATACTCTGCGTATGCTGTTGGTAAGAAGCCCGTTCTCACATGGATTTCGTCTATTGATTTCGAAACAAATCCAAAGAAATTAAAAGAACTTTCAAAGTATGACGGCATTCTTGTTCCTGGTGGATTTGGTTCTCGAGGAGTAGAAGGATTACTAAAGGTGATTGAATACGCTCGTGTTCACAAGATTCCGTATTTCGGACTTTGTTATGGTATGCAGTTACTCGTTATCGAGTATGCACGTAATGTTTTAGGATTAAAAGATGCGAACACTCGCGAAGTGAATCCGAAAGCAAAACATATTGTCATCGATATCATGGAAGACCAGAAAGAAAAGGTAGCGATGAAGAAATTGGGCGGTAGTATGCGTCTTGGTGCATATATTGCACATCTCAAAAAGGGAAGTGTCGCAGAGAAGGCCTACGGCGCATCGTCTGTATCAGAACGTCATCGTCATCGCTATGAAGTGAATAATGCATATCGCGAAGCCCTAGAGAAGAAAGGTTTAGTATTCTCTGGCACATCACCCGATGGATTGCTCTGTGAAATTGCTGAATTGCCGACAATAAAACATCCATTTTTCCTTGCAACACAATTTCATCCTGAATTTAAAGCTCGACCACTCGAACCGCACAAACTTTTTACCGCATTCATCAAGTCTTGTGTTGGCAAAAAGAAGAAAAAATAAGCATTAAAAAATCCCCGAAAGGGGATTTTTTAATTAGACAGATTGTTTTCTTGAAGAAAGTATTAAAAATGCAATAAATCCTAATACTGACATAAGCAACATTGATCCAATATATGAGTTCACGTCATTTTTTATAACCCAAAATGGAACAATCCAAATCAAAGGACCAATTACTCCTGATGCTCGTTCAAGCATTGCAAACATTCCAAAATTTTCGCCAGCATTTCTTGCTGAAAATGTTTTCATAAAGTGAATTCTAATTGCAGATTCAAGCATGCCGTATGATACTCCCGCTGTAACAAATGCTACCCATAATGCTGTCGTATTTTGTAATGTAATAAGAATAATGGAAAAAGTAAGTATAATTGAGCCAATTTTTAACCATTGTTGTGCGGTAGTAAAATTAACAACTCGAGACGCAATAAGCCCTCCAATTGTAGCTGAAAGAAGTATTACCAAAAAGCCGATTGCTTGTACGTCGTCTTTCATTTCAAATACTTTTGTAAGATATGGCGGTAAGTTCTTTTGAACAGTAGCCATTACATCAAAAATAAGAAAATACATAACAAGAGATGTTCCACTTGAAAGTAAAAGAGTTTTCCAGGAGATAGATACATTGTGAGTGGTCTCAAGATGTTCGGCGTTAATTAACGGTGCTTGAAACATCAAAAGTAATGAGGGGACTACCAATACGCTGTAACTTACTAGGGCTATTAAAAAAGTGAGCTCTCTTCCCATTATTCCTGGATACAAAAGAACAACTGGTATGGTCATGAGTATTCCAATTACAGAACCTGCCCAATTTGATGCTGTTCCAAGTCCAGACATTTTGGTTTGTATTTTTTCTGGAATAACTTGGTGTAAATAAGTGTTATGACAAATTCTCGTAATTTGGTAGGCAGAAAGGAAAATAAGAAAGAAAAGAAATGAAGAATATAAAATGAGATTATTGGGTAGAAATTGGCTCGATAGAAAAAGACAGGAGAGTGACAGGAAAACAATAAATGATGATAATTTTATCCAGAATTGGTAACCTTTACTATCAATCTTTCTTCCAATCCATCTTCCACTCAAGAAAATCACAAGTGTTGCACTAAAAAAGAGCAGATTTAATATTGTAGAAGTTGCGCCGACATTTTCTACGTACCACTTCGAAAAATAAATTCCTCCAATGACAACAGGTATCGCCATGGCAAAGTCAAACAAG
>JBAYUP010000026.1:0-6297 GCA_041675045.1 Minisyncoccota bacterium | reverse complement strand
TACCGTCACTCCTTGCTCTCGCTACGTATCTAAAGAAATAGATGAGCATGCAATTCATTTTTCTTTTTGGTGTGTTTATTTCAGCCCTCGCCTGTATCGGTATCTATACTCGGTAAATAAAAAGCAGTGATATACTCACTGCTTTTTATTTTAATTTACCCGAGAAGATATACGACAAGCAAAAATAATCCACCCCACCAGCCAATATCAGAAATAAGGAGGCTTACAATTATTTTGTGTTGCCATGAGGAGGGGAGTAGTTCGGACGAGTGCCCATCCTTTTCCCGTGCGAGGAGAAAGGGACTTACTTTAAATGACAAGAATAATCCGTTCACGATGAGAATACACGCAATGAGTGTGTGTATGAGGGGTATACCCGCGAATGGTTCGTGGCGGTATAAGATACCTCCTCCAATGAGAGCAAGTGTGATACCAATCCATATTAATGGCTTTGTAACTTTGTGTGTGCGTGTTGTCGCTTCTGTCCAATAGTTTGATTTACGTCCGAGGAATCCATGAATATCAATAACAGTCACTGCGCCAAGTCCAATAATAAAACCCGCGAGGAGTATAAAGAGTCCAATGATATCAATCGAGATGAGTGTCATATATGTATGAATGAGATGCCTATGCTAGGCCAAGTATTTTTAAAATAAAAGGAGCAAGTGGGTCGGCTGATGTGCCGTACACCATGACCCCTCCGAGAAGTCCTGTGAGAGAGATAGCAACAACGCCAAGTACTGCAAGGACGAGGGTGAGTGTTCGATTTGTGAGGATGTTTTCTATTTTTAATAAAAGCGTAGCGAGGCCACCAAGAGGGAACTTTTTTGAAAGATACGGATTGAGTATAAAAAGTATTTCTCCTGCAAGCAATAATCCATATATCCACGTAGAAGCGAGTGCAAAGAATGCATGCATTTCTACCAGTGCTTCCTCGGGGCGGACGAGGTGCTCGGCGATTTCTCCTGTCGTGTTTGAAAGAAATGCTCCGAGTACACCTGCAAGGAGAAGTATCTGCCGTATGTGTCTCCATGAAAGAGAGGGAACGAGACGTTCAAAGGGAAGTATTCGAATGAGTGAATAAAGTAATAGAAACGCAATGGGGAAGTGAACAAATAATGGATGTATGTTATATGTCATACCTATAAGTATATCATCGTTTCTTTCGTTTGATCGAGTACACCATGAATGAATTGATGAGTATCATTATAATTGAGTGAAGTGTTGTCGCGATATTGTATGCTCCGAGAGAGAAGAGTGTGAGTACGTGGCGTGCGACGTTCATCTCGTAGAGGCGAGGACGTTCTGTTTCCGGACGTGCCCATGTTTTGCGAAGTGTCGGAATAAAGGCGACGATGTCGATACATACAACAATAATTACAGAAATTGTCGGGTCTTTTGTAATCATCCACGGAATCAATCCGAGAAGTGCAATTACCAGAAAATAATTATCAATAGGACGAATAGGACCTGCATTACCCTTGAATAGATATTTGAGAGAAAAAAGAAAAATGAGAATAGTGAATCCTTCTGCGATTCCTGTGGGGAGAGCGCCGATACCTGCACCTTTTGCAAGTCCTCCAAAGAATGTTGTCATTGAAACGATAGACCAGACAAGCCATGTGTAGGGGTGGGGTTGTACGTCTCCCTTGATGACACTTTTGAGGTAGGAAATGTTTCCAATGATGGCAAGGATTCCGGCAATAATCGCAAGTGTTTCTTTCATTGTTTTATTTTAGCATTTTTGGGGGAGGGGAGTGTTTTAACGCCCTGAAATCTTATAAGGGTGTTCTGGTGGTTTTTTGGTATGGCAGGGCTCCCTAGATTTGAAAAGAATAAATTAAACCAGTTCCATCGCCGTTTAACTCCAACCTTATATTTCCATGTAAATCAGTTCTAAATATTTTTTGCTTAGTTTCTACTGTTCCGTAACAATGATTTTCGTAATGAATAATAGCTTCATCGTCGGGATGTCCGTGTGGGTTTGTAGCACTCACAGAAATTATTGCAATTGCTGGATTTATTGAAGAAAGATGATGTATGTAATCGTCATCATTATCCCTATCCTCATTAAAAAACGAAAAGGAACCATGGTGACTCGCGTATAACACTAAACTTTTTACTGCATCACCTAATTCAGGAATAATATAATCACGCCATGTACTAGCGCTCGTATCTCCTGCTAGTAAAAGAGATGATCCATTGTGGTCAACATGTAAAACAATACTTTGTGAGTTTGGATCATCTAGGCCATCACGTTTTCCATTAATAATCTTTACACTAGGATGTGCCATCCAATATTGATTTGGAGTAACTTCATGTACATTCAGTAGACCCAAATTTTTACGGAAATTCATATACTCCGTATATTCAATAGTATCAATATTTCCGCTAACACCGGAATCAAAAAGACTTGTGATTGGATATCTTGCGTGAAGTTTTTTTATTCCTCTCATATGATCTGCATCTCGGTGTGAATTTACAAAAACGTCGATTGAGTCTTTTGTCATTATTTTTTCAAGGTAACTGAAAATAGCAGATTCATTTTCGTTTGTAATATTGCAATCATACGCAAGAATTTTATTGTCAGGGAAAATTCCAATGGCCATGTTCCCTTGCCCTACGTTTAAAAAATGAAATGTTATCATAATTAGTTTTTTGTTCTGTTAATTCTTTTGGTAATATAAGCGGTTTGTTTTCGATAAGAATATGAAAACATCACAAACAGTAAGGCGATCAATATGTATGAATCAAAATTTTGTAGGTATTGATAAATGGTTTGAATGTAGAGATATAGTTTTGATAGCAAAAGCAAAGAAAACATTGCAACAAAAGTTCTGTATATATTATTTTCTTCCAAAAAAATCTCTATCTTTGAATCAATCTTAGAGGTAGAAACAAGATCCTCATATTTAGCAAATATTAGGAACTTAATTTTCTTTAGAACGGGTTCAATTACAAGGGACCCAAAGCGACTTATGACAAGACCGATAAAATAGTACAAAAATACATCTAAAATCACGTTTTCTTGAACCAGATTCATGGGTAAAAAGTTTTTTGAGAATATTACAAAAATTACTCCTGGCAACAGGTAATTAAAAAGGTTGTATGATGAGATTTTTTCTATTACTTTCTCCATATCATTTAAGGTGGGGATAACTTTTAATTGCATTTGAAACTACTTTCAAGTACAATATAAGTATATTTGAAATTAATTTAAAAGTCAAGTATTATAAATTATGATAAGTAAAAAACAAAAAGAAATATATGATTTTGTAGTCTCGTATGCTAAAGACAAAGGCTATGCCCCTTCTCTAGAAGAAATTGCTGAAAATTTTTCATTTTTAGCATACCCTTCTTCCGCTTATTATCACATTAAAAAATTACAAGAAGAGGGCTACCTCGAAAGAGAGTCCAATGTTCCTAGGTCTATTAGTATTTATAAAGACAAGACAATCAAAACTCCATTTCTAAAAACTTTAGGATTAGATTCAATAAGAATCCCTATCTTAGGGGCAGTTAATGCTGGTCCAGCGGTAATTTTTGCAGAAGAAAATATTGAGGGGTATTTAAAGGTTTCTCGTAGTTTGTTGAATAAACAAGACGGAATTTTTGCTCTACGCGTTGAGGGTGATTCTATGAATAAAGCAAAGGTTGATAAAAAAAATATTGAGGAGGGTGATTTTGTTTTAATCGATTCTCAATACAAAAATCCCAAAAATGGTGATCTTGTTTTATCGATAATTGATGGGTGTGCAAATATAAAGAAATTTGAAAAGAACCCAAAAACAAATGAGGTGCGACTTATTTCAGAATCCACTAACCCAAAACATAAGCCTATCTATATATCAAGTGAAGATGATTTCATGGTAAATGGTAAGATTGTGTCTATTATAAAAAAATAAACTATAGAAATATGAATAAAAATGTTAATATTAAAACTAGTATAAAGACACCAACTTTATTTGCACAAGATATGAAGAATTTTAACGCAAAATTTAAAGTTATTGATTTGTTTGCCGGTATTGGTGGAATCCGATTAGGCTTTGAAGCTCACGGCGGGGAAAGTGTCTTTTCTTCTGAATGGGATAAGTACTCACAGCTAACTTACCAAGCAAATTTTGGAGAAGTTCCATATGGTGATATTACAAAAATTGAGCCAGAGGAAATACCATCTTTTGATGTTTTGCTTGCAGGCTTTCCTTGTCAGCCATTTTCACAAGCAGGATTAAAAAAAGGATTTGCAGACACAAGGGGAACTTTATTTTTTAATGTTGCTAAAATAATTAATTACCACAGACCAAAAGTTGTTTTTCTTGAAAATGTAAAGCGTTTTAAAACTCACGATGGTGGCAATACCTTTGCAGTTATAAAAGGAACATTAGAAGAAATGGGCTACGAGGTTTACGCTGAAGTTTTAAATGCTAAAAATTTTGGTGTACCACAAAACAGAGAAAGAATTTACATAATAGGGTTTTTAGGGAAAACTAATTTTGAATTTCCAAAAGGTGTAATTGCTAAAAAAATTCTTGGTGATATTTTAGAAAAAAATGTTGATCCAAAATATACAATATCAGATAAACTTTGGGCAGGACACCAGAGAAGAAAGAGAGAGCATATTGAAAAAGGTAATGGTTTTGGTTATTCTTTATTTAATGAAAAGTCTGAGTACACAAGTACAATTTCAGCAAGATATTACAAAGATGGTTCCGAAATACTAATTGAACAAAAAGGTAAAAATCCAAGAAAACTAACACCGAGAGAGGCGGCTAGATTGCAGGGTTTCCCTGAAGATTACATTATTCCTGTTAGTGATGCACAAGCGTACAAACAATTTGGTAATAGCGTTGCAGTGCCTGTTATAAAAGAACTAGCTAGAAGAGTTGTAGATAAAATGGAAAAAATGGAACAAGAAAAGAAAGTACATCATAAGATTGATATAGATAAAATTATTGCTCAAAATGTTCGTCCGCTAATTACAACTTAAAATCTAATAAGTACTTGTAATTAAGTTATCCCAATATATATTATTAGCTCGCCATTGTGAATATGGCCGTATATTTCCCTGATACATACCACTATCAAAAAAGACCTCCCCTGTTTTAACCCCTTCAATCCATGTTTTAAAATTTAATGGATCACCAAATACTATACTTGTATATACACCATCTTTATTTTTTAAACAACGGAACCAACCTTTTACATTGAATTTACTTTCCAATTTTTTCTTTATAGACTCCTTTTTCCAATGAGCGATAATTAAATTATCTATTTGCATAATCAAAGGAACAACCTTACTCTTGTTTTTTCTTTGATCTTTACTGTAGTAATATTTTACTAAAATATTTTGATTTTTATCCACAAAAAGTTTTTGACCAAATGAGTTGAAAGATTTTATTGTTGGACAAGGTTCACCAGACCAAGAAAAACGCCCCCCTTTCTTTGGATTTGGTTTACCAAAGATCTGTAAAAAAAGATCTCGAGTAATTTTATATTTTTTATCATGAAAGATATAGTAGTCCGCTGACCAATCACCAAAGGTTGTTTTTCCTTTGGCATCCTTTTTCATTTCATACCCATATAAATCTGGTAGGTTATCAGCATTTGCTCGAATGTTCATTTGAGCCTCCAACCAATGACCCTCTTTTCCATCATGTTTACTTTGATATTTTGTTAAGTCAGCTTTTTTACCTTTTACATTTTTCTTAAACAGCGAGATGATTTTTCGTTTTTCTGTATCCATATATTATTTTAGAAAGTAATCTAGTGATTTTTTATAAAGTTTTGCCAAGACCATAAGTTCAATAATATCGATCCGTCTTTCTCCACGCTTAATTTTAGAAATATAAGACTGTGGTTTTCAAAGTTTTTGAGATACATCAACTTGAGTTAAACCCGAAACACTGCACGCCGACGTATTTTTTCGCGGAGGTGGGTTCATAGTCGCTTCACTCCTTGAACTACACTCTCGCAAATTATAATCGCGAAAACGCTCATTAATTTGCGGAGGCGGTGAGATTCGAACTCACGAGGAGCTTTCACCCCTGACAGTTTTCAAGACTGTTCCTTTCAACCACTCAGGCACGCCTCCGTATATATTTAATTTTTCTATCGTAAGCGTGCCTTCGTGTCCTCTCGGACCCTCCCTTAGAACTTGCTCGCTTCGCTCGCATTAGTTCTTTCTGATAGTAATCAGAACCAGATAAAATGTAAAGCAGTTTACATTTTATAGGCACGCCTCCGTATATTTATTTCTTAAAAACGTTTTTTAATGCACGAATGAAATCCTTTGGAGTT
>JBAYUP010000025.1:0-7888 GCA_041675045.1 Minisyncoccota bacterium | reverse complement strand
TTCGCCACTAACCCCAAACGACCTTTGACTTGATGTAATCGCATCTCTGGAAAAATGGGGTCCGTTCGACTTGCATGCCTTATCCACGCCGCCAGCGTTCATCCTGAGCTAGGATCAAACTCTACTGAAAAAATTTGTAAAACAAATTTTGAATAGAACGGAACAAAATAAAAAATATCTTATTCCTAATTAACTGGTCATCTGTTTGGATATCACAGATGATATTTTTTTTCCGACAAAATGCGAATAGCATCTTGGCGGACTTGCTTGATTATTTAATGCATTTCTTATTGAATTTTCAAAGAAATTAAAACAGTCGGACACAATATCTGACTGCGGGTTCTATTATATACATATCACAATAGAAGTCAACCCCTTATAAAAGCCACCAAAAAGCCCCTATTTAAGGGGCTTTTTGGTGGCTAGTTTAAGAACTGAGTTTGCTTATTTTTTAATTCTTTTATTTCTGTTCGGAGATGGTCAGCTTCAATCTTTTTTGCCTGACGCGCAACCTTGTCTACTGCATGAATACTCTCTTTTAGTAACTCAGAAAGTTTTTGTTCTTTTTCTTGAATCTGCTCAAGCAACAAGACATCTTTACTTTTAAAAATCTCCCCTCCTTTCTCTGCTGTTTGTCGAGAAATCTTTTGTTTATGGAACGATGCGTCAGGAGTATACGGAGGAGGAATTACCCCTTCTTCATTTCTTAAATTCCCTGTTGATGTAATCCATCCATGTTCACGTTGTGGTTTGTTTTCCATATATGTATCTATTATTAATTAATCTTTTCATACCATTTTTTACCTTCTTCGGGAGTATAAAGTCTATCCTGATCTTTGGCATAGGCCTCGAGAGTTTCTCCGCCAACAAAAAATCCAGTTATTGCATCGCCTGTGACAATACTCGGATTAACTTTTGCGTATGGGTATTTTTCATTAATCGCTTGTACCGCATTTGATAATTCAAAAATATTGAATTGCGTGTCAGGATGATTTTGAGGTGGTTTTGGTGCTTCGATAGGCATACCTTTTATTATACTCCTAAACGACACAAGTCAAAAGCATTTACAAAAGGGGGTATTTTTGTAATAATAACAGGGTTTTAAACATATGCTGTTAATTGCATTAGACATGCCCTGTTAGCTGTTTTGGTGGATAACAGAATATACGACACAAATATTGTTTTTAGTTTTAAAATAAAATACGCCCTGTTAGCTCAGCTGGTAGAGCAGCTCCCTCTTAAGGAGATGGTCGGGGGTTCGATTCCCTCACGGGGCACACAATAATAAAAACCGCTGTATAGCGGTTTTTATTATTGCTTTATAAACTTAAGGTAAACATTGCTGATAGATAGTATCAATATGTGTACCATTAATATCAAAATATGCGGTATATCCAAATTCTCTACCATCTTTACCTGCGTTGCTTATCTCGGAAACAACCATTTCAGCAAAAACTTTTACTCCATAATCATACACAGGACTCGCAGGCCCATTAGTAGTCTGCTGAAATCGGCAACCTTTTATCACAGTTAAATTATCAATAGTTAACTGCCTAATTTTAGTATTCTGATTTATAAAAAATCCCCCAGTACCATCTACACCAGGCAACCATTTAGGATTATGACTTAATAAGTCTACTACTAACACCCAACTATTAACTCCTTGTGATTTTACTGATTTTATTGCACCTGGCTGATTTTTAAAAACTTCTGATGTTGAATCTTCGGTATTTACATCAGAAATTGATTTCACCATAAACTCCCCACTTCGAGTTGAAATATTTGGAGACTTACTTTCTATATTCACAAAATAAGTATTTGTATCTAAGCTTGTAAATTGCTTAGCAGGATTTGATACCGTCCATAAATAAGAACCTGAAGACGCAGATATGGGATTAGATGTTATTAAGCCAAAATTTTTTCCACCACTTCCTGAGCTAAGATAAATATTTTTTACATTACAACTTGTCCATTTAATAGAGACCTTTTGCCCAGTGAAATATAAATCACCTTGTTTAGGAGAAAGAATCTTAAGGGATGGAGTTGAATCTGCGGTACAGGTCGATTCATCGTTGTTAGTTACTAAAACCTGATTTTGTTGTTCTGAGATATTACCATTTCTCATTCCTAAATAATATGCCCCACCAACCAACAAAAAGACGATGATTAAAATTAAAACAATAACCAATTTTTTATCTTTCATAAAATGATAGTTAAAATTACTAAAAGGAACCTACCGTAATAGTACGCTTATTTCAACATCTTCGCCAATTCTTTCATGAACGCTTTCACAGACGCATCGTCATAGAGCGAAAGTGTGAGAATGGGATTACCCAGTTTTTCAAATTCTTTCTTTCTCTTCTCTATTATTTTTGGGTCCTCAACTACATCAGTTTTTGTCAGCACAATAATCTCCTCTTTTTCAAGAAGTGATTTATCGTATGCGCCGAGTTCTTTGCGAATTTTCTTGTACACATCGAGAGGTTTTTCGTTCTCGAGAGAGACTAAGTGCATGAGTGTTTTAGTACGTTTAATATGACGAAGGAATTTAATACCGAGACCCTTGCCCTCTGATGCACCTTCAATAAGTCCTGGAATATCCGCAATGATATGCCCGTAGAAATCTCCGAGGTTTGGGTCAAGTGTCGTGAACTGATAACTTCCGATTTTTGCCTGCGCATTTGTAACAGCATTTAAAAGTGAAGACTTACCAGCATTTGGTAATCCAACCAATCCAATTTCCGCAAAAAGTTGAAGTTCTATTTTAAAATTCCCCTCTTCGCCAAGTTTTCCTTTTGTTGCTTTCGTAGGAGTAGTATTGATTGAAGTTTTAAATTGTTCATTGCCGAAACCACCGAAACCACCTTTCAATAAAAGCTCTCGTTGTCCAACAGTATCGAGCGATACAGACCCACCACTTTCAACATTAGTAATAACAGAGCCGACAGGTAGTTCGATAATCAAATCCTTGCCGTCTTTCCCATGACGACTACCACCAGCACCATCATCCCCACGGTCAGCCTTAAACGACTTCTTGTGTTTGTATTTTGAGAGAAGGTGAATATCTTGAACAGCAACGGCAATTACACTTCCACCTCGTCCGCCATCACCACCATTAGGACCACCTTTGTCGATGAATTTCTCCCGGCGCCAACGAACAACACCGTCTCCACCACGGCCTGCCTGCGCGAAAAATTTTATTTCATCTATGAACATTGCATTCGTACACTACGCTAATAATGCCTTTTGAGCAAGGAGAAGTGCTCCTTCTTTTGATTTAGCAACAGCGAGAAAACGACCATTGTGACAGAAAATTGCATCAGGCACACCAGTAACCTGTGCGAGGTCTTCATCTCGAAGGCCCGCCCACGCTTCGGGTAATGACTTGCGATTTTCAAAAGAGTATCTTTGCTTGCGAATACATTCAACGCGCCATGTACCTACTTTAGGAAAGACAACAAAGAGTGGCTCAGGATATTCGCCAAGTGTTTCTCCCCACGGATAATGCCCATCGAGAATAACTACTCGCTTATCTTCTGCTTTGTTATACGCATCTCTAATGATTGATTGTGCAAGCAATGCATGGTTCATCTTCAAAATTTCGCGAAGGAGAACTTCACGAGCAAGTGTAACCATTTTCATAAATGACTCATCATATACCTCACCCTCTTTCCAGCTTGGTCGAAATGAATAAAAAACATCTTGAATAAGATACGGCGCCACAACAGTTTTTAAACCAACAACATCAACACCATTATCATTCGCATCAATAAATTGAACTAATTTCTCATCTAACATATCGGCAATTTGTTTTGACCCACAAACCTGTTCTCCGTAGGTTTTCCATACGAGACCAAATGCAGCATACGGTATTCCATTTTCTCGAGCACCAGCTCCACCGTGTTGATGATGGTCAAAACGATTTCGTGATGGGTCATATTCCCCACCAACATCAAAAACGAAATCAGCTTTTGAAATAATTTCTGAATCGCGAGTGCGGATAATTTTTATTTTTCCATCAAGTAAAATCGAAAGTGTCGCAGCAGAAAAAATATCATCCGCATGAAATGTTCCGTTGTGAGTGACAACTATTTTCTTTTTACTAAAAAATGACATCGTTAATTATATTCGGAGAAGTTTTGTGATTACCCAATTAAGAATAGAGACAACGAGTGCGCCAACAAAAGCCGCGGTAAATGTTGTCACAGAGAATCCATTAATCACTCCTGTACCAAGATACCAAAAGATTGCACCATTGATAAACAATGAGAAGAATCCTAGTGTTAGCACATTAAGCGGTAGGGTCAGGAGATTGATAATCGGTCGAAGAAACATATTAATAAGCGTTAGACATGCACCAACAATAAGCACCATCCAAACCGGATCAATAATAATGCCGTCTTTTACAACAAGTGTTGTCGCCCAAATCGCAATAGATAACGCAAGCCAATGTAAAAGTATTCGCATGAAAATAATGTTAGCTAAATAATGAGTCCACAACTTCTTTCACCACCGTACCATCTGCTTTGCCTTTCAAATCTTTCATAAGTGCAGACATCAGCATTCCCTTTTTTGTCGCATCAGTAATACCGAGCTCAGTTTGTTTTGCACGAGCAATTGTTTCGACTTCACTCTTTTCCATCATTGTCGGTAAATACGCTTCGAGAATAGCGAGCTGAGGCTTCTCTTCTTCGACTAAATCCATGCGTCCTCCTTTTGTAAACTGTTCAATAGAATCCTTACGTTGTTTTGCACTACGAGTAATAACTGCGAGTGCTTGCTCATCAGAGAGCATGTCTTGGGGTGTTTTACCTGAGGCAACCAATTCATTTGTAAATGCAGTAACAAGCCCACGCATGACTTCGAGTCGTACGGAATCTTTCGCCATCATGGCCTTCTTTATTTCTCCTTTTATTTCTTCGTGTAATGACATGGTCTTATTATATCAAATGTATTAAAATGTGACTATTAGTCCCGTTAGAAGTCATGCACGTCAATTTGAAACACGGGATGTAATATTTAGACGATAGCACTAGTCCAATTTTATTATTAAAACAATGTACGAGAATCTAAAGATTCTCTACTTCTAACGGGATGAACAAACATATTATCTTTCTCGATACCGAAACAACAGGCAATGAGCCAGTAAAAGATTTTGTATGCCAACTTGCATTTAAAACTTCCGACGAAACATTCTGTGAACTTTTCAAGCCACCCGTTCCTATCCCACCTGAAGCAAGTGCTGTGACACATATCACCAATAAAATGGTCGCAGACAAAAAGGCATTCAGTGAGAGCGATAACTACGGCACGATCAAACTTATGCTCGAAGCTTCTAATGCAGTCATGGTCGCCCACAATGCAAAGTTTGACTTGGCGATAATTTCCAAAGAAGGAATCATTCCGACTAATTTTATCTGTACTCTTCGTGTTGCTCGTGCGCTTGATAAAGACAATGTGATTCCACAATACAAACTCCAATACCTTCGTTATTACCTCGATATTGATATTGAAGCTGATGCTCATGACGCACTCGGTGATGTTCTCGTGCTTGAGAAATTATTTGAGCGACTCCTTGCAAAGACAATGAAAGAATACAGTCTTGACCAAGATGGTGCGATAGAAAAAATGATTGAAATATCTTCAAAGCCATCACTCATGAACCTTTTTTCATTTGGAAAACACAACGGGAAAACTGTCGCTGAAGTGAAAAACATCGACCCCGGCTATCTCGACTGGATGCTTACTCAAAAAGAACAAAATCCCGACAACGAAGAAGATTGGATTTATACGCTGAGACATTATTTAGGAAGGTTAAAATAAAATGTTTCTCAGAGAAGTAAATATAATTTCTTACTTCTCTTTAAGTTTGTATTTAAACTTAAAATAGATAAACATGAAAATTGTGTTCAAAAATATTGAAAATGAATAAATGAGCAATAAACTTGAATCACCCAGTGTAAATGTTGTTAAATAAAAAGAAATAATATAACTTAAAATAATGAGAATTATAAAAAATACATTAAAAGAAAAAGCTGAAAAAACAACTAATATAAACACAAGTGACTGATTATAAAAAGAAGTTTTAGAAACAAGATAGCTCAAAACCAATGACAAAATAGCAACTTTACAAAAATAAAATAAAACGTCTTTTAAATATGGTATCTTTTGATTTTTCCCCATGTTTGATTTTTTCCTTTAAATATTAATATTTGCGCTACTAAAACAGAGTACAGAACAACTGTATTAAAGTAAATAACATACAATGGAACAGCTAATAGTGACTTCTTGTCGTGTGAATAATACGCAACAATGGAAAATAAAATAAAATAACTAAAGACAGAATAAGAAAGAAATAACAAAATAAGATGTAATAGATTTAAGTAATCACCAGAAATTAAAAATAAAGGTAGTGCAAATAAAGATACAAATTTAACCATTAGAGGATAAAAGCCAAATAATAATAAAAAGAACCACTCCAAGGAAACAAGAAAACTTTTTCTATGAAAAGAGTGCTTTGAAAAAACTTCCAAACTCCCCTCCTGCCAACGAATTCTTTGTTTTATCAAATCAGATACCCCAAGAGGGACTTGAGTATAACAAATAGCATCAGGAGCCATAATAATTTTATAACCTTTCTCTAAAATTCTAACTGAGCTATCAAAGTCCTCTGTTAAAGTTCCTTCCTCAAAGTTTTTTATTGCGCTTTTCCTATAAGCAGATAATGCTCCTGGAGTAACAAGAACATTACCAAAAAAACTTTGAGAAGCTCTGATAAAATAAATACCCATTTCATATTCTATTTTTTGTAAATATCCCAAAATACTATCTTTATAAATTGCGACAACATTACCGGCGACAGCACCAATATCTTCTGAAGTAAAATAATTCATTATCTTTTCTACTGCATGGGAACTTAAATGTGAATCCGCGTCTATGGTAACCAAAAAGTCACCATTTGCCTTATCTTTTCCACTATTTAGTGCTACTGCCTTTCCTTGATTAGGTTTATCGATGACAACGAAATTTATTTTTTTGTTTTGTATATAATAATCCTGTTTTTTTATAAAAGAATCAACCACCTCTAATGTTTTATCAACTGAACCATCATTTATTACTATGATTTCAAAATTGGGGTACGTCTGAAAAAGACAAGAATTTAATGTTTTCTCGATACAAATTTCTTCGTTATAAGCTGGTATTAAAATAGAAACAAGAGGACGTTCGCTGGAATAAATCCTTCTTTTATTAAGAAAAAGCAAAGATGCACGATAAAAAATATAACTGAAATCAAAAAGGATCCAAAAAATAATCAAATTGGATATAGCGGTGTTTTTTAAAAAATCACCTATTTTAAAAAAATTAAGTAAATAAATAAAAGTGACAATAACCAATAATCCTAAAATGATTTTTATTAACACTTTTTTGCTCATTATGTCTAAATAATATCATATTTATAAGAAAGTTTTCATCAACACCCCAACAACGAAGAAGATTGGATTTATACGCTGAAGTATTATTTGGGGAGATTATAAGAAAAAGCATCTGATTGGATTCCAATCAGATGCTTTTTGTTATAAAATAAAATTATATTTTAAACTTCATAGAAAAATATTCCAATGTTTTTTCAATCACTGGAATATTTTCAGAAAGAATTTTTTCTTCAGAATCACCTCGTAATAATTCATATGTAACTGTAGGGATACCTCTTTCGTAACCAGCGTATGTGCCCAAGCACCCCGGGGTAGGATAACCCATTTCATCGCCTCTAGTTATTTTTTTATATGGAGAAACCTCAAGCAAGGCATTTGCAAAATCCATTATATTAGTATCATCATGCCCATTCACGTTAATTTGTGGATCACTATATGAATGCAAGGTGAGAATT
>JBAYUP010000024.1:0-8314 GCA_041675045.1 Minisyncoccota bacterium | reverse complement strand
TTTTATGACATCAAATGATGATACACGGAAATCAGAAATATCAGTGATGAGAATAGAATGAGAAAACCGTTTTTTGAACTGTTTTGAAAAATAGAATGAATTCGAGATTCGCTCAAGATTAAACAAACCAGTTTGAACAAGATTTCTCATACTACTATCAACAGCCGATGAAACAGTCACTGTATCGAATGCTTCAATGGTTTGGTCATGAAACACGCCTTTAGTTTGCTTTGTTTTACATGAGAAAAATCCCAGCAAAACAAAAAGAATTGCTATTATTTTTCTCATATTTTTGAAATAAAGTTTCGCTCACAATACTAGAAAATATATAGTTTGTCAAAAATCATCTCTCATAAAACTAAGGCCTGTATGCAACCGATTTCTTATGCGGTAATCCGTATGTAGAAATCGCCGTCCTTTAGGGCTCCATTTTGTACTTATAAAAAGAAAACCCCTGATGGGGTTGTTCTTTGTTACCAAGCAAAATGGGCAAATGCTTTGTTTGATTCTGCCATCTTGTGCGTATCATCACGCTTTTTGATAGCACTACCTTCGTTCTTTGAAGCGAGGATGAGTTCTTCTGCAAGCTTTTCATAAATAGGAGCACCCTTCTTTGATCGCGCTGCATCGATAATCCAACGCATCGCGAGTGCAAGTCGTCGTTCTGGGCGAACTTCGCGAGGAACCTGATAGTTTGCACCACCGATACGACGTGAACGAACTTCAACGAGAGGACCAGCGTTTTTGATTGCTGTATCAAAAACTTCAAGCGGATTAGGATTACCTGTCTTTTCTTTGATGATATCAAACGCCTTGTACACGGCCTTGCGAGCTGTTTCTTTCTTTCCGTGCATCATGATGTTGTTGATAAACTTGCCCAATTTCTGGGAGTTGTACATGATATCTGGATCAACGATATTTCGATTTGTTACTTTTCTTCGCATATAAATTTAAGATTATTTTTTAGCACCTTCCTTAGGTGTTTTTGTACCATAACGACTTCGAGCTTGGCGACGCTTATCAACACCTGTCGCATCGAGTCGTCCGCGAACAATGTGATATCGTACTCCGATCAAGTCCTTCACACGACCACCACGAAGCATAACCACTGAGTGTTCTTGTAGGTTGTGTCCTTCACCTGGAATATATGCAGTTACTTCCATACCATTTGTAAGGCGTACACGGGCAATCTTTCGGAGCGCAGAGTTAGGCTTCTTTGGAGTTGTTGTTGTGACCTTTGTGCACACGCCACGCTTGAATGGAGCAGGATAAAATACAGGCTTATTCTTAAGCGCGTTAAAACCGCGAGCGAGGGCTACGGCTTTTGACTTTCGAGTTACTTTTTTACGGCTCTTACGAACCAATTGATTTATTGTAGGCATAGATAAACTAAAAATAGCCACGAAATGACTAGTCCACGTACTTTACTATATAGGAAATAAAAAAGCAAGGGACCAAATCACCCCCACCGTTACCTAGGTAACGGTGGGGGTGATTCTTATATTTCAAACGTTTTATTGATATATCCCTTCTTTACTTCGATAGTTTCAGAGGTATACATTGGCGTATAGGTACCATCTTCATTTTTCTTTTCAACCTTAAGATAATATAAACCATTCGGAATGAGACAGTAATATTTACCATTCTTGTCGGTTACTTTATGAGTCGCTTCATGTTCGGTGCCGGCTGAGAAAATACGAATAATAGCAAATCGAACTGGTCTCCCTGTTTGCTTATAACGCATTCGTCCGTATGGACGTGGTTTGAGCACCGTACTCTTTAAGATAAGCAACACAACGTACACAAACAGTGTTGCGACGTTATACGCCTTCGGTGCAAAATACGAAGCAACTCCAGTTACGGCAAATCCAAAAACGAATAATATGTTTGCGATACGTGCAAACCACACATCACTGCGAGAGAAGAATCGAAGCAACCCTTGGTCGCGTTTTGCAAATTCATTCCAATCGAACTTGAGTGGGTCCATAGGAATGTTCTTTGTAATAACATCACCTTCCCCAAGAACGATAATCTCATTTAAATACAACTCTTGATATAGTTCATCGTGTGTTTGCCCGAGAAGTTTTTTTGAAGGAAACTCGTAGTTCGTTTTATGTGCAAGCATTCTGTATGATCCAGGTGGAACGAGGAATCCATACCGACCATCAAGGTCAGTGATAGATGTCGCAACTTCATTACCATTTAAATCCTGAAGCACCACATACGCAGGATCAAGTGGCTGTTTAGTAATACTGTCATACACTGTTCCCCACGGACGATTGCGTTTTTTAATTCCGATTGCAGTCATAAACAAACTCCAGAGACGAAGTGGAATTAAGAACATTTCAGAGAATGAAAGAGGATTTGAGAAAAGAACTGTCAGCAAGCTCATCAAGAATCCTGAAACAGCACCAACAACCATCACAATAGTAGCAGTTGGAGTTTGAACTGCATCAATCACTCTCTCAAGAGTAGCTTTTGGAATTATATTAGTAATAATATCAACAGTATGAGTTATCTGCTGAAGAATAGGACTACTTCCACTTGAACCGCTACCTGAACCCCCAGAACCGGCACCACCTCCTCCTGCACCTGCGCCACCGCCAACACCGCCTCCTCCGAGACCACCTCCTAATCCTCCGCCCAATCCTCCACCGAGACCACCTGAGCCGCTACTACCCGAACTACCTCCACCATTACCATCTGAACCAGTCGGGCGCCAGTCGGTCTTCACGCAATAATTAGCTCCTGATGCACAATCAAATTTTATCCAGCCATAATTTTGAGCCCATGCATGACCGGAGAATTCTCCGGTTGAAGTACTGATTGTTACTCCACCATTATCCGGTCGAAAATTTATCCATCCCGTGTTTTGTCCCCATGCATACCCAGAGAGAACACCTGCGGTAGTATTAGAAACACCACCACTTGATGATGGATTTAAATTTATCCATCCAACATTTTCACCCCAAAGATGCCCCGTTAAAACGGTATCAGTAACACTCACCGCAGTACCATTATCTGTACGCCAAACAATACGACTACCTGAGGCATCACATGCTACGTTTGTACAAAGAAACGAAGTATAGCTCGTCGCATCAATAGTACCCGTTGCTGCAAAAATAGTAGTAGGCACGAAGGCTACATAGAGAAAGAAAATTACAGAAAGGTATATCGTTTTTCGATACATATATAGATATTCTATCATTTAATAGAGACAAGTGGAATTACATCCCAGTCAGCACACTAAAAATCGTAAAGATAATCGGAGACATTACATTCCACAAAAAGAGAATAAAGAACAACAGGACAAAAAGAGCCCATCGTTCAAGGAATTCTTCTATAAAGCGATATCGTACTGGAAGAATGGAAAAAAGAATTTTTGAGCCATCGAGCGGAGGAATTGGTACGAGATTAAAAACAGCAAGCACAATATTAAGAAGAACAATTGTAGTTGCGATGTGATAGAACGGATGTATGACGTTCGGATCAAGTGTTGCAGGAGGTAGACCAAGTAATGGAGCAAAACGAATCAAGAGACCAAAAATTATTGCAATCGCAAGGTTGGCACAAATACCAGCGATCGCAACCAAGAGTGTCCCTTGTTTACCGTTACGCAAATTACGTGGATTATATGGTACAGGCCGAGCCCACCCAATCACAAACCCAGCTTTAGTAATAATCAGTAGAAGAGGTAGTACAATAGAGCCAAACATATCGAGATGTTTAAGTGGATTGAGAGTCAATCTCCCTGCCATACGTGCAGTCTGATCGCCAAGACGATACGCCATATACCCATGAGCGAATTCATGAATAACGACTGACACTATAAGGATAACAACATAGAAAACTCCATCAATAAATTCCATAATCGCTATTATAGCATGCGGGAGGATAGAAGGAATTGCATTGTTTAATAATATATGATAGGATAACGCCACGTATGGCAAAGGTATGCGCTATTACAAATAAGGGTTCTCTTGTCGCGGGTGGCTACTCGAACGTTGTTCGTGCTACTAAATTTAACCCAACAGGCAAGGTTCGCAAATATCCAAATCTCCAGAAAAAGCGAGTGTATGTTCCTGAACTCAAAAAATACTTCCCTCTCACAATCTCCACACAAGCAATTAAAACTATCAACAAACACGGAGCGTACGCAGTACTCAAGAAAGCAGGAATCATTAAATAAAATTCACCACTCGAGTGGTGAATTTTATTTTGTACTCATAGTTACTCCATCTGTTTTAAATATTATCGTTCCCTCATCGTAGGTTGCTCGGTATGGAATCGAAAGTGCCCGCAACCGAGCAAGAACATCCTCGTGTGGATGCCCATAACGATTATTTTTACCGGCAGAAATAATTGCCACTTCCGACGAGACCGCCCGAAGCCATGATTCAGTTGATGAGGTATGAGACCCATGATGTCCTAATTTTAGAATAGTAGAATGGAGTGTTTCGGTAGTTTCATTTCGCAGAATCAGCATTTCGGTGTATTTTGTGGCATCTCCTGTCAGCATAAACGACTGGGTCCCATACACAAGTTTCCCAACAATTGATCCATCGTTTGATTCCATACTTGAAATATCTCTGTCAGGAAATATGATATCGAATGAAATATTTTTTTCTTCATCAAGAAGCACCTTCATTCCCTGCCGTGCAATAGTGTGCTCACTCCCTTCCTCCTTGATCGCTTTTTGAAATGCTTGATATATTTTTGTTTTTGATGTTCCTCCATTTTCAATAACGTATCCAATATCATAATTTTCAAGCACCGCAGGAAGTCCACCAATATGATCGGCATCAGTATGTGTTGCGAGAACAACATCAATAGAACGGTCTCCAAAAGGCATTACTTCACCTAACGCTTCAAGCACCTTGGTATTTGCACCGCCATCAATAAGCATCTGGCGTCCATTTGGCGCCTCGATATAGATAGCATCCCCTTGTCCGATGTCGAGAAATGCCACAGAAAGAATCGTATTTGGGCGAACATCCCCAGAGGCAACGTATGAAATTGCTCCAGCAGAAATAAGGAGAACACAAATGAGAACATGAGGAAGATGAGTCCGTAATATCTTCATGGTATACTTTCTATATTACCATTTATTCTCAAGCACTATGAACGAATATTTCACACCAAAAACATTTTCTATCCCTGAACTCTCAGGAATTAGTACAAAAAATATCGAAGAACATTTGAAGCTCTACGCTGGATATGTAAAATTCTCAAATCATATCCTGAACCAAATCAATGAATTCAGTAAAGATTCTGAAAAGTACGCCTACGAGCTCGGTGAATTGCAACGACGTTTCGCATTCGAATTTGACGGAATGCGTAACCATGAATACTATTTCCACTCATTTGAAGGCGGAGCAAAAAATCTTCCTGAAGGTAGTACGCTAAAATTAGCTATTGAAAAAGAGTGGGGCTCGTTTGATGCGTGGCTTGCTCGATTTAAATCTATTGCCATGACCCGCGGTGTCGGTTGGGCCATTCTCTATTACGATAAACAATCAGGGCACTTGCTCAATCAATGGGTTGAGGAACAACACCTCGGGCATTTGACTGGACTCTCCCCTGTTCTCGCACTTGATATGTGGGAACACGCTTACGTTTATGACTATCCAACTTCACAGAAAAAAGAATACGTAGAAAGTTTTTTCAAAAATCTTAATTGGGAAGTAATAGAGAATAACTTCCAAAAAATACTATAGCAAAAAGCCGCATCGAAGGATGCGGCTTTTTAGTTGTAGCACAATGTTTTTAAAAATTTGGTATGATTTTCTTTTTTCTTTTGAAGCTTTCGCTCTAAACGCGTCTCTCTCACATACATTTGAGATGTGGATTGATAAAAGAAAAAAGATAAGAACGAAACAACAAACATCTGTTTTTGAATATCCTCATACCCAAAACCCAGCACACCTATTGAGGCAAAAAATAACAAGGCGAAGGATACAAAGACAAAATAAAAAGTATCTCGCGTGGTGATTAGGAATTTAAACTTTGAATCATTGGCATACTGTTGGTCTCTCCATCTATACAAAAATACAGGGACCACAAAAGACTGTTTTTTATTTTTCATACGGATTAAAATTTCTCCCACTATAGCACTCTATACAATAATGTCTAGCCTGTTCATGCCCAATTACTTCTTTTTAAAAACCCACCAAATGATTAGCCCGTAGAGTATGAGCGTAATGATGAGAGGAAACGATTTAATAGTAAAACTCGCAAATGGGAGTGAAGCAGAAAAATGAATAATTCCAAGAATATATGAAAGTAGCAAGTGCGCTATGTATGCAAAAGGGAGTGAGACAAGCGGTGAGATAAATCCGAGTAAGCCAGCACAAAATGCGAAAAACATTGTTAGTGGAATAAGAGGAAGAATAAGGATATTAGTAGGAAGCGAAACTATTGAGAAAATTCCCGTCGTATAAAGAAGAATAGGAAGAACAGACATTGTTGCCGAGATAGTTGTTGCGCCAATTTCACGAATACCAAAACGTGAAGGAAGAAACCACACCCAACTAATTACTTTTGGTGTGATAAAAAGCACACCGAACGTTGCGATAAATGATAATTGAAATGAAATATCAGTAACAACTCGCGCATCATAGGCAACCATTAGTAATGCAACAATCACAAGCGCTCGTCCTGCGTCATACATACGTCCAGTCATACGTGCAAAGAGCATAATGAGAGCCATCAGGCCGGCGCGAACAGCAGTCGCTGACGCACCAGCCATTACTACGAATAGAACCACAAAGAGTCCCCCAATTACAATCGAAACCGTTTGAGCAAAGACATGCCCCAGACCACGCATTACTTGCTCGGCAACGATAGTCACGTTATATCCCGAAAGTGCAATGATATGAATCGTACCTGTTGAAACAAATTCATCTCGTGTTTCCTGATCAAATCCCCCACGCGCGCCAAGTAACAACCCATTTGCCAAATCACTCTCTGGTGAGACAAGTACGTGATTAATATTCCGCATAAATGCATCCCGAATTTTAAATAATCCTCGTTTAATGTTTGATGTATTTCCTTTTGATACAAGATTTAATTCAGCATTTTTAATAATAAAATAAATATCTTTGTTTGCCAGATACCGCTTGTAGTTAAATTCATTACCTGATGAAGTTATAAAATTCTCGGGTGTTTCAAGTACACCGCGAACCGACACCATATCACCATATTGGATATTCTGCCCCCGTGAAAAATTAGAAACAACAGCAAGCACATTAGACTCCATATCGTTCGGACGAATTGTAAATCGAGTATTATTTTCTCGAACATCTGGTACATCCACCACAACCCCAGATACAACAACTTCTGCGAGAACAACATCATCGTATGGTAATGGCTGTGACAAGAAAAAGAAAAATCGCACAAAGGCGATTATAAGAATAATGATTAAAATGAAGATTTCCTTTCTTGTCATAAAAGAAAAAATGTTTATGCTTTTCGATTAATCAGAGGAACGGGTTTTAGCCCAGCAAAACTTGTCGCAATCTCATCGGCACGCTCATTATGAAGTACACCATCATGCCCTTTTACTTTTTGCCACGAAAGATGTCCATCAAAAATACGCACCAAGGAAATCATTTCTTTCCACAAGTCTTGATTAAGAACCGCCTTTTTATTTGCTGTTTTCCATCCATTTTTCTCCCAATTGTGAATCCATGAAGTAATACCCCCGAGCACGTACGCCGAGTCTGCATGCACAATCACAGTATCATGTTTGTGGTGTATAAGTAGATGTTCGAGGGCGCGAATAACTGCCATAAGTTCCATGCGATTATTAGTCGTCTCTTTCTCGTATCCGCCAAGTTCGTGAACCACCACATCATTTTCTGTAATAACAGCACCCCAGCCCCCCGGACCTGGATTGCCGAGCGATGAGCCGTCAGTGTAGATTTCAATCGTTTTCATAGAATTATTTTACCACACCATCTTAAATATTATTGTATATCAACAATCCGCAACCGTAATTCAGTTCGGCCAGCGAACGTACTTTTTTCAAATGTGGCGATGAGATTAATTCGCTCCCCTTTTGTGAGTGTTCGATTATAGCTCTCACGCGTCTTAAAGAACGCGATAGCTTTCACGCGAGCACCACGACTATTGGTAAAAATAATTTCTAAATGATTTTGTTCTTTACCAAATTCTTTGATATCTGTAATAAGTAGGTCTTTAAATAAAAAACTTGGTTTCGGATTCCCCATACCGTATGGCGCGAGTTTCTCAATAACCGCATAGTTCTGTGGAGTAACATCATCAATGGAAATCGTTGAATCAATCAATCGGT
>JBAYUP010000023.1:0-9237 GCA_041675045.1 Minisyncoccota bacterium | reverse complement strand
CCACTCCACCACCGACGCATACAAAGGGGAGTATACACGCTTTTGTGTTTTTTTTCAATATACACATAATTTTTCTCTCTTCGTAATCTATGCTAAAATACACAACATGTCACAGTTATATAGTAATTCAATTTTCTGGGTAGAAACTTCTAAAATCAAACCAAACCCATTTCAACCACGTCGTGAGTTCGATGAGGCTCGTTTACGTGACCTCTCTGATTCTATTCGTCAATATGGTGTACTTCAGCCACTCGTTGTGTCTCGTATCGAAGTCCAAAGAGAAGATGAGGGTATTAGTGTTGAGTATGAACTCATTGCTGGTGAACGTCGTCTTCGTGCATCTAAACTTGCAGGACTTGATCAAGTGCCTGTTATCATCCGTGTCGGTGATGATAGTATGGCAAAACTCGAACTTGCGATTATTGAAAATCTCCAACGTGAAGATTTAAATGCTGTTGAGCGAGCTCGTGCTTTTTTCCGTCTTGTTGAGGAATTTAAATTCACACATGGACAAGTTGGTATGAAAGTTGGCAAGAGTCGTGAGTATGTTTCAAATACCCTTCGCCTTCTTGCGCTTCCACAAGAGATTCTCGATGCATTATCTGCTGGAAAGATAAGCGAGGGTCACACACGACCGATTCTCATGCTCGCAGACAGACCAGAAGAACAAATGGTTCTCTTTAAAGAAATTGTTTTTAAGAAAATGACTGTTCGTGACGCAGAAAAAGCTGCTCGAAAAATCGCTTTTGACCGTGTTCGTAAAAAGGAATATATGCCCGATCCTGAGATTGCTGAAATGGAAGAAAAACTTCAAGAAAGCCTTGGTACTCGTGTACATATCGAACGAAAAGAAAATGGGGGGTATATTACAATCGATTTCTTTACTCATGATGATCTTCGGACGATACTTGATTTAATCAAATCAAATCAAAACAAGAATCCAAGTGAAATGCTCGAAAATTTCATTGCATCTCAGAAAATAGATACACCAATCGTGGTGACAAATACCCCCGATATGGAATCAGATGAAATGCATTTGATTGATGACCGCGACGAGGATGAAATCAAGCAAACAGAAGAAGATATTGATCTCTATAATATCAAGAATTTTTCACTCTAATCTATTTTATTTTTCTAGATGAAAATAAATTCAAACAAAAATCATCGCGCTGTCGTACTTATAGATATGCAAGATTTTTTCTTGAAGCATTTTTCTTTTTCAATATATAAAGATCTTATAAAAAATCAAAGTAAGGTAATTGATGTTTGTGAAAAATACAATATTCCACTTATTGTTCTTGAGTATAAATGTAGAGGTATTTTTAGGGGTAAAACAACAGATAAATTACACAAAAAAATAAAAAATCTTAAAGAAGCAAAAATTTTAATTAAAATGAGTAATAGTGGTTTTACTGATACACCACTCGATGCTCTATTAAAAGAATCAAAAATTAATGAATTAGTACTTATGGGAATTAATGCCAATGCGTGCGTACAAGATACTGCTATTGGTGCGTTAAAGAGAGGTTTTAAGGTCTCAACCTCACAAGATATAATTGCGAATAGCTCTTCAGGTAAAAATCAGATTTTATCAAAGAGAAATAAAGAATGGTATAAGAAAAATACTAATTTTTTTATTAATTTTGAAGATTTTTTAAGTTATATTAAAAAATAAAAATTATGAAATATATTTTCTAGAATTTTGCAAACGAGCGGAATTTTGAGAGAAGACTATTTTCTTTGAGGTGTGCATTGATATGTTTTCGAGCGAGACCCGTTTTTGCGTGTGCGAGCCATTTCGAAGATGGATTTGTATTTTTATTTGTATGAATCTCGATGATATCTTTATTCTTGAGTTTGGTGTGGAGCGCTACCATTTTGCCGTTTATTTTTGCATTTTGGGCGTGATTGCCGATGTCGGTATGGATTGCATACGCAAAATCAATCGCACTCGAATCCTCAGGTAGATCAATGATTTCACCTTTAGGTGTGAATACAAACACGCGGTCCTTAAAAAAGTCCATTTTGATTTCTTTCAGGAATTTCTCTGGAGAAGTTATTTCTTGGTTGATATCACGAAGTTGGTTTATCCATTCAAATTTTTTTGTATCAACTTCTTTTTGGTGAGCTCCTTTTTCTTTGTATGCAAAGTGTGCAGCAACACCGTTTTCTGCTTCGTCATGCATTGATTCTGTTCTGATTTGTATTTCAACGATACCACCAGTACCAGAGAAGATTGTCGTGTGAAGTGATTTGTATCCGTTTGGTTTTGGGGTTGCAATGTAGTCTTTGATTCTCTCGGGGAGCGGTTTCCATGTACCGTGAATAATACCGAGTGTGTGATAACAATCTTCGATATTTTTAACAACAACACGAATCGCGATAATATCGTAGATTTTACCAATATCCATATCGTATTTTTTTAATTTACACCACAGCGAGTAGAGATGCTTTTGTCGGTAATCAACACGAGCTTCAATCTTGTGCTCTTGGAGTTTTTGTTGGAGGATGTCGTGTACTTCATGGAGGTATTTTTCTTCGGCATCTGATTTTTCGGCGAGAAGAGTGCGTACTTCTTCGTATTCTTTTGGATAGGCAAAACGAAATGCACTGTCTTCGAGTTTACCTTTGAGTCGACCCATAGAGAGTCTATTTGCGAGTGGTGCGTATACTTCGAGTGTTTCAAGTGCAATACGTTTTTGTTTATCTGGTCGAACGTGTTCGAGTGTCTGGATATTGTGTAGTCTGTCTGCAAGTTTGATGACAAGCACACGCAAGTCTTCGGTCATTGATACAAAAAATTTACGAAGATTTTCTACGTTTCGTTCAATACCTTTGTATTTTACCGTACCAAGTTTAGTGACACCTTTGACCAGTCCTACAATCTCTGCGCCAAATTCTTTTTCTAATTCTTCTTCTGTTGTTTCTGTGTCTTCAAGTACATCATGGAGGAAACCTGCCGCGATTACAGTCGGGCCCATACCAAGCTCTGCAAGGTTTTTTGCTGTTGCAAATACGTGAATAAAATACGGTTCACCGCTTTTACGTGTTTGACCATCATGTGCTTTTTGTGCACAAAGATACGCTTTTTCAATAAGTGTTTTACCTGAAGGGTCGAGATGTTTTACAAGAGAGATGATTTCGTCTATCTGTGTCTGTGTTTCCATATAGATATTATATACCATAAAAAATAAAACCCTGTAATAGGGTTTTATTTTTTATTATTCGTTATATTTTCTCCTAACTTATGTGGGTTATGCATCTTGCACATTTTATTCGAGCATCGCTCAGGGATAGTTTTTGTGCCTTCCATCATGAGGCTTCCACAGAGGTCACAGATATTACCTGTTGGTTTTGCTTTGATTGCATTTTTACAATCTGGATAATTCGAGCATGAGTAGAAAATCCCAAATCGTCCGCGTCGTTCCATCATTTCACCTTTTTTACAGGTAGGGCATTGTACGCCAGTCAATTTCTTTTTCTTTTCTTCTTCATCTTCTTTGATGAATTTACATTTTGGATATCGTGAGCATGAAATGAATGCTCCGAATTTCCCTTGACGTATGACGAGCTTACCGCCACCTGATTTACCTTTTTTCTCGCCACAGAGAGGGCACATTTCACCAGTTTCTTTTGGTCCTTCGAGTTCCAGCCCTTCGAGAGTGCGAGCACCATCACAGTCGGGGTATTTTGAACATGAATAGAATTTGCCGTTGCGGGCGAGTTTGATGATCATCGAAGCTCCACATTTTGGACACTTCATATCTTCTGGTGCTTCACCCATGTTTGTCGCTTTTGCGAGTTTGTCTTTTTCTTTTACGTCTTTTTGGAATGGAATATAAAAATCTTTCAATGTCTTTACGTATTCACGTTTACCTTCAGCTATTTCATCGAGTTCATCTTCCATCTCGGCGGTGAATGTATCACTGATATATTCTGCGAAATTATTTTCAAGGAAACTCGAAACAACATCTCCCGTATCAGTCGGGAAGAGTGTGCGTCCTTCTTTTGTGACGTATCCACGTTCTTCAATAGTCTTCATGATAGATGCGTATGTTGATGGTCTACCGATTCCACGTGCTTCGAGTTCTTTGACGAGACCTGCTTCAGTGTATCTGTTTGGTGGTTCAGTTGCTTTCTCTGTGTCTTTGAGTTCGAGTAATTTTAATTTTTGTCCCACTTCTACAAGTGGAAGCTCGACGTCTTCACCTCGTGCTTCTGTATCAACAGAGAGCCATCCAGGGAAGAGGACTCGTGAACCATTGGCAGTAAAATCAGGAATTTCGCCACTCGTGATATTTGCGATGATTTTTGTTTTCATGAGTTTTGCATCGGTCATCTGTGAAGATACTGCTCGCTCCCAGATGAGTCGATAGAGACGTTTTTGTTCTTCGTTTGCTCCCTCATTCATTGATTCGACATGTGTTGGGCGAATTGCTTCGTGGGCCTCTTGGGCGTTTTTTGATTTTGTTTTATAGGTATGAGCTTCAGCGTATTCCTTTCCATATTTCTTTTCAACAAGAGCGAGAATCTGCGCCTGTGCCTGTGCTCCGAGGTTGGTACTATCTGTACGCATATAGGTGATGAATCCTTGCTCGTAGAGTTTTTGTGCGACTTGCATTGTACGTGATGGAGAAAATCCAAGACGAGAAGAGGCAGTCTGTTGAAGTGTTGATGTGGTGAATGGTGCACGAGGGGAGCGTTTTTGTTCAGATGCTTTCACATCTTTAACTTCCCAAACTTCTTTTTTACCAAGTGAAAGAATAGTATCTACGATTTTTCGGTCGCGAGGTTCTTCGACACATGAGAGGGTAAGTTCTTCCTTTTTTGTCGTCTGGAAAAGTCCTTCGAGTGTCCAGTATTGTTCAGGTATGAATGCGCGAATTTCTCGCTCGCGTTCCATGATGATGCGGAGTGCAGGGGATTGTACACGCCCTGCAGAGAGTCCATAACGAACTTTTTTCCAGATGACACCAGAGAGGTCGTATCCAACGAGGCGGTCGAGCACTCGTCGCGCCTCCTGGGCGCGACGCAAATTTGTATCAATATCTCGAGGATTCTTGAGTGCTTCTTCTACTGCTTCTTTTGTGATTTCATGAAAAGTAACACGCTTGATTGGTGCTTTTATTTTTTTGTCATTACGAAGTATTTCTTCGATGTGCCATGCGATTGCTTCTCCTTCACGGTCCGGGTCAGTTGCGAGCATGATTTCTGTTGCTTTGTGTCCGAGTGTTTGGAGTTCACTGACAACTTTTTCTTTTCCTTTTGAGATTTCGTAATGAGGAACAAATCCCGCAGGGATGTCGATTGCTTGCTTGTTTGATTTTGGAAGGTCGCGGATGTGTCCCACAGATGCACGCACAGTAAAAGCACCATCGAGATATTTCTCAATTGTTTTTGCTTTTGATGGTGACTCTACGATAAGTAATTTCATTTTTATTTTTGCTAGTAGCTAGATGCTAATTGCCATAAGCTATTCTAGAGTATTACACGAAAGAAGTTTTTTTAGCAAATAATTGTGTTTTGTATATATAAAAAAATAAAGCGCCACAACATGTGACGCTTTATAAATAATTGCTGTTCGCTTACTAAAGTTATTCTTTGAGTGGCTCTTTGAACAGAGTTGTTCTTTCTTTGCCTTTCTTTAGGCACCACACTGCAAATCCAATTCCAGCGATAAGAAGAAAGATATCTCCTTGATCAACAGGTACATTTCGATCGGGGTCGGGTCCCCCTCCCTCACCTTGGGTTGATTTCGTTAGGTCTTGAATGAATGGGTCAGCTTGGGCAAGCGCAAATGTTAGAGAACAAAAAAAGAGCAAAATAACAAAAACTATCTTTTTCATAAATTTACGGATTAAGTTGTTTGTATTATAGCACAAATAGACCAATCGTCAAATCTTATGTATTTCCCCAAGTTCTTCTCGAATTAAATCTTTTATTTCCATGATTGAGAGAAGTGCGTTTGCTGTCGCAATATCCATGCCCGACGCGCGGACGAGTTCATCACGCTCCATCGGCTCACGTAGTAATTCAAGTATCTTCTTCTCGTCAGGTCCGCAGTCGGCGTATTTTTCTCTCGTACTTTGTTCCTGTTTCTCAATTGTAAATCCGAGTGCTTCAAGAATTTCTTCGCTTGTTGTGATTGGTGTTGCTCCTTGTCGGATGAGACGATTGGTTCCTTTTGAATTTTCTGAAAAAATTGAACCCGGTACAGCGAGTACATCGCGATTATAGTCGAGAGCCATTCGTGCGGTGATGAGTGTTCCTGATTTTTCTTCAGCTTCGATGATGAGCACTGCTTTTGAGATTCCTGCCATCAATCTGTTGCGCTGAGGGAATGAATAGAGTGTCGCGCGTTCGGTTGGTTGCATTTCTGATATAAGACATCCGCCAGCGTTTATGATTTCTTGTGCGAGATTCAGATTTGTTCGTGGATAGAGAACAGAGTTGTCGAGCCCTGAGCCAGGAAATGCAATTGTTGTGAGTCCGACAGCGAGTGCTGTCTTATGTGCAATTGCATCAATACCAAGAGCAAGTCCTGAAACGATGATTACCGGATAGCCCGCAAGTCCGCGAACCAGTTTCTCGCAAATATCTCTGCCGTAGGATGTGTATTTTCGCGAACCAACAACAGCCAGATATATTGCATCTTGTGGGGGTAGCGTGCCTCGTATGTAAAGTGTTTTCGGAGGTTGAGGAATTTCGAGGAGTTGAGGTGGAATTTCTTCTATTTGAAGTTTGCGAATATCTTCCATGGTGAATTAAGTGTTAGGTGTTACACGTATTATATCACTCTCTTTTTGTACTTTAGTATATTTTGTAAAAAAGAGTACTTCAGGGTATACTCATTTATATGTTAGATATCAAATTCATTCGTGATAATAAGGACTTAATCAAGGAGGCAGGGAAAAAGAAGCACAGTTCTTTTGATGTTGAGGAACTTCTTTCTATTGACGAGAAACGTCTCGCGCTCCTTTCTCGTGTTGAATTTCTCCGTGGTGAACAAAATAAAGCAAGTGAAGCACTTGGTAAAAATATGGACCAAAATCATCGTGCTCAAATGATTGAGGAGATGCGTCTCGTCAAAGACGAATTAAAAGAAAAAGAAGATGAACTTGCTGGCATCATGCTCGAATGGCAAGCGCTTATGCTTGCTGTTCCTAATATTCCCGACATGACCGTTCCTGATGGAGACAGTGATGCAGATAATCAAGAAATCAAACAATGGGGAGAGAAGCCACAGTTTTCATTTGAAGCAAAAGACCACATTGAGCTCATGACCGCTCTCAAAATGGTGGACATCGAGCGTGGCACAAAGGTGCACGGTTTTCGCGGATATTTTCTGACGGGTGATGGAGCTCGACTTTGTTTTGCGATTTGGAATTATGCACTTGAATTTTTTGGTAACAAAGGATTTGTTCCTGTGATTCCTCCCGTGATTGTCCGCAAACAAAATTTGTATGGCACGGGTCATTTACCAGGGGACACGGAGGATTATTACCTTACACAAGATGGTGATGCTCTTGCTGGTACTGCTGAAGTTCCACTGATGGGTATGCACGGCGATGAAGTTCTTGATTCAAGTACATTTCCAATTAAGTACCTAGGATTCTCTCCATGTTTTCGTCGTGAAGCAGGAAGTCACAGTAAAGACGTAAAGGGTCTCATTCGTGTACACGAATTTTATAAATTCGAACAAGTGATTCTCTGTGAAGCATCACATCAAACATCAGTAACCCTTCATGAAGAATTAAATCGTAATACTGAAGAATTCATTGAATCACTCGGTATCCCATATCATACGGTAATTAATTGCGGTGGAGATTTAGGGCAAGGTCCGGTGAAGAAATATGATATTGAGCTCTGGGTTCCTAAGGAAGAGAAATATCGTGAGATTTCTTCGGCCTCATATTTCCATGATTTTCAGACACGTCGACTTAATATTCGATACCGTGATGCTGAAGGTAAAATGCACTATGCTCACTCATTAAATTCGACAGCTATTCCTACTCCACGCATCCTCGTATCTCTTATTGAGAATTTCCAACAAGCAGATGGCACAATTAAAATTCCTGACGTCCTCGTCAAATATCTCGGAAAAGACACCATTGGTGCCTAATACTATAGTATGAGAGAGATTCTTACATCTCCACGCGTTATTGATTTACGTCGCAAGCAAAAGCGTGGACGGATTCGGCTGGTAATTTTATTATCTGTCTTTGTAATTTCTTTGATTGGTGGGCTCGCGTATTTTTCTGCGCACTCTCGTGTGACGATACAAACTATTGAAGTGATTGGTACAGAGATTATAAATGCCCCCGAAGTTGAGAAAGAAGTTCGCGACATGCTTACAGGGCGATATTTTTATTTATTCAGTCGCGCGAATACATTTCTCTATCCACGCGAGAGTATGTATGTTCATTTACTTGATGCGTTCCCTCGGATTGAATCACTCGCTGTTGATCGGACAGGGATGAATACGGTCCGTATAACTATTGTTGAGCGAATAGGGTCCCATCTCTACTGTGGCATTACTCCTCAAAATGAAATAGACGAAGTATGTTATTTTATTAATGACGACGGATATATTTTTGACCGCGCTCCGTATTTCTCAGGGGATTTATATTTCAAATTTTACGGACCACTTACCGATGAGGGTAGTACATCGTCTGATGGCTCTCCACTCGGTCGACACATGCTATTAGTTGATCGTTTCCATGAGCTTGTGAGATTTATGAACGGATTAGAATCTATTGGTTTTAATCCTGTCGGTCTTTCAATGGGAACCGATGGGAATAATACAATTACTCTTTTTAGCGATACTGGTGTTGGTCATCCAGTTGTTATGTTCCGTAACGACAATGATCTCGAAGAAATTCTTGAGAATCTTTCTGCGTCGATGAAGAAGCCAGAGTTTCGTGGAGAAATACAATCAAAATACAGCACGCTTCTATATGTCGATTTGAGATTTACAAATAAAGTATTGTATAAATTTAGAGAATAGTAATGTCTAACTTCTGGGAACAATTACCGAAACCCTTTTTCGCACTGGCGCCGATGGCTGACGTCACGGATCCCGCTTTTCGTCGTATTATTGCGAAATACGGCAAGCCAGATGTAACGTGGACTGAATTCGTTTCGGCTGACGGACTTGCAAGTAAAGGGCGTGAAGTATTGCAAAGAGATTTGGAATACACAGAAGGTGAGCGACCGATTGTGGCTCAGCTTTTTTCT
>JBAYUP010000022.1:0-9315 GCA_041675045.1 Minisyncoccota bacterium | reverse complement strand
GAGGTCTTTCTTTTTTAGTATTAACGCTTACTCCAATGTGGTCGCCTCCGGCTCTTTGGAAACCCACGGTTTTCCAACGGGAGTACCCTGCCTTCCTCCACGGGGAAACCGGAGTTTTCCTTACAGGAACAGTACACCTTTTGGATATTTTGAATACAAAGATATCTCAAAAGGTCTTGCAAAAGCTCCAAGCATTCGCTTCCTCACCCGACCCCTTTCTCACACCACAGTGGAGTAAGCAAAAAGAAAGACCTCGTGAGAGGTCTTTCTTTTTTAGTATTAACGCTTACTCCACTGTGGTGATTTTCGAGCTTTTTTCAAACCGAATTTCTTTCGTTCTACCTGTCGAGGATCACGCTTGAGCATCTTTGCTTTCTTCAAAACTCCACGGAGTTCTGCGTCGAAGGCAACGAGAGCACGAGAGATTCCATGACGAACTGCTTCTGCTTGAGCATGACTACCGCCACCTTTGACTGTTGCAACTACTTCGAATTTCTCTGAAGGATTTGCTGTTTCAAATGCACCAGTTACAATCTTCTTCAATTCAGCTGTTGGAAAATATGTGAGGAGATCTTTGCCGTTGAATGAGTATGAAGTCTTTGCCGCTTTCTGTAATTTCACGACAGCAGTCGCAGTCTTACGACGACCAATTGCACGAATATATTCTTTTGTTACTGTTTTCTTTTCTGCCATAAAATTAATCTGTTATTGTTAAGCGCTTCATCATAAGTGGGCGAAGTTTGTTAGGAGGTAGCATACCGTAGACAGCGAGCTCGTAAAGAGCACTCCATCCTTTCTTTGCGATGATTTCTTCGTTTGTAGCAGTCTTAAGACCTCCTGGGAAACCAGAGTATCGTTCGTGAAGTGTTTCTTTCATTCGGCGTTCTGTCATCTGTGTCTTACTCGCGTTGATGATTTTCACTTGAACATCCGCAACTTTGTTCGCAACATAATCAGGGGCATTTTTACCCATGAGTTCTTTTGCTACAGCCGATGCTACTCGGCCGAGTGTCTTTCCTTCTGCATCAATTGTTGTGTATTTAGTCATATAAATTATACAAATTCAATTACAGCCATTTTACTCGCATCACCTGCGCGCTGACCGATCTTAGTAATACGTGTATATCCTCCTGTACGGCCCTTGTATTTTGGGGCAATAGTTTCAATCAATTTTGATGCTTCGGCAGTGCGGTTATAGAGACGAGAAATCACAAGTCTTCGTGATGAAAGTGTTCCCTGGTTTGCTTTTGTGACGAGCTTCTCCATAAATGGGCGAAGTTCTTTTGCTTTTGCTTCTGTTGTTTCAATTCGGCCATGAGCAATAAGCGAGAGCATGAGGCCCTTCAAAAGCGCCTGTCTCTGGTTCTTGGTTCGTCCAAATTTTCGAATGTTACTGTGATGTCTCATATAAATTAATTAATCTTTACTGTTATTTTAATGTAATGCTGTACTGTGAGAGGACTTTTTTAATTTCTTGAATACCCTTCTCGCCGATGCCTTCGATTTCGAGAAGATCTTCTTTCTTCTTGCGAGCAATACCACCGATTGTGCGGATGTTTGCACTTGCAAGGGCGTTCTGTGTGCGAGTTGAGAGATCAAGTGTATCAATGCGAGTCTTCAAGATGTCAGTGAATTCACTTCCACCTGTATCTCCTTTCTCTGCATCAACTTCTTCTTCAGATTCTGACACGGTCGCTACTGGTGTGTGTTTTGACGCAATAGTAAAGCCAACAATTGACTGCAATTGTTCTACCATAATAGTGATAGCTTTTTCAAGTGCCTCACGTGGAGAAAGTGTTCCATCTGTTTCGATAGTCATACGAAGACGGTTGTGGTTTGTCTTGTCACCAACACGCATGTTTTCTACTTCGTAGGCAACACGACGGATAGGTGTAAAGATTGCATCGAGTGCAATTGTCCCAACTTCATTCTTTGTTTTCTGGTGAACATCCTTTGGAATAAATCCGAGGCCTTTTTCGATTGTCATTTCAATTGAAAGTGACGCCTTACCTGTGAGTTCTGCGATGTACAAATCCTTATTAAGAACTTCTACCTGACCAGAGACTTCGATATCACCAGCAGTGACCATCTTTGGGCCCTTTACTGAGAGTTTTACTGTCTGTGGCTCATCCGTAAGTAAACGAAAACGAACCTGCTTCAAGTGAAGAAGGATTGTAATGACATCTTCTTTGACGCCATCGAGCACAGAAAATTCATGGTCTGCGCCATCAATTTTAAGTGAAGTAATCGCTGCACCAGTGATTGAGGAGAGGATGATACGGCGAAGAGAATTACCGAGGGTATGTCCGTACCCCGGATACAATCCATCGATTTCGTAAACACCTTTTGTGCCTACTTCTGAAACGATAGATAACTTTGATGGCAATATAATATGTAAATCAGACATTATAATTGTGTGCGGCCAAAGGGCGCGCAGATTATTTATAATACTTCAACCAAACACTTCTCTTATAAATTACTACCGACTGTAGAATTCAAGAACTGTATTCAAATCGAGATATCCTTCGGTATTCTTCGGCTTGCCCGCGACGTTACCTGATAATTTCCCAATATCAAATGAGAGCCAATTTGGAGTAGTATAATCTTTCAGCTTCGTATCCATGTCTGTAAAAAGCGGACTCTTCTGACTTCCGAGACGAACAGCAATAATGTCACCTACGCGAACACGGTGAGATGCTACGGTTACCTTCTTGCCGTTGACTGTGATGTGTCCGTGTGAGACGAGCTGACGAGAGAGACGGCGTGTACTTGCGAGGCCGAGGCGGTATGTTACGTTGTCGAGACGAGTTTCGAGAAGCTCAAAAAGATATTCAGTTGCAGGAGTACCCTTATGCGCAACAGCTTCGTTCACATAGTTTCCGAATTGCTTTTCACTAATACCATACATAAAACGAATCTTCTGCTTTTCGTTGAATTGAAGCGCAAAACCAGAAAGAGTCTTTGGACGCTTGTCTTTCTTGCTCTTTGCATGTCGAGCTTCTGACGCGACGAACTTAGGTGTTTGACATTTTTCAAACACTCCTGGTCCTAATCGTCTACATAGTTTGTATTTTTGAACTGTTTTCATTCGTAATTTTAATTAGTGATTCGTAATTGATGTTATACGCGACGTGGCTTCTTTGGCTTTGGTCCGTTGTGTGGGACTGGAGTCATATCACGAAGTACTGAGATTTCAATATCAAAAGCCATAAATGCACGGATTGTTGGTTCGCGACCAGATCCTACACCTTTGACAATAACGTCTACTTCCTTGATTCCAAGAGCTTTTGCTTTTTCACCGATAACCGCTCCTGCTTTTGAAGCAGCGAATGGTGTACCCTTCTTTGCACCCTTGAATCCGAGAGACCCTGCTGATGTCCAGAAAAGAGTGTTGCCTTCTTTATCAGAGAGCACAACCTTTGTATTGTTGAATGTTGCTTCAACATGGAGTGTTCCTGCAACGATTTTCTTCTTTGGAGCTTTTCCTGTTGCTTTAGGAGTAACAACCTCAGTTGATTCTGAAGTTATTTCTGCTTTTTCTTCATTTGTGACTTTTGCTTTTACCACGTGATTTTTGTTTTATTTTATAACTTTCAATCTATCTTATTGATTAGGTCTTACTTTCTTTTCGTCGTCCACTTCCCATCGTCTTTCGGACATTTCCACGAACAGTTCGTGAGTTAGTCTTTGTACGCTGGCCATAGACAGGGAGCTTTCTCATGTGACGAACTCCGCGATACGCTTTGATATCTTTTAATCGTTTGATGTTAGCAGAAATTTCACGCTTGAGCGTACCTTCGATTGTCATCACTTCTACGATCTTACGAATAGCGTTTTCTTCATCTGCTGAGAGCTCTTCACTCTTTTTTGATGAATCAACACCAGCTTCTTTTAAGATTCGAGTAGCTTTTGAGCGACCGATACCGTAGAGGGCTGTTAAACTAATATCAAGTCTTTTGTTATTTGGAATAGTAATACCGAGGATTCTCATAGATAATTTTATTGTTTCTGCTTATGTTTCGGATTATCGCAAATGACGCGAAGGTGACCACCTCGCTTGACCATTTTGCATTTTGCACAAATTTTTTTTACTGCGGCTTTGATTTTCATATAAACGCGAAAGAAAAATAAAGGGCTTTTACCCTGTATTTTTATTCAATCAGTTGTCGGACTATAATACACTAATGTATAAAAAAAAGCAAGGGGTTATTTAGGTTCTTCGGGTTATGCGCCCTTTGCCTCCGTATTTATCGAGGAGAACTTCTACCTTGTCCCCTAAAAGCACTTTGATTCGATGCATTCGCATCTTACCTGCGAGATAACAAATCAGCGTCTTCCCATCACCCTCTCCGATATCTACTCGGAAAAGTGTATTCGGCAATGCTTCTGTTACCACGCCCATAACAATATTTTGTTCGTCTTTTTGACTCATTACTACTTAAATCTTATCAAATAAGGATTTTTTGTCAATAGATTATTTGATTTCGACCTTAATTTTATTTGTTGAATACGGGAGATGTGACTGCCATGGTGGGAAAATCTTCACACTTGCGCTCGCAATACCTGGATCAGTACTAAATACAGTGAAAACTTTATCTTTCAAAACACCTTTGAGTCGCTCTGGCAATTGCGTTACCATTGGTGCCCATAGTGCCTGTACAGGGCCAGACAATGTAAAGGTTACTGAAACTGTATTCTTGGCTATTGCTTGATTATGATTCACAAATGCAAATTCGAGTTTTGATAAATCAGTAAGACTAATTTGACTTAATTCTGAAGCCGAAACTTTCGGTAGTCCCCGTTTTATCAGCGCAGTTGCAATATCCTTTTCTTTTAGAATAACTGCTGAAATAGTTCCTGAAATCACGACTCCAGTTGTTGGTGTTTTTGATGTTATGTTTTCGTTTGTTGTAGAAGTAAAATCAAATGCATTTGGGAACAGCACATATCCTTCTGGTACCTGAGCCAGCGCTTTTTTCAAAATAGTATTCTTAAAGGTAGTCTGCGTGTAGGCATTTACCGTTGCTTTCTCCGCATCAGACAGTACATATACTAATCCTTCGACACCACCAGAGAGTGGAGTCTTCAGTTTGCCATAGATTTTCTTGAATTTTATTGGGTCTTTTTTAAACGAAGTTATCGTAAAAGTGTTTGTTGTCTTATTGTACGCTTCGCCAGGGAGGAATGATGTGATTTTCACGGTGACCTGCCCAGGAATCACACTGCCATTCCGCGTAGTATACCCTGGGATTGATACTTGCGCATCAGTTCGGTAGGCCTTACCACTCCCATCGGCAACATACGTACCTGCAACAATACCTTGGGGTTTTGTGCTGTATTCATTATAAAAGGTAATTTCGCCACGTGCTTTTGTAGACATGTTTTCAGAATTTGTAAGCGTCATATTCTTTGTTTCTTTATCAGAAAAAATCATGACTTCAAAATCAATCCCTTGAGCTGGTCCATCACGCAAGGCACTAAACTGCTGTCTATCCATAGTAAGCACTTTATTTTTCGGAACGATTGTCACGATTGCCTTTTCAAAAAATGTTGTCAGCCAGTACACAAAGAGAATTAGGACAAGGCTTGCGAGTATTCCGAGAAGTACTTTCCGTGATGGCATTTTAAATGAAAATGTAAACGGGATTCGTGGAATGGTTGGCTTTGAAGGTTCTTCTGTGTCAGTGAGTTCTTCGTCTTCACTTACATTCGCTTCCACTGCTTCCACTACGGGTCGCTTCATGTCATGAGTAGCACGAATACCCTGTGCAACAACAGGCAAACCTCCTGTAGACTGCCGACTAGAATGTGGCCGTGGCAGTATCGAACGAAGAAGTCTATTTTTTACTGGAGGTAAGTCCTCTCCACTTATCTCTTCTTCTTCGTCATCAACAGCAACAGACCGACTCGGAACTGTATGAACTCTGCGAATATTATTTTCCCCTGAATCCTCAACATCTATCTCACCTGGAATTTCAATATCTTGAACAGGGTCATCGATAACTTCAATAACTTCTTGACGTGATTCGCGGGGAACATAATCCTTTCGAGTAATAGTAATAACCGTCTCGCCTGCGCCAGACCGGTCTCGAACTCGCATATCTTGTAAAATATTTTTAGGCATAGATATGACTGTATGTCGTTATATAACTATTGTAAGGCTCATAGATGTTTTTTGCAAAAGGATTTATAGAATTATCCATGCAATTTACGCGAAAGCGCGATAGTCTCAATCATTAAAAATGGGTCGCACAAACCATTCTCGACTTTACAGAGAGGGAGAAAGTTTGGACCATCGAGTGTAATCACCGTCAGAGGGTGAAGAGAAACGATTGACCGTACATACCGACCATTACGAAGCGCCCGTGCGAACCAGTCACGTACATCAACATCAGCAGTGAGAAAGACTGTTGATGGCAATCCGAGTGCATGCGGGAGTAACCTGAGCACATTATAAAATGCTTCACTCCATGATTGCTCGATTGATTCAAAAAGTGGACCGAGGGCCTCCTTGCGTTTTTGATCAAGAGCATCATTCCGATATAAAGAAAAAAGTTCTTCGGCGTCACGTAATTCCATATTCAATTTTGTCGACATAAACCGAAAAAATTCTTTTCTCCCAAAAGGAAAAGAGAGAGATGATTTAAGTACTCCTTTTGAAACAATAGCCACGTCAGTAACTTCTCCACCAACATCAACGAGTAAATATGAATGCGGGTCGATAAATTGGTCTCGCACCGCGAGATACGCCGATGTCATGAAAGATGAATACTGCACAGGCACATCATGAAAGGTTCGTACGAGACAATCTGATATCGCATCGATACACATCTGTGGCGACAAAGAAATGATGATATTCATTTCGAGCGCTTTTGCCTTTTTACCAATTGGGTCATCTATGACATATCCATTAAGAGCAACACTTACGATTGTATGCTCAATCATCACTGGCGCGCTCTTGGTGGTACCATATTTTTCTTCGTATTCACTCTCAAGTGAAGAAAGTTCTTTACGAAGCAAATCATCTGCAACTCGACGACTGAAAACAAAGGGCTTCTCTTTCGCCATTTTTACAATTCGAGTTTGCGAGAGGTACCACGGCGACCCAAGTACACAGAATATTTTTTCAGGAGCGCCAACGCGTTTGTCGTGCAATTTTTGCGCAGTATCATGTAGGGCCTGTGTCATTTTTAATAAAAAATTATCGAAATCGCCGTGTTCGTGGTGAGCAATATCAATACGAGTAGATGCGAGAATAACAGGCGCAGTACGAGCGTCAGATGACAGTCGTGCGATAGCTCCTCCGATAGAGCCGGAGCCAATATCAAAAATAGCAATTATTTTTTCTTTCTTCGTAGATGAAAATATCCCCATAGTATGTTTTTATTATACTATAGATTATATTTGTTTGTCTCCCTTCGGGAGATCATTCATAGGAGCGACTATCTTTTTCTACTAGTTGCTGAGAGCTAATTACTACTCCAACACCGCTTTAACGCGACGGATACCTTGGGCAACTGCTTCTTCTTTTTGTATTTTGAAATGTCCGAGTTCACTTGTGTTTGAAACGTGAGGACCTCCACAGAATTCTTTTGAGATTGCGTTGCCATTCTCATCTTCAATCACATACACAGAAACCATATCAGGATACTTTGCGCCAAATTCCATCTGTGCGCCTATTTTCTCTGCTTCTTCACGTGGCATTTCTCGACGAGCAACGATAAGTTTTTGTGTAATCTTATCATTCACCCAATCCTCTACTTTCTTTTTTTCTTCATCAGTGAGTTTATGGTCGCAGACGAAATCAATACGAAGTCGTTCTTCGGTGATATTACTTCCCCGCTGTTTGATTTCAGGATTCACTATTGCTTGCAACCCAGCAAGAAGCAAGTGGTGTGCAGTGTGAAGTTTGATTGTCTTTTCATTATGATTTGCAAGCCCACCTTTGAACATCCCCGCAGATGCTGTACGAGATTTTTCTTGGTGTTCTTTAAAAGCTTTTTCAAATTCTTTCTTATGATACCCCATGCCTTTTTCAGCAAGAATTTCACCTAAAAGCTCTGGTGGAAATCCATGTGTTTGAAATAAATCAAAAGCTTCTAATCCAGATATTAGATTACTAAAATCGTCACTCTTAGATCCAAAATCTGTTCGATGTTGAGAGTGATCAGCATATTCTATTTTTTCTTTTTCTTCTATTAATTTATCAATCTTCTTTAATCCCTCTACTAATTTTGTATTAAAATTTGATAATTCTAATCTAAGAATTTCATTATTATTGGAATTGGAAACTTCTGGATAACTTTCTTGTCCATATTGTTCACCAAACATAAAAGAAATTTTAACCAAATCAGAGGTAGTTAAACCTAGCTGTTGTGCGCGTGTTCCTGCACGACGAATTAATCGACGAAGAATGTATCCGCGATCCTTATTTGAGGGAATAACACCATCTGCAATTAAAAAAAGTGATGTTCTGATATGGTCGGCAATTATACGAATATATCGCTCTTTTTCTGTATTCTCGTTTGATGTTTTTAACTTGAGAAAATCTATAACTTCTTCAAACAAATCCGTCTCGTACGCCGTTTTCTTGCCTTGCATTACGGCTGTCATACGTTCAAGGCCTGCACCGGTATCTACATTTCTCTGTGCGAGTTTGCCTATCACCTTTCCATCTTTCTTTTCATATTCCATGAAAACGTCATTCCATATCTCAATGACATCTTCTTTTTTGACAGCTTCCAAGAATGCCTCTTTCGAGAGGTTACCAATTCCTACTTCGGTCATATCATAAAACATTTCACTACACGGACCACACGGACCGTTATCACCTGGACTCCACCAGTTATCATCAGCTGGGAGTGCATAGATACGATGTTCGGGCACACCGAGGTTCATCCAAATCTGTTTTGATTCTTCGTCGAATGGTGCGTTTTCATCACCTTCAAAAATAGTTACATAGAGACGTGATGAATCAAGTCCGAGACCTTCTTCTTTTGATGTAAGAAATTCATAACTCCACCCAATAGCTTCGTGTTTGAAATAGTCCCCAAGAGACCAGTTCCCCATCATTTCAAAGAATGAAAAGTGACGATTATCCCCAATATCATCGAGGTCGCCTGTTCGTACGCATTTCTGAATATCAGCAATACGAGAACCCATCGGATGTGCTTGCCCCAGGAGATATGGCACGAGTGGTTGCATACCAGCGGTATTGAAAAGAACCGAAGGGTCATTCTCGGGTACAAGTGAGGCAGAAGGTATTATTTTGTGCCCTCGTTTCTCAAAGAAAGCAAGGAATCGTCGGCGGATTTC
>JBAYUP010000021.1:0-9726 GCA_041675045.1 Minisyncoccota bacterium | reverse complement strand
AATTTTTGATTTATTCATTTTTACTGAATAAAAACCAAAAATAACAACAAGGGCAACTAGTAAAATAATGATTATTTTTTTCATAATGTTTTAATTATATCACTTAATATAAAGAAAACCCCCATAGGGGGTTTTCTTTATATTAGTCTACGATTGTGATTCCTGCTGAGCGGGCTGAGCCTTCAACGATCTTCATTGCACCTTCGATATCTTTTGCATTAAGGTCGGGCATTTTCTTGAGAGCTATGTCGCGAACTTGTGCTTTTGTTATCTTACCTGCTTTTGAAGTGTTTGGCTTACCTGAACCCTTTTCAATGCCTGCGGCTTTGAAAATAAGTCCGGCAACAGGAGGAGTTTTGACTTTAATATCGTATGTGCGGTCTTCAAAAACTGAAATCACACATCCCACGATATCACCTGCCATATCCTGTGTCATAGCATTGAACTTCTGACAGAATTCAGCGATGTTCACACCTGCCTGACCGAGCGCAGGACCAAGTGGTGGCGCTGGAGTTGCTTTGGCAGCAGGAATTTGTAGTTTAACTTTCTTAATTACTTTTTTTGCAGCCATATAATAAATAGATTTGAGCCGTTAGCGACGAGCTATTGGCGATTACGTATAAGTAGAAGCTTTAGCGTAACAGGGGTACTATAGCATAAAAGCACCGTTAAATCAACGGTGCTTTTATGCTTCATTATTTTGACTTACAACTTCTTGACCTGCAAGAAATCTAGTTCGACTGGTGTCTCACGTCCGAACATTGAAACAAGAACTTTTACCTTTCCACGCTCTTGATCAACATCATTTACTTTACCTTCAAGTTCTTTGAATGGGCCATCTGCAATACGTACAATTTCACCGACTTCAATATCCATCTGGTGTTTCGTGCCACCGCCTGCTGTATCCATACGACCAAAGAGGTCATCAATTTCTTGTTTATTAAGAGGAACTGGATTTACTCCGGCGCCAACGAAGCCTGTTACGCGAGGAGTGTTACGAACAACGTACCATGAGTTATCATCTACAATCATATCAACGAGAACATATCCAGGATACACTTTTTCTTCGACTTCAACACGCTTCCCTGCTTTGATTTTAATTTTCTTTTCAGTTGGAACGATGACATCAAAAATTTTGTCATTCATACCGAGTGAGTCGATACGTTGCTTTAAATTACGCAGCACGGCATTTTCATACCCTGCGTATGTGTGAATCGCGTACCAATTTCGTTCGCCTTTAAGTTCTTGTTTTGCCATACAAAAGTAAGTAGTTAGTTTGTAAGAATTTGCTTGAGACCGAGTGAGAAAACGTAATCAAGCGCACCGAGGTAATATGCCACCGCGACAGAGATGACAAGGACAGCAACTGTAAATGAAATAGTGGTACGGCGTTTTGGCCATGTGACATTCTTCATTTCAGCTTTTACTTCTTTAATATATTCAATCATAGATTAGGTTTTAATTCCTAGTAAAAAAACCCCGAGGGGTTAGTGGATACATAGTACCACATCAGTCATAAAGTTACAAGCGGTCAAATTTATCACAAAAAGCCGGTCACGCATGCGTGACCGGCTTTTATCGTATGTCTTATCGTATTTCGTACGTAATCGTTACTGATGAGGTGATAGTATTCTCACCCTTTGGAAGTTCTGGTGCCGGAGCGCCACCTGCTGAACTACGAGCCATATCCATTTTTGCTTCATACATAATTGGATACCCATTACCATTCTCAGAGAATGAAGAAATTTTTCCGAGACGAATATGAAGTTGCTTTGCGAGTGTTGTTGCTTTTGCACGAGCATCCTCAATCGCATTCTCACGTGCTTCAATCTTTAATTCATCTTCATCATCAATAGTAAATGTTGGACCACTGATGTCTTTGATACCAAGACCTGCAAGCCCAGTACGCACATCATTGGCAGTATCAACGGCACGAACTTTTACTGAGATTGATTGAGTTGCAGTGTATCCATTTATCTTCGGTTCTGGCTGTGGACATGGATAGCGAACACAATATATTTGACTGACAGACTCATACTTTGGTGTAACTCCACCGTATTCTGATTTAATATCCTTATCTTCAATTTTTTGACCCTTTAAATATGCAAGTGTTTTTGTGACTTGATCATTAAGTAATCCTTGCGCATCTTTCGCTGTTGCACCATCTTTTGAAAGAGTAAGATACAATGTCGCAATATCTGGAACTGCTTTCACTTCACCAGTACCAGTAACCGTAATTGTTCCTAGAGCTTGGTTCCCACGACCAACTGAGTCGCTTCGCTTTACTTCATTGATAAATTTTGCACCCGCAAATAATGTAAGCACGATTACAAAAATAATCGATGCTTTAATAAACCGTGTATTTGATAAAAGTGTTTCCATTCCACTAGTATATCATATCCAAAAATATCCTTTTAATTTAAAGTATCACTCACAATACACCCATCGGCCATCGTAATAGTGCGGTGAGCGAGCTTGGCGTACTCAGCCTCGTGTGTAACCATTACAATAGTCTGCCCCTCTCTATTTAAATCAATAAAAGCTCGTATCACCTGTTCTGATGTTTCAGAATCAAGGTTCGCTGTTGGCTCATCAGCAAAAATAATTTTAGGATCATGCGCAATTGCACGGGCAATAGAAACACGTTGTTGCTGTCCACCCGAGAGTTGGCTTGGAAGATTGTGCATACGATCGGCAAGTCCAATACGTTCAAGTGCGCGTTTTGCTTTTTGTTCAGCAAGCTCTGTTGTATAGCCTTGCATTAAGAGAGGAAGGACGGTATTCTCGAGCGCGGTAAGTGATGGCAAGATAGCATAATCCTGAAAAATATACCCAAGGTCGTTAAGCCTGATTGCTGTTCGATCATTCTCAGAAAGACCTACGCATTCTTTATTGTCGATATGTACTTCCCCTGAGGTTGGAAGATCAAGCAACCCGAGTTGATACAATAGTGTTGATTTTCCTGATCCTGATTTGCCTGTAATCGTCAAAAACTGTCCCTCGGGAACAGAAAAAGAAAGATCATTTAACGCCCGAATTTCTTGGTCGCCACTTTGGAATATTTTAGTTAAATTTTTTACTATAATCATACGTTTTATTTTTTAGAAACTACCTTCCTAAAATTGCTGACAATGTATTCTGCTTTACAACAATCCGTGCAGGTATGTATCCAGCGATTATTGTTGTTACGAGAAGAATCCCCGCACGTATCAATGTGCCTGAAAGCGTTGCCACCAAGATACCATCAGAGAATGGGAAATTAATCGGATTCGCTGTGAAATAGGGCTTAATTACTCCAAAAATGAGAACCATACCAACAATGATACCGAGTGATGCGTAGAGTGTTGCTTGATACATATATGAAAACAAAATCGCACGTTTGTTAATACCGATACCTTTTAAAATACCAATATAACGTCTTCGAGTAATTGCGTTTACGAAAATAACAATAAAAATTGTAATAGACGCAACAACAAGGCCGATACCAGAAATCGCAGAACCTAAAATACCGAATGTTGCTTTAATATCTTTTAAGAATTTCGGAAACGCATCTTCGGCTGTCTGTACGCGCGCATACTCACCCACCCCACTTGCCAGCAAGAATTCTTTTGCCTCAACTGGTGTTATTGATGAATCAAGCTGAATAGCAATCGTTCCCGCATCAAGATTGGTGCGATTTGTAAGTCTACGAACCTCACTCTCAAGTGCGACAACAGACGTATCAAATTCATCAACCTTACTAGAAAGAATTCCTTTGACGAAATATTCTTTAGAAACATCACCGACGGTCACTTTCACACGTGAACCAACTTCAACATTTTTAAGTGTTTGAAATCCTGGGGCTTCGATAGGAGTAAATTCATAGAGCAAATTTTTACCAATCAAAATACTATCCCCATCATTTGTATCAAGATAAGACCCACGGATGACAAATTTTGAAACTCCAGAAAATCTCTCCTCCTCAATCGGATCAATCCCGAGAAGTGACGCTCCGGCACCGTCACGCTTCTCTCCTGGCTTTATTGTCTCGCGATAATTTGATTCAACACGTGCAGAGCCAGAATATCTCACCGTATGATTACGATACCCTGGAATTGTTTTTACAATATCAACAACACGTGGAGTTTGCTCAATCGCAGAACGATTTAAAAACGAAGAGATAACAATATCACCAATTGCATATTTCTTTTGGGCATCTTCAGACCCTTGAATGAGTCCAACTAAGATACCTGAGACAACAATTAAATTTAAAAATGTCAGGGTCATTACAAGAACAATCAATGTTGTTGTCCAAATATTGGCACGTTTAAGTTCACGCTTGGCCAAAAACCAGCCAACCTTAATATTTTGTGTCAGAGAATTTTCAACTGTAAGTCTATCAGCCATTATTTTTTCACTGTGAGCGTAATCCTATCATTTGCAGTGAGTCCACTCACTACTTCAATCTGATTACCATCGCCCATAACACCTGTTTTTATTTCTCGTTCTTCAAACGTGTGACGCTTTTCATTTGTAATGACATTCACATACGATTTACCATCACGAGTACTCACACTTGCACGAGGAATTGAGAGAACATTTTCCTTTGAATAAGCGGTAATTGTAATTTCAGCATTCATTCCTGGTCGAATCAGTGGATTCTTGTCTATGAGTGAAACTTTGATTTTATAATTTACTACACCATCTGTTGTAAGTGATGCTGGGTCAACATGAACAACTTTCCCTGCAAAAACTTTATCTACTCCAAGTGCATCAATTGTAATAGCAACAGTCTGATCAAGTGCAATTGATGTAATGTTTGATTCGTTGATAAGAGCTTCGACATAGAGATTTTCTAAATCTTGAAGAACCATCGCAGGAGTATTTGTGTCTGTCGTCTCACCGTATTTCACATCAATTTTTGTGATGGTTCCGTTCGCTGGGGCACGAAGAATTGTATCTTCATATTTAGAAATCGCAGATTCAAGTCCTCCCTGTGCACCAAGCACTTCTGCTCGAGCAAGGTCAGTATCTGCAGAAAATGTCGGGTCGCGTTTTATAGAGAGATCAGCGACTTTCTCGTCAACAACTGACTGGGCCTTAGAAACGGCTTGTGCGCGAGCTTTCACTGCATTGTTATATGCATTTAAGTTTGTGAGATAATCTGACGCTTTCTTGTTTGGGATTGAGATGACCCAATCTGAAACTATCAAACTTGTGTTAGGAAAAGTCACATAGAGGCCTGAGTCGCCGAGAGGTTGAGGATTATTCGTTGTAGCCATTCCTGAACCAGTCGTTAATCCTGATACACGGAAACTTGATCCGCCACTTGAATAATAACCAGAAAGAGTAATTGTTCCCTCTTTACCAAGCTTATACGTACCACTAATGACAGGGACACTTATATCGTCACTGGTATCTGTAGAAAATGCTTCCGGTGTTGAATTAAGAAGTTCATGGTATGCGCTCGAAACGAGAGAGTCGTGTGTGATTTTAGTTGCCTCGAGGTCGCGTCGTGCATTCACAAGCGCAACATTAGCACGAAGAACACCTTCGCCTGTTTGCTTAACTTTTGCTTCTGCTGATAGGAGCGTTGCTCGCGCCTGAGTCACCGATGCAAGAAGAGAACGACTATCAAGCGTCGCGAGGATTGCGTCCTTGAGAACCTTGTCACCAACAGAGACGAGTACTTGTCGAACCTCGCCTTGTGACCCAAAAGAAAGATTGAGATCAGTACTCGAAGTCACCTGACCTGTCGCACGAACAGTTTCAGAAAGTACTCCCTGGCGAGGTGTTATTACTGTAAACGAAGACCCATTTCCACGAGCAAGACTGAACGCAGTAACAAGAATAATAATCCCTAGTGGAATGAGAATTCTTTTTCGAAAGAGAAATTTTTTAATAGTATCGAGTTTTGTCTGATTCATATATTATTTAATCGCCACCAATTCAACATCAAAGATGAGCGTCGCATTAGGTGGGATAGGACCCGTACCACTCGCGCCATATCCTTTTTCTGGAGAAATGGTTAATGTTTTCTTTTCCCCAACTTTCATACCGAGTAATCCTTCATCCCATCCTTTGATCACTTGACCTGCGCCAAGAGTAAACATAAATGGTTGAACATGATTAAATTTTGGATCAACATTTGAGTCAAACACAGTGCCGTCAGTAAGGCGACCTGTGTAATTCATAACGAGCATATCTCCATTTTTTGCGATTTGTTCCATAGATTTTTTATTTGATGTAGGTGTTGTTGTATCCCCTGTCATATCTCCTGTGTTCTGCGTTGTAGCTACATTGGAAAGATTTTCTGATGTAGGTTCTCGCATAATAGAATAGATAGCCAAACAAATAATTGCGATGACTATGATAAAAGAAACTATAACACTTACATTTCCTTTCTCTGTGTTCATAATGAGAAAAAATTAATTTATATGTAGATATTGTAACACTTTTTCAGCTATTTGCAAACGAAATTCCCCCGCATAAAGATTACTTTATGCGGGGGAATTTTTCGATTGTGCTTATTTCGTTCGAGCTTCGATGATTGTGTTCGCCACGTTCTGTGGGACAATGTCGTAACGAAGGAATTCCATAGTGAATCCTGCGCGACCTTCAGTCATAGAACGAAGTGTCGTCATATATCCGAACATTTCAGAAAGAGGTACGATTGCCTTTACAGCTTGGTTCATACCACGAGCTTCCATACCTTCGATAAGTCCACGCTTTGATGAGAGAGATCCTGTAACGTCACCCATGAATTTATCTGGTGTAACAACTTCAACCTTCATCATTGGTTCGAGAATAACTGGTTTTGCCATTTTACATGCATCCTGAATTGCCATACTTGCTGCAATTTTGAACGCCATTTCATTCGAGTCAACATCGTGATAACTTCCATCCCAGAGATCAACTGACACGTTCTCAAGTTTGAACCCAGCGAGCACACCACGATCAAGACCTTCTTTGAATCCTTTTTCACATGCGGGAATATATTCTTGTGGAATCGCACCTCCTTTAATTGTGTTAATGAATTCAAATCCTTTCTCGCGCTTCACGTTCTTCGGCAAATCTTCAGGATCAACAGAAAGATCCATTGGTTTGATCTTAATTTTAACGTGACCATAGTTACCACGACCTCCAGATTGTTTGATGTACTTCCCTTCTACTTCTGCTGATCCTGTAATAGTTTCGCGATATGCCACCTGCGGCTTACCAACATTTGTTTCAACAGAAAATTCACGCTTCATACGATCAACAATAATTTCAAGGTGAAGTTCTCCCATACCCGCAATAATTGTTTCGTTTGTTTCAGCATCAGTTGATACACGGAATGTTGGGTCTTCTTGTGCGAGACGGTTGAGCGCCATACCCATTTTTTCTTGGTCAGCTTTTGTCTTTGGTTCAACACGAAGTGAAATAACTGGTTCTGGGAAAATAATACGTACCAATTCTGCTGGCGCATTTTCATCACAGAGTGTATCTGAAGTGATAGTATCTTTGAGTCCAACTGCGGCTGCAATTTCTCCAGCGTATACCTTCTTTACTTCTTCACGATCGTTGGCATGCATACGGAGGATTCGGCCGATACGTTCTTTGTTACGAGTGCGAGGGTTATATACATAACTTCCTGCTGACACAGAACCAGAGTACACACGGAAGAAAATAATCTGACCAACGAATGGGTCTGTCGCAATCTTGAATGCAAGTGCTGAAAACGGAGCAGAATCAGATGCCTCACGTACGAGTGGTTCATCTGTGTTTGGATCAATACCAGTGATTGGTGGAATATCTGTCGGAGCTGGGAGGTAATCTACCACCGCATCAAGTACGAGCTGTACACCCTTGTTCTTGAGCGCACTACCTGCAAATACTGGGAATACATCGTTCGCAATAACGGCCTTACGCATCAATTTCTTGAGGGTTGCAACATCGGGAATTTTTCCTTCAAAGTAGTCACTCATAATCTGATCATCTTGTTCAACAATCTTTTCGATAAGTTCTGCGTGATATTTTTCAGCTTCAGCTTTGAGATTTTCTGGAATTTCTTTTTCGATAACATTGTTACCCATATCACCCTCGAAATAGTAGGCCTTCATCTTGAGAAGATCAATCACTCCTTCGAAATTATCTTCGAGCCCAATAGGAATCTGCATACGAATCGCTTTCTTTGTAAGACGTTCATGAATAGTTTTGTATGAGTGTTCGAATGATGCACCGGTACGGTCGAGTTTGTTTACGAAACAGATTCGAGGAACGTTTGCTTCATCGGCATAGCGCCAGTTTGTTTCTGATTGTGGTTCTACACCAGCAACGCCATCAAATACGACGACAGCACCGTCGAGTACGCGAAGTGAGCGCTTCACTTCAACAGTGAAGTCAATGTGACCAGGAGTATCAATAATATTGAAACGGTGTTTCTTTGTCTTATCACCGAGTGCATATGTAGGAGTCCAGAAACAAGTTACCGCAGCTGATGTGATAGTGATACCACGTTCACGTTCCTGCTCCATCCAGTCTGTGGTTGTCTCACCATCGTGCACTTCCCCGATTTTGTGTGACACACCAGTATAAAAGAGCACGCGCTCTGTTGTCGTAGTCTTACCCGCATCAATGTGGGCTATAATTCCTATATTTCTAACTTTTTCTAGTGGATAATCTCGTTCCATATATGTATATTTAGTGATAAAAATAAAAACCCCGCAAGGTCTTATGTGCCTAGAATATACAACAGATGGGCCTTTTTTGCAACACAAAAAGCGGCCCCCGGAGAGACCGCCTTTTACATAAATCATGCAGTGAGTAATTTCTCCCATTCATTAAAATTCTTTGGTGAATGGGAGTGGGTACGCAAAAGCGTATGATGATGTGCAAATTGTTCAAAAAAATAAAACCATTCTTCTTTTTCAGTAGCCGAGGTAGCTTTTATATAATCCAATATACTGAGCAAATCTTCCTCCCCTCTTTGTGCAAGTTCAAATACCGCACACGACCCTTTTGTTCGTAACAGAGTAATCGAGTTATAAAATAGAATATCTTTCTCAAATTGATTTATGAGCCACTTAGTAGTTTTGCTTTTATAAATAAGCGGTCTCCATAAACCTGCCCAGGTACAATCGCCACGCTTACCACACGCATTACACCTGCGCATAGCAACAGGAAAACCTTTCTTTTGTTTAAATTCATTAGGATAGTGCGCGGACACACAGTCCCAACAAATCACAATATTTCTTTCTAAATTTTCAAGAGTAGAGTCTAACTCTTCTTTTGAACAAACTTTTTGCGACATATACTTTTTAATTTTTCTTTAGAGTACTACTTCACTACTTTTTGTCAAATTAAAATGCCCAGCGTATCGCGGGGCATTTTAAATACATTTGTGTTTTTTACCGATCAAATTTGCGTCTCATAAATACACGCCCTCCGGATATCCAAGAAGAATTGAGAGGTCTCGCATTGAAACACCATTGTCCATCTTGATACCAAACATCTACAGCTACAGAGAATCCATCTGTGGTTCTCACGTGAAAAATGTTTGGTGTTCGGTTCGTTAAAAAAATAACCTTGCCGGTCTGATTCATCTTGAATAACGCACCAAACACAACAAGAAATTCAATTTCAGAAAACGGTCTCCTCCCCGCCCATTTCAACATCTCATCATCATGAGTACGTTTTATGACATCAAATGATGATACACGGAAATCAGAAATATCAGTGATGAGAATAGAATGAGAAAACCGTTTT
>JBAYUP010000020.1:0-10492 GCA_041675045.1 Minisyncoccota bacterium | reverse complement strand
AGCAGCACGGTCCTTTAGTGGTCTTTCTTTTTGAGAAGCCATTGAGGTTTTCGCCTTAATTCCAGCCAATTCTTCCAACGTTTCTTTTGTCATTGGATTCATAAGAATAGGAGTAATTCCTGTACACTCGATAACAACTGTGCGAGTCGCTGAATTGGTACTTTTGCTGGTACCATTGTCAGAAGCATTAGAGCCTGCCATACTTTATTTTTGTTTTTTGATTTAAAATAATTTAGACATAAACTATCATTTATTTGACTATATGTCAAGTAGATGTGGTAATTAAATAAACCTAGATAAGGTGACTCAGCGCAACACATGAAAATAAGTTGTTTATGCTAAAATAGCACTATGTCTACCGTACTTATGATTGTGCTTGGGATTCTTGTTGGCCTTGCTATTGGTTTCTTTTTTATGCGTCAGAATCGAAAACCAGAAGGCGTAAAAGACGACACTGGATTCCAGCTCCTCCTCTCCCACATAAACGAACTGGGTCGAACGATTGACCAGAAACTTTCTGATTCACAGAAAGACATGAATCAATCAATGCGCTATCAATCTACCGAAACGTCACGTATTATTGCCGACATCACCGAGAAAATTACTCGTCTCGATGAGACAAATAAACAAGTTGTTTCATTTGCTGACCAATTGAAGAATTTGCAAGATATCTTGAAGAATCCAAAACAACGCGGAATTCTCGGTGAATACTATCTCGAAACACTTCTTAAAAATGTGATGCCCCCTGGTAGTTACCAAATGCAGTACGCATTCCCTGATGGCACGATTGTTGATGCGGCAGTATTTGTAAAAGATAAAATCATTCCGATTGATTCGAAGTTTTCACTCGAAAATTACAATCGCATTTCGGAAACAAATGACCCTGCGGAGAAAGAACGCTTTGAGAAAATCTTTGTAAATGATTTAAAGAATCGTATTGTCGAAACATCAAAATACATCCAACCCGAAGAAGGCACGATGGACTTCGCATTTATGTTTATCCCCCACGAAGCGATATATTATGATTTACTCATCAATAAAATCGGTGCGGTAACCGAAGACACAGAGAATCTGATTCAACGTGCAGCAAGTAAATACAAAGTTATCATTGTGTCCCCTACATCATTCCTCGCATATTTACAGACAGTGCTTCAGGGATTGAAAGCCCTTCAAATCGAAGAATCAGCCAAAGATATTATCAAACGTGTCGGCGAACTAGGCACACACCTTCGTACATACGAGGAAGCACATACAAAACTCGGTAATGCTCTCGCAACAACAGTGAATCACTTCAACAAATCAAATCACGAATTTAGAAAGATAGACAAAGATGTCATGCGTATCACAGGAGATGCGATAAGTATCGAAGCACTCACGCTCGACAAACCACAAGATGATGAATAGCAAAACTCCCCACGTTCTGTGGGGAGTTTTGTGTTAGAAAACTTTTTTACTCGTATTTAGCAATATCGGTAACATGTTCTACCATAATTAACTGGCTGAACATCATAGTACGGATCATACGTATTGTAAGAAAAACTACTTACAGGATACGAATAATTATTCATGTATGAATTGTACGGCTGTTGATATGGTGACTGGTACTGTTGCTGATATGGCTGTTGGTACATTGGATATGATTGATACATAGATGAATTACATCCCCAATTACACCCACTGTTATACGCTTGAGGATATCCGTATCCATAACCACCCATATTCCCTGTATTAATTCCTAAGCCTAAACCAAGGGAGAAACCCCATGAGGCTGAAGAGGTTGCAGGAAGTGCAAGGAGCCCTACCATTGCGACCATAATACCTAATGAAATTGTTGCAAATATCTTCTTCATAATGCTCATACTCTATATCTGAAACACAAAAGTGTCAAGTTGTCCCTTGGGCGTATGGCACCCACAGAAACAAGAAGTAGGTACGATTATTACGCCTTCCCTTGCTCAGAGAGAATCTTTTTAATATTGAATCTCATCGAAAGTAATCGTCCAATCATCGCACCCTCGATAAAACTAAATGTAAATGAAGTGAGAATGACTCCTTTGAACCAGTGCGCAAATATCCAACTTCGAGCAATCGAAACTGCGACATACAACACAAGGACAATCCCCCCGAGGAGATCAATGTTGCCGATGATTTTGCTATCTTCTTCACTCCACTTAATGAGAAACATTCTCCCTGCAAAAAATCCCAGAGTACAACCGAGCGCCACTCCTAAAAACACCAACAGTAAGCTGATATGACTTATGTACATATTATACGCAAGCACTCCTGTCATCACACAAAGGATGATGGTGAGGATGCGCATTCTCCGAGCAAGTTTTTTGTCGAGGTGTTTTTTAAAATCAGGTTCAATGTTCATACTACGCGTTTGCTTCTTTTGTTTCCTCTTTTACTTCTTCTGCTTTTTCATGCACCACAAGCGGACGTGGAGGCATCACCATCGTCATTAAAATATACGCTCCGATACCAGGAAGGAATCCAGAGAAAAATGTAAATGCAGTATATGCCACACGGAAAATAACTGGATCAATATCAAAATATTCTCCAAGCCCACCCATCACCCCAAACACAACACGATTCTCTCTGCTACGATATAAAAGTTTTTTGTGAGATTTCATAAAGGAGAGTATAGCATATTCTTTAAAATTATGACGTGAGAATAATTGACATTTTTTTGTAAATGTTTTAATATTTTTAAAAATTAAAACTTTATACCAATGGAAAAAGCTCGCATCCTCCATCAAAACCCGCAAGATAATGCTGTGAATAAAATCCGTAATGCTGTCATAAAACGACTTGCGCGATACCTCGCAGAATTGCTCAAACTATGTCATCCTCAAGTTGTTGTTCAGGGCGACTGGGAACACTACCTCATTATTTCATTTCCTACGCCCTACTCAGATGAAGAAATAGCTTCGGTTAAAAGTGAAATTCTCAAACATGGTAATTTTCTGCTTGCCACGGTCAACTCATCTCAAATAAAAGTGAGGATTACCCAAGACAAAGCTGAATCAATGAAACATGATTTCCGTAATCTTCCGAAGCCAACCTATTTAAATTCTCCAATTAAAGAAGCTGGGCCTTCATCAAGTACAGAACAACAAACTATTCAAACCCCAACGGCAACAGAAACACAAAACGTAACACAACCCAAAACACAAACACCAGAAAATATGTCGAAAACAAATGCTGAGAATTTACGCGAAGAAGTACGCGCATTCCTCAAAGGAAAAAATTATGGTTCCAAAGACTACGTAACCCTTGTGGCAAACAAAAGCCAAGGTACGGTGACGATTAATGCCAAGACAGAAGATACAGCCAAAAAGATGTGTGCTGATCTGAAGAAAGAGTATCCTCTCACTCTCCCTGGTGCTGGAGCAAAAACAGTCATTATTGCAAAGGACGATTCCCTAAAAACCCCCGCTGCTAAAAAAGCAGCGCCTGTAAAAATCGTACGTTCACCAAAAAAGAAAACTCCGACCGGAACGGTAGATGTAGTAAATGACTTGATTACGGTAAAGGAAGGATTGGAGAGATTGATTCAAAACATTGGTAAGGGTTCTTCAGAAAAAGGAAAAGAACTCTTTGCTTTGCTCACTGGCAAAAAGGGCCAACTGTTAGTACGGACGACCCAGAAAAACAAAGAGCAAACAGAGATTGTAACCGAAAAAATGTTCCTCAAACTGTATGGTGATTCATTTAAATAAACACACCAAACACATTCCAAAAGCCCCTGTGCATGCACAGGGGCTTTGTTTTTTAGATATACCTAATCTGGTCAGATAAAATATTCCCTATTCGCAAATCTTCTTCTAGTGTCTTTGGTAGGATGGTAACTGTATCACTTGCTCCTACCCAATGAATTCCCGAAAGTTCATGAGCATGCGTCCTCGTCTTGTTTTCAATATCATAATACTCATGTGAATTAGTAACTTCAAAGAAAAATTCAATTGACTGAGTTGTATCCTTATCAATAAAGTTATTTATATATAATAGTCTTCCAATTTCTGGAGCAACTCCGAGCTCTTCGAGCATTTCACGCTTTAAACACTCCTTAATGTCCTCACTCCATTCAAGATGTCCACCAGGAAGAGCCACAAAAGTATCATCTGGTGAATGCTTCACGACGAGTAATTTATCTTCGTGTAAAATCACAGCTCGTGCACGAACAACAATTTTTTTATCTTGAGACATAGAATATGTTAAATAATTTCTTTTAAAAAAGTTAATGCTACTTTTCGATTATGAACTTTTCTTTGAAATACTTCCAATTCAAAAGATGAACGATTGCTTTGTAAAGAAGATATTTCATCTTCTAATTTTTTAATTGCAGTAATTATGTCTATCCATACTGGCTCAGTTGATTGCTCCTCAGGATCAGTTGAAGTAGGAGTTACCAATTCTCCAATTTTTTTACACAGATATCCATGAACGATATATTTCTTCTTTAAAGAATCTCTATATGCGATTATTTCTCCAAGGGGTTTTATAATTTTAACTGTTGCACCAACTTCTTCCATTGACTCTCGATGTAGCGCATCTTCATCTGATTCCCCATCTTCAACTCCACCTCCAACAAGAAGACTACCGAAAAATAAAACTTTTGTTTCTGTCTCATCCAAAATAACAGCCCGCGCTACTTTGCGAATAATGTAATCCTGCGGTTCAAAAGTATTATCGTTTATTGTGAGAAGGAGATTCATCTTAGACATTTACTTGCACAACGCTATTACAATTTGAATTACTCCCACCACAGAAGTAATCCCAAGGGCCCAGAGGGCAAGGTATTCAGCACGTTTACTGTTAGATTTAGATTCCTCTAATCCCAAATAGCCTATTGCTGAAGACATACCACTATCTGACAACAAATGAAAAGTTTCACCTGAACTATTTTGAGAAGAAGAAAACAACGCACAACCATTCAAGGGAATATCTACAAAAATGTTTCTTACCCAAAGAGTCTCATCTGGTTTTATTATATTTAATTCAGCATAAAGATCCTCTATTTTAAATGGGTTTTGTTTCCTATTATAGGCCCAAACAAGGACTTTTATATATAAACTTTCTGATGGTTTTTCCATATTTAGATTATATCATTTTTAACATTAACATCTCCTGTAAATTGTATTTTTTGCTGTTTTAGTGTATTTTAAATATGTATTTGGGGATCGTCTAATGGTAGGACAGCGGCCTTTGAAGCCGTTAATTGGGGTTCGAATCCCTGTCCCCAAGCCGAATTTGTGTTTTTTGCAAGCGAAGCGTTCTATACAAAAAAGCTCAAATTCGCTTCGCGGATGTTTCTGAAAGAAACACAAGAAGATATTTGAACTTAATAAGCGTAAAAATTGCGTCGAAATGAGCACATTTTGACGATTGTTATTGTGCAAACGAAACGTTCCATAGTCTCTATTTCTAAGCAATGAATACTTCATTAAAAAATCTTATAAACAAAGATTTATATCAAGTTTTTCTTTTTACTTCTCCTGCTCATATCCCGTTATCTATTTGGACTCATCCTTGGATAGTCATTAACAAAAAGGGTCAACTTTCACGATACGAAGTTCGCTATAAATATAATCATACAGAACCGTCGCTGGGACATATTCATATAAATGACCTTCCTTGTTTGACGGCATTGAGGTTTTTTCGTTCTTTAATCATCCTCGCTGGAATGCAACACTATTGGGGAAAATTGAAGGAAGCGAAAATTCTCCAACCCACAAAATGTGTGAATTTATAGAAAATTCACCACAAACATATAAATATAAAAATATATATTCCCTACTTGGACCAAATAGCAATACCTATATTCAATGGATATTAGACAACTCGCCAGAATTTAAAGGAAAACTTCCCTGGACTGCTCTAGGTAATGAATATAAATAAAAAATGAAAAGTCACAAAAGGGTTCTAAAAAAAATTGCTAAAAATTATAAACTAGATTCGGATGAACTCCTAATTACTCTTTGGGATTCTTCGGGAAGCAATAAAAGATTCGATTATCTTAAAAATGAAAATAGTATTATAAAAAATCAAGATATAAATTTTCTTAAAAGAATTATCACTTCTAAATTAGGAGTTGAAAAAACAAAAGATAAAATTAACAAAAGAAATGAACCAAAAAAATTAATTATAAAAGATTATGATTTTTCATCAATTGGGAAAATAAGTGACCCGATTTTACATATTACCAAAGAAGAAGTTTTAAAAATTCATGAGGAATTAACAACAGATTTTGAAACCCTAGAAGATCCTATATATCCGGCAGGATTGAGAGATCTCAATCTTTTGGATAGCGCTTTATTTCATCCTCAAACAGGATATCAGGGAGAGAATAAATATCGAACTATTGAATCTGTTGGTGCTGCTCTAATGTATTCTATTTCTAATAATCATCCTTTTCATAATGGAAACAAAAGAACAGCGATGGTTGCTATGCTTGTACTTTTAGACCGACACAATCTTTGCTTAACTTGTAATGAAGATGATTTATTTCGAATTTCTATTAAATTAGCAGACCATAAATTAGTTGATGAAAGTTATCTTTATAGTGACGCAGAAATACATGCTTTATCTCGTTGGATTGATGAAAATAGTAAGGTTATGAAAAAGGGAGAAAGACCCATAACTTTAATTAAATTCAAAAGAAGACTTGCTCAATTTAATTGTAAAATATTAGATAATGGTAAAGTAGAAAGACGAATAAAACGATCTGTATTTGGTTTTTCTAATGATAAAATATTGATATCTAAAAAATCCATCGGTAATAGTATTACCGATGGAAGTGAAGTAGATAGGGGTTTGATTAAATCAATACGAGATGATTTAGAATTAAATTCTGAAAATGGAATTGATAGAGATGCTTTTTATGAAGAAGCTACTTTTTCAAGTAGTGAGTTTATTATTAAGTATAAAAATCTCTTAAAAAGATTGTCAAAAGTATAAGGTATAGAAGTGCCTATTTTGATTTAATTAAACAAGGTTTGATTAATGTATCCAGCACCCTATGCTATAATCAAACATATGAATACAAACACTATTGAGCGGAGTTTTTTCTTCGCCTTGCTCGGAGTCGTTATTATCTTTGCTATTGCGATATTCTTCCCATTCCTCTCAGTAATTATTTTAGGTATGGCATTTTCTATTGTCCTACGTCCAATCTATTTATGGATAAAGAAACATATCACGAGAGGATTTGACTGGATAGCGTCACTTCTCACGGTAATTTTCTTTCTTATTGTTCTCTTTGTCCCACTGTTTACTCTCAGTACCGCAGTCATCCATCAATCACAAAATATCTATCATTCTGTAATAGACGGAGGTAGCGCAACTCCATTCCTAGAATCAATCAACGATACTATCAATGGTATCGCCCCAAAATATATCACTACCAACACAACAAGTGTCATCAGTAATATGGCATCATTTGTTTCAAATAACGTCGCAGGGTTATTTGCTTCAACACTTAAAACAATACTGATGTTCATACTCTTCATACTAACCTTATTTTATGCAATCAAAGATGGTGCGACGCTTAAAAAAGGATTTCTCTTGCTGAGTCCACTCAAAAACGATACCAATGAAAAAATATTGAGCAAACTTTCTACTACCGTTAATGGAATCATTAAAGGTTATTTCATCATCGCTATCGCTCAAGGAATACTCATGGGTGTCGGACTTGCAATCTTTGGTGTTCCAAATCCTGTACTCTGGGGCGTCGTAGCTGGCGTTGCGTCTCTCGTACCGACGATAGGCACGGCATTCATCTCTGTACCAGTTATTATCTTCTTATGGTTTAGTGGAATGCAAGCGCAAGCAGTCGGTATGCTCATCTGGGCAGGAGCGCTCGTCGGCATGGTAGATAATGTTCTTTCTCCGTTTATTATCGGCAAGAAAACAGACATCCCCCCACTTCTCATCCTATTCTCAGTTCTCGGAGGTGTATCACTCATGGGAGCTATTGGAATCCTTGTTGGCCCACTCGTCATCAGTCTCCTCTACACACTTATCTCAATCTACCGTGCAGAAGCAAATCTGTAACCTCTAATACAAAATCCCTCTCGTACGAGAGGGATTTTGTATTACACACTACTTCCTGCTACAAATCCTGTTGTCCAACAGAGCTGTAATCCATATCCACCAGAAGGGCGATTGATATTAAGCAAGTCTCCGGTGATAAAAAGATTATCGAGCTTCAGAGAACGCATGGTCTTCATATCAACCTCAGATAAATAGACTCCGCCATCAGCAACCACTGCTCTGTCATATCCCATGAGATTTGTGATTGTAATAGGTAATGCTTTCAATAAATGCACAATTTTCTTTCGTTGTTCTTTTGTCACACTATGCACCTTTGTCTCAAAATCAATCTCAGGTAGAAGTGTTTGGATTGCCTTATGTGTCCCCTCTGGTGTTATGTCTTTAAATATATTTTTTAGTGCTTTGTTTTTATTCGCATCAAAAACTTTGATAATTTGTTGTTCAAGTGCTCCGAGATTTGTGTCGGGATAGGCATCAATAAATGCTCGCACAATTCCGGATTGTAATAATTCGGACACTTTCGAAGCACTATTGAGAATAAGTGGGCCAGACAGTCCAAAGTGTGTAAACAAAACTTTTCCTATTTTTGAAAATTGTTTCTTGCCAATCTGACCTGTAGATGAATCTTCGAGGAAAAAGGTAATTTTCATAAACGAAAGAGAAATTCCTGCGAGCATATGTACCCATGAATCAGAGACTTCAAGTGGGACAATAGAAGGAGTAGGTTCTTTGACAGTGTGCCCGAGCATTTTTAAAAATGAGAATCCATCCCCTGTTGAGCCAGTTTCTGGGTGAGACATACCTCCTGTCGCAAGAATAAATGACTGAGCGAAATGTGTCCCATCTTTTGTTTCAACAGAAGTGATGACACCGTTATGATGATTTATTTTTCGTACAGGTGAGTTCGTCTTCACCGTAACGTGATGTTTATCTAATTCTTTTTGTAATACGAGAAACACATCTTTCGCTTTTTCTGTATGAGGGAAAGCACGCTTACGTGCCTGAACCACAAGCGGAAGTCCGCGAGATTCAAAATAATCAAATGTATCCTTCATCCCAAATTGAGAAAACGCTGAATAAAGAAAAGGTTCAGCTACTCCATAATGAGAGAGGAACGTGCGCACGTTTTCTTCGGCATTAGTAATATTGCATCTACCACCACCGGTGATTTTTAATTTCTCACCAAGTGATTTATTTTTCTCTAAGATGAGTACAGATTTACCCCGAGAACCCGCAACCGCCGCCGCCATCATACCACTTGCTCCACCACCAATCACGATAACGTCCCACGTTTTTTGTTGACGAGCGAGGAGCGGGTCAGAAAGAGTATGTTCTGACATCTTCCGAGTCGAAGTCGAGCTAGAAGATTGTTTGTTATCGGTTTTTGTTCCGAATCTTTTACTTTTCTTCTCCATTGAGGATTTTTATGAGCGCGAGTTCAAGTGGAAGCTCATCAATGACTGACGTACGTAGAGACTGATACGTATCAAGTAACACAGAAAGCGAAACAGAAGAAATATGAATTGGTTTTGAACTAATAAGTGTCTGTAAATATTTTAATTCCCCTACTGAAATCTTTTCAGAAAGATAGGTAACAGAATCTGGGGCATACCTGAGCATTAATGCATATCGCAATTTCGCGAGTATCATTTTCAGGAAAATAAGCATTTCAATATTTTGTTCTGAGGCAGTTCGAATCGCAGTATATCCTTTCTCGATATCATTCGAAGCAAGTGCATCGAGAAATGAATGAACGAGAGATGCCTCAGGTGCTCCTGTGACTGATTCGATTTCTTTTAGAGTAATCTTCTTGTCTTTTGAATATGAAATAACTTTCTGAAGCGTACCAAGTGCATCTCGAAAGGCACCTGATGCAAGGAGTGCAATAAGCTCTGCTCCACCTTCAGCAAGTGTGTAACCCTCTTTCTTTGCAACACGAGTAATAACTTCAGCCAAAATAGTATCCGTTGGTTTCTTGAATATAAACGTCTGACAGCGTGAGACGATTGTCTCTGGGACTTTCTCGAGTTCTGTGGTCGCAAGAATAAAGATGACGTGTGCTGGTGGTTCTTCGATAGTTTTCAAAAGTGCATTCCATGCTTCCTTTGTGAGCATGTGGACTTCGTCGAGAATATACACTTTGTATTTCGAATCAAATGGCATCGTACGGACACTCTCACGAATATCGCGAGCATCCTCAATCTTGCGATTTGAAGCTGCGTCCATTTCATAGATGTCATTCACTGACGAACCAAGTGTACGCGCGATAATACGAGCAATTGTTGTCTTACCTGTACCGCGAGGACCAGAGAGAAGGTATGCATGAGCAACCTTGCCTGATTCAAATGCCCCCTCAATTGCTTTGACGATATGATCCTGCCCGATAACATCTTCAAATGTTTCTGGACGGTATTTCCGATAGAGAGCGATATTCTGT
>JBAYUP010000019.1:0-12738 GCA_041675045.1 Minisyncoccota bacterium | reverse complement strand
TACTATCCCAGCCCCATAATTTGAAAGACATACGAGGGGTGAAGCGCTTAGCGAAAAACTGGTTGGCCTATTCGGCCCCGCGCTTCAGATAGGAATAAGTGTTCATTTTAATGTTTATCTATATTTATTATTAAATTAATGAAATTATGGAGCGGGATGACGATTTTTATAGTCGTTCCACTCCTTAAAAATCAGTCATGCCAATTACACAATCAGCAAAAAAGGCACTCCGTGGATCGATGAAGAAAAAGTCGGTTAACGACCGCCGAAAGAAAGCTCTCAAAGAATCAATCAAAGGTATTGAGAAGCTCGTTAAAGAAAAGAAAAAGGATGAAGCAAAGAAGCTTCTCTCAAGTGCATACAGCGCAATCGACAAGGCAGCAAAGAAGGGTGTTATCAAGAAAAATAACGCATCTCGCAAAAAGGCTCGTCTTTCAAAAATCACAAAATAACAAAAACCCCGACTCGCGTCGGGGTTTTTGTTTAGGTGGGCACTCTGGTATCATATATATATGACTACTACCAAAAATTTACTTTTCTTTTATGGACTCGAATGTCCTCATTGTCAGAAAATGGAGAAACTTGTTGATACGTTAAATACTGAGGGTTTTGATATTGAAAAAGTTGAATGCTGGCACAATAAAGGGAACGAAGAGTTGTTTGTTAAAATGGATTGTGAAGATGAGCCGTGTGGGGGAGTACCATTTTTTGTAAATCAAAAAACAAAGAAAACCGTCTGTGGGGAAGTGACATATGCTGAACTCAAAGAATGGGCAGAAGGAAAGTAAACCCAAATTAAAAAACTATTTCTCATTAAGATGAGAAATAGTTTTTTAATTTGGGTGCTTATTGTTTAGGAGTAGTTTCCTTTACTGCAGGAAGAGTTTCTTTTGTTGTGTTGCTAGCATCTGGAGCTCCTACTTTGTAGTAGTTGTTCTCTGCTCCACGCGCTCCACCATCCCACTGCATCATGGCTCCTTTGTGTGAATAGATTTTCATCATTCCTCGTAATTCTCCGAATTGTACTCCAAAACAGAACGCTACGATTACAATAAAAATCCAAATGATTTTCTTGAGGATATGGTGCTTGAGTGATCCGTGCTTGCACGTCATCTTTACTTCATCTCCACAACCATACCCATCACATGAATTATTCTCCACACTTGTATTAGTTTTTGCCATTGTTACATTATTTATTTTTTTAATAAAAGACCTTATGAATGTAGTATAGCATTTTTGAAAATAAGAAGAAGTCTATGGTTGCAGATTACTCCCTAATGGTGTAGATTGGTATCGTACTTATTGGTCCCGTCGTTCAATGGATAGGACGTAACTTTGCGGAAGTTATGATGCAGGTTCGATTCCTGCCGGGATCACAATATAAAAAGCTGAACTTCGGTTCAGCTTTTTATATTTAGATTAGTACCTCGTTAAGTAACTCTGGGAATTCTTCTGTTCTCATATCATCAAAACAGAAATGTCCTTTGTTTTGAAACTCAACAATTTTTACGCCTTTTATTTTTTCTGTAAGAATTTTTACACTTCCTCGTACTTCTTCCATATCATTTGTTGAGCTGAAGATAGTAATGCCTTTTGTTTTTGAAACGATATCTACATCAATTTCAAAATCAAACATTCCCGTTCCGAGTATTTTATCAGGATCAATCCATGGGGCAACAAGTACAACTTTGCCAACATGTATATTATTTTCACTTAAATATCGAACAATAAAACCAGCTCCGCATGAATGCCCAATGAGAGTCGTTTCTTCGTTAAGAGGAAATCGCTCAAACATTGCTTTCCATGCACTGTATTCTGGATTATAGGGAACAGGCATTTCTGGTGTCTGTGCCAGAATATCTTTTAGGATAAGTTGTCGTTGTATCCACGGGAGCCAGTGGCAATTTGAAGATGCCGGACGATTCGGACTATAGTGTTCCGTGTCTTTTTCGGGCATTCCATGAAGTATAATTGCTGTTTTCATATTTTAAAACCCAATCTTTTCCATGAACACCATCGATGGTGATTCGTCGAGTTCTTCCATGACAGGAATAACTTTTAAGAGAGATTCTCGTGCTTCTTGGACTATCTCATCGTGCAAGGGGATGGTGAATGTTGGGAGGAAATGTTTTGCCGTTCGGATGAAGAGTTTTGTGCCTGTGGGTGTTTTCTTAATACGGAATCCTTTTATTTGTTTCCATTCATAATTTTCACTTCCAATAGTGAACCCTTCTGTTGCAATAATGACCTGCATGTCTTTTGGTCGACGAATCGTGAAGAGTATCATTGACCCTCCTCCAACTAAAATAAATACAGCAAAGAGGTGGTTGCCCATAAAGAGAGCAATCACGGCGAGGATAAAGGTGATGATGCCGAATCCCCAGAGCCAATCAACACTTCGTTCTCTGTGGTTATATTCTGGCACTACCCATGATATTGTTTTTAGTACGATTTCTTCCATACGAATATAGTATAACACTCCATCTCAAAACAAAACACTCCTCCGTCGATTGACGGGGGAGTGTTTTTGAAGTAATGATAGATTATTTCTTTATAACTGTTTGGAGGTCAGTACGCGCTTTTGTTGTCGCGTCTTTGAACGCTTGTTCGGCAGCTTTAATAGCTGTGTTGCGAACATTTTTCAACTCTACAAGAGCTGGATTCTTGTCACTTGTTTTTCGTGACTCCTGAAGTGTTTTGCGAGCAGTATTAACGGCCTTGTTAAATGTTGCTTGCGCATTTTTGTTTGAAACTCCTGCGGTACAATCTGCCTTTGCTTTCGCTACTGCAGTATCAATCGCGGTCTTGAATGTTGCAATATCTGCGTCAACTGTTGTCGCATGTGTTGTCATGAGTGTTGCAAGTCCATCACGGTATGCTTTCACTGCAGTATCAACTGCGATACGGCGAGCATCAAGTGCTGTTTGAATTGCGGTCTTGTATGTAGTGATGGCTGTTTTCTGTTCGTCAGTCTTTGCTTTACCAATCATTTTGTCCCAATTCTGTACACGCTTACTGTCTGCTTTTGTGCGAGCTTCTGCACGCTTCGCATCAACATCACCCTCTTTCTTTGTGAGCTTTTCGTTTCGTTCTGTTCGTTGCTTTATCTGCTTTGCCTCAACATTGTTTATTTGTTCAGCAAACTTTGATGATGCATCGTTGATACGAGAACAGAAATTTGCATTTGCTTTTGAAAGACCAGTTGCCTTACTTGCGTCATCGGCTTTTTTTAAACGGTCTTCAATTTTTGTTGGTGCGAGTGGGTCGATAACTGGTCGTCCTCCTTCTTGTGCGAATGCAAACACAGGAAGAATTGTGAACATAGTAAGTGCACCTGCTACGCCCTTTTTGATACTAGAATATGTCATCTTGTTGTGTGACCAATTCATCCATTTCTGGAGAATCTAAGTCGGTTATTAATAATTCTTCGTCCATGATACCCTCATCTTCAATCGTTTGATTCTCTGTCGCGAGATCCAGTATGACTTCGTCATACGGCTTACGACTTGATAGAGAGAATGCTCCGACGATGATGAGAAGCAGAAAGGTCGGAACTAAAATAATGTTTTTTGTTTTCCACGCCATAATTAATTCATTGATGGTTTGGTTAATAATGTTCGACGCCCTTCGTATAGTATAACGTATAGAATTATTTTTTGTGACTATGGGTTCTGGGAGAGTCTGAATGAGGCGAGCGAAAGAATCACGATTGGGGAGTTCGCTTTGATGGAGAGTCTTCTTTATTAAGTTTTCGAATTCTGTGTCGTTCATTTTGTTTGTTCGTAGCGTGTACGTAATTTTTTAATAGCGCGAGAATGTGTTTGTCGTATCGCCTCTTCATTTTTCCCTAGAATCTCTGCTGTTTCTTTGTACGAAAGGTCGTCTGTGTAGAGCAGGGAGAGGATTTCTTGTTGCTCGTCTGAAAGTTCTTTTACGTACGACAGTATTTTTTCTGCTTCGACATCTTGTGAAGTATCGAGGTTTGGGTGCACAGACTCAGTTTCTATTTTTACGCTGACTATCTCGTTTGACACTACTTCGCTGTACGATTTTTTACGAAAGGTATCAATAATGATATTTCGCGCAATATGAAAGAAAAATGCCGTAGGGGAAGTATGAGATTCGTTCCACTTAGGTAACCCGTTCCATATTCTCATAAAAACCGTTTGAGTTATGTCTTCTGCATCAGCAGTATTTCTCACCCGGCTACGGATGTAACGAAAAAGAGGGGTATAGTATTCTTCATAGATTGCCTCAAAAGCATACGAGTTTCCATGCTTAGCTTCACGCATTAGATTTTGTAGGTACACTGTTTGATTGTCATCTTCATCGTTCATAGATATATAACGAATCATACACCTTTTTGTGATTCTCGGGTGTCAAAGGTTTATTTGCTTTTTCGCTGAAACTGTGGTTAAGTTGGTGGAAAGATATATAAAAATTGAAAATTTAAAACTGAATACGATGAATAAAATAACCCAAATTTCCTTCAAGAAAGGAAACACTCACATCATGTATGTGATCGAATCAACTGATGACCTGACCTCCTTAGAAAAGGAAAGACTTGAATGGATTCTTAATCCAAACCTAACTCAATCTCAAGTTTCGAATGATGGGTACAATGTGCTCGTTGGTCCGAATTTGAGATTTGAAACACCTGAATCTGAAAAACTTCGTGCAATTTGCAGATCTTTTGGTTTAACAAAGACAGTGCGAATCGAAGAATTCAAAGCATTTCTCTTGGGTGAAAATGAAATACCTGAGCATGATGTAATGACACAGTGCGTGTACAGGAAAGTTCCTGAAACACTCGTTCCTATATTTGAGCCAGCAAAAACACAAATCATTGATTTGATAGGTGGCGGGCTCGATCTATTTCAAAAAGTGAACAAAGATTTTGGAATGGGAATGGATGAGTTCGACATGAAGGAGTATCATGAATTGTTTACTAAAAAGTACATGAGAAATCCGACCGATGTTGAGTTGATGCAAATTGCCCAAGGCAACAGCAGTCATTCTCGTCATTGGGAGTTTAGTGGAAAATTCATTATTGATGGAGAGGAGATGAACAAAACCCTTTTTGAAATGGTGAAAGAAACACGGAGGCAGAATCCACATGGAAGCGTAAAAGCTTTCAAAGACAATGGTGGGATTTTAGAAGGGGGAGAAGTTGAAATGTTTTTCCCAGGACCTGATGGTGTGTACCAAATAGTTCGAATGAACATGGATCATACTGCAACGGCAGAAACACATAATCACCCAACACTTATCAGCCCATATCCTGGTGCTGCTACTGGTGTCGGGGGAAGACTACGTGATATTGCTGCTATTGGCAGAGGTTCACTCATTGGTTTTGGCGGAGTGTATTTTCAAACTGGAAAGTTGTGGCTCAATGAAGAAGCAAAATGGAAGTATCCGAAAAACATGGCAACGCCACGGGAAGTACTCGTTGGTGCCATCAAAGGTGCGTCTGGTTACGGTAATCCATTCGGAGAACCGACACTTCTTTTTGGGAACGATTCTCTTGGTTTTCTTTTGCCGAATGGTGAACGATTTGAAACCATAAAGCCAATCATTTATACCTGCGCAGTAGGGTCTATTCCAGCAGGTGCCAAAGACAAAGCCGAAGCTGAGCCGAATATGACGATTGTCAGAATTGGAGGTGCTACGAGACGTATTGGTACTGGTGGCGGAGCTGCAAGCTCCATGGACGCTGGTGACAACAGTGTAGATCTTGATTTTGCTTCAGTGCAACGTGGTGAGCCAATGATTGGTCGAAGTGTATACAATGTAATTGAACACTGTATTTTCATGGGAGAAGAAAATCCCATTGACTCAATTCACGATCAAGGTGCAGGTGGTGCATCAAACGTGCTCACTGAGCTCACGAATCGTTGCGGAGGAGTTGTTGATATGGGTTGTATGCAGATCGCTGATCCGTCACTCTCACAAATGGAAGCGTGGATATCAGAAGCACAGGAGTTGTATGGATTACTGGTAAAACCAGAAAACGTAGAGTTGCTGAAGAAGATTTGCGCTAAATACAGTTGCCTGATTGAAATACTCGGAGAGACAAATGATTCTCAGAAAATTTCAGTTGTTGATTCGAGAGACGGGTCAGTTCCTGTTGATCTAACGCTTCCTGAAATTTTAGGAAAACTTCCTCAGAAAACGTACGTAGATAGTACGACCAAATTTGAATTTAGTCCGCTCGTACTACCCGATGTTTCTATTAAAGAGCATTTGCAAAACATTGCAAAGGTTCCTGGGGTAGCATTACTTAACTACATGGTAGACCATTTTGATGGCTCTGTGGGTGGACGTGTTGTACAAGGTCCGCGTGATGGTGTGTACCAATTACCAATTTGTAACTACGGAATTATTTCTGATTCTTTCTCCGGAACAAGTGGTGCACTTGAAGCGTTTATTTGCAGTAATCCCGTGGCAATGCTGATTGACGAAGAAGCTACGGCTCGAATGACAGTTGCTCAGACTCTCGCAACTCTCTCCTTTGTAAATATTCCTGGTGGCATAGAGCATGTGAAAGCACGCTTGAATGTGATGTGGCCATTTAAACAGCCTGGTATGAAAGCAAAGTTGTGTTCTGCGTACAAGGCGATAACTGATGCGTTAATTGAAGCTGGCATTGGAATAGATGGTGGAAAAGATAGTTTGTCGTTGTCTGTAAAATTTGATGACCAAACAGTAATGTCATTCCCAACATTTATTTTGGGGCCGTATGCTCACCTAGATGATTTCCGTTCTCGGATAACACCAGCCTTGAAATCAAAAAACTCATCGCTCATTGTTATTGAACTTGAACCAAACAAGAATCGTATGGGTGGTAGTGCTATTGCTGGATGTTATGATCAGACGGGGAACGAAGTACCTGATGCTGACATGGTGAAAGCACGAAAACTTTTTGAGTGTGTGCAACAACTAGTTAAGGAAAATAAAATCCTTGCAGGTGGAGCTAAACAAAAAGGTGGATTGTTGCCAACGGTTGCCAAAATGTCAGTTGCTTCTCATGTAGAAGCACACGTTACATTACCTGATGGAGTACACGTTACTGATTTTTACTTTAACGAGGAGATTGGTGTTGTGTTGCAATGCGAAGAGGATGATGTTGCTCTGATTCTTAAAAGAGCTCATGAGCTTGGCCTGCATGCTAGTGTTGCTGGATGGGTAAAAAGATCATCACAGTATTTTAGTTTTTACGATCGCAATCAAAAATACTCTCCGTTTGCTTCCGATGTGCGTGCGTGGTTTTCAGAGACTGGCAAGGTGATTAAAGAGCATCTTGGAATTAACCCGCACCTGTTAGAGCTTGAGAATTATTCATCAAGACAGAGCTACAAATTAACATTTAATCCCGATGAGGATGCGGAACTTCCGGAGGATAGAATGTTTAATGTCGCTGTACTCTGTGCACCTGGTACTAACGGTCATCACGAACTTGCATATATGTTCGGTCGTTTAGGAAAACAATTCAGGGCTCAGCGTGTCGAGATGGAGGAACTCATGTCTGGCGAGTATGACTTGAAAGATTTCAATGTTGTATTATGGCCTGGGGGTTTCTCGTATGGAGATGTTGGTGGATCAGGAAAAGGGTGGGCAGCAAGTGTACTATTTAACGAAAGGTTGAAAAAGATGCTTGATGATTTTTATGCCCGACCCGACACACTTTCGTTTGGTGTATGTAACGGATTTCAAGTTGCTACACTGCTCGGATTACTTGATGATTCAGTAAAACAGGAGCCATTGCTTATGCATAATGATTCCGGAATGTTTGAACACCGTCCTGTAAACTTATTGATTCCTGAAAATACAAAATCAATTATGTTTCAGGGGATGCAGGGTTCAATTCTACCAGCATGGTCTGCTCATGGTGAAGGGAAGCTTTTTTTACCTGATTACAATTATGATTTGGTAGAGAAAGCAGGGTTGGTGTCGGTGCAGTATGCAAACAGTCAAGGTTTCCCAACGTGCGATTATCCACTTAATCCAAATGGATCACCAAATGGTATCGCTGGTCTTTGCACAAAAGATGGTCGGCATACATTTATGATGCCTCACATTGAGAGGGTTTCCGCAAGTAATCATCACTTGCCGTATCGTCCAGATGATTGGAATTTCGAAAAACCAGTTTGGATGAAAGCGGTAGAAAACATGTACCTTTGGCTTTACGAAAACGTGAAGTCGTAACTAATTAAAGCACCATAAAATGTGCGCCCCTCAACTTAGGTTGAGGGGTTTTCTTTTTCCTGTTTGTGTGGTATGGTTATAAAAATTTTTAAAACTAATTGTTATGAAACATCCACTTAAAATTCTCGTACCTTTTTCAGGAAGCGCTAGTTTGCTCCGGTACCTACTCAATAAAGACCCAAATTATGGGAAGACCTACGAAACTGTGTGCGGAATCGCAAACAAAAAAGATACAAAAGGTGAAACCTTTTGTAAGGAAAACAACATTCCATTTATTTCCTTAAACACAAAAAATTTCTGCAGACAGCACGGATATGAGGGGAAGCTAAAAGATATGTCAAAGCATCTCCGCCATGCATACTACACTGATTTGTTGGTCCTGATAAAATTTTATAAACCAGACATCGTATTACTCTCTGGTTTTATGCTTGAGATTACAGAGCCACTCATTAGTTATTGTCCGATTATCAATGTGTACCCTGCTGATTTACGGATTAAGGAAACTGCTACTGATAAACCAAAATATACTGGTGATGACCCTGTAACAAAAGCCATAAAGGATAAGCAGACATTTACCGCCTCGACAGTGCATGTGGTAGGTCCGGAACTTTATTGCGGGAAGATTATTTGTGTTTCAGAGCCGTTATTTGTTGAAGAGGGAGTTCTTCCACACCATCATCGAGAAGAAATGAAAATGAAATGTGATGGCCCTGCATGTAAGAAAGCGCTCGATCTCATTACAAGCGGTGCATTTGTTTTTTAAATAATTTGTTCGTAATTATACTGAAAACCCGTCTATTCTGGCGGGTTTTCTTTGTTTGTGGTATGGTGAGGAAAATTTCGAAAAATAACCAATATGGAACAAGCAAAAGACACTGTTAACTTGTCTCTGGGAGACGAGATTAGCGCGCATGCGGGAAAATTAACTCGCACTACCCACAATAATTCATTATGGGTTAATGTTACTGAGCCGAATGAACATTTCCGCTCAGAAGTATCCTTTGAGATACTTAAACACTTCGAGGGGGTAAAGACTATCTTTGCTCCTGATGGAATCGGCACAAAAGTTGCTCTCATTGATGCAAGTAGGGGATACAGAAATGCAGCCCGTGATTTGATTGCTATGACCGCTGGCGATATTACTCGCTCTGGAGGATGCCCTGTTGTTTTCTCGAATGTACTTGATGTATCAAGTCTGGGGGAGAACAATTCGTCAGAAACATTTGTTGCAATCAAACAATTATTTGATGGACTTGTTGAAGTTGCAAATCTGTTGAATTTTAATTGCATAAAAGGTGAAACTGCCGAACTTTCTACATGTGTTGGAAGTCCAAACCCAAATGCGTTGGTGAAATTCAATTGGGCAGGATTTATGACTGGTGTTACTCATCCTGACAAAATGATTACTGGGCACACACTCGCCCCTGGGCAAGTTGTTATTGCACTCCGTGAATATGGTTTCCGCAGTAATGGTATCTCTGCTGTACGGGCTACTATGCAAAACAAATTTGGCAATGATTGGTGGCAACAAACAGAATTTGTAAAACAAATTGCTACACCATCAACTCTTTATGATCATTTCTTAACATGGCTTAACGGATGGGAGAATAAAGATAATAATTTTGCGCATTACCTCAAACCCCATCTTATCTGTCATTTGTCTGGAGGTTCATTCCGTTCAAAGTTCTTTGAAGATGTTCTTAAGAGGAAAGGGCTTTCCGCGCGATTAGATACTTTGTGGGAACCGCCAGCTATTGTGGCAAAGGTTGCTGAGTGGTCAGGAATGTCTGACACACAGTTGTATGAAAAATGGAGCTGTGGCCAAGGCGCATTGGTTGTTGTCGATAAAGTTGACGTTGATCAGTTTATCAAACATGCCAAAACTTTTGCCATTGAGGCATGCGTTGCCGGGGAAATTACCACAGAGGCAAATCCTTCTTTGTGGATTACTTCCAAATTTTCGGACGAAATCTTTTGCTATTCATAAAATTTTAGTTTGAAATAAAAACCTCTAATCTTAATAAAAATTAAGATTAGAGGTTTTTCATTTACTAGACAGTGGGTATATACTATACAGAGTATGAAAAAAATATTTATATATATAATGACTGTTCTCGGTTCTCTTGTTCCTACTGTTTCACTTGCACACGTGGCGTATGTTGTTTCTCCTAGTGAATTATCAGAAAACCTCGGACCCGATACAAGCTATCTCATGGGGATTTTTGCTGAATCATCAAACATCTTGCTCATGGCGGGGACCGTCATCGGTATTCTTCTTGTTGTGCTCATTTCTAAGAAGAGTAAACGAATTACGCATTTCTTTTCTGGTGTCTCAGAAAAACTCACTTCATATCATGAATTTATTCCGTGGATTATTCGTCTCTCACTCGGGATTTTACTTATCGGAGCGGGGACAGAAGGGGCTCTCATTTCTCCTATTATTTCAAATGCATGGGGATACTCAATAATACAGATTGCACTTGGCTTTGCGTTTTTGCTTGGATTCTTGCTCGTACCATCAGCGCTCGTCACTATTGGTTTATATATTGTCGGGCTCACGCAGGATATCTATCTCATTGGGAATATCGATGTACTGGCACTTGCGCTCGGACTCCTTGTTTTCCATAGTGCACGTCCAGGGGTTGATGATATTTTAGGGATTTCACTGTTACGATTTTTGAAAATAGAACGGCACTATCTCGCACTCCTCGTACGTGTGCTTGTCGGTGTTGGGTTCGCGTATTTGGCCTTGTATGAAAAATTATTGAACCCACACATTTCTGAAGTTGTGGTGATGAATTATGGCTTAGCCTCCCTGATTCCTGTATCTCCAGAAATGTGGGTATTTTCTGTCGGAATCATAGAACTCATCCTCGGTATTTTTATTTTTATTGGATTTTATACTCGTACCTCTGCGTGTGTGGCTATCGTCGTGCTCTCGACAACATTTTTCTTTTTCAAAGAATCAGTGTATTCACACGTAACACTTTTTGGAATTCTTTCGATTATTGCAATCGAAGGTGGGGGAATGCTGAGTATTGATAGGTTTTTTCAGAATCGGAGAAACGTAATTCAACAAAATTCTTAATCTATTTTTTCGCAAGTGTTGCGTCGTAGACTGCACTTGATACATCTGTATCAAACATGCTCGGAATGATATTTTCTGGGGTAGGATTTTTCACAACACGAGCGAGTGCTTCAGCAACGCGTACAAAAATCTCATTATTAAATTGAGGAATGTTGTGATCAAGCATTGCTTTGAAAAGGTGAGGGAAGACGAGTGAGTTGTTTATTTGATTTGGGAAATCAGAACGTCCTGTCGCCATGACAAATACCCCTGCATCCTGTGCATCAGAGGGGAGTATTTCGGGTGTTGGGTTTGCAAGGGCGAAAATAATTGGACGCTCTGCCATCGTGTGAATCATTTCTTTTGTGAGAACACCTGGCTTTGAAAGTCCGATAAATACATGTGCGTCGCGGAGTGCTTCACCCAATCCACCTGTGCGTTCTTCTATGGTACTTCCTGCGAGGAGCTCTTTCTTTTCTTTTGTGAGGTCTGTTCGTCCACTGTGAATGATGCCCTTACTGTCGCAGAAAATAGTTTTTGTGATTCCGTATGTGTGGAGTAGTCTGCCGGTTGCGACACCTGCTGCTCCGACACCAGAGAGTACAACAATAGCTTCTTCCTTTGTGAGCGCGCGGAGTGAAAGTGCATTGATGAGTGCTGAAAGTGCGACAGTTGCCGCACCCCACTGGTCATCATGCATGACGGGGATAGAGAGTTCTTTTCGGAGTCGTTCTTCGATTTCAAAACATCGTGGCGCAGAAATATCTTCGAGATTAATTCCCCCAAAGACGGGTGCGATTTGTTTAACTGCTTTGATTATTTCTTCGGTGTCTTTCGTATCAAGGCAAATAGGAAACGCATCAACACCTCCAAATTGTTTGAATATTGCAGCCTTTCCTTCCATAACAGGAATCGCAGCAAGTGGGCCAAGGTCTCCCAATCCGAGGATTGCTGTCCCGTCTGAGACGATAGCGACGGTGTTTCGTTTGATTGTATAGTCACGTGCAGTACTCGGATCTTGTGCGATTGCTTCACATACGCCTGCGACACCAGGAGTGTAGGCAAGAGAGAGGTCGGCGCGGTCGGCGAGGGGAACAGTGCTTATAATTTCGAGTTTACCGTGATGTGCCTTGTGAAGTTCTTTTGATTGTTCGTAGAGTGGATTCATGGGGTACATGATATCACGGAGTGTAATAAAAGAAAGTATCTGCGTGCGTGATATACTTATATATTATAAGTAATGTTGGTTTTTATCTATGAATAAAGGAACAAATCTAATTATTGTTGCGGCAGGTATTTCTCTTGTTGTTGCTGTCTATATGTGGTTTATGGGAGACAAAGATGGAGGATTGTTTGTCGGATTGTGGGTACCGTCACTCCTTGCTCTCGCTACGTATCTAAAGAAATAGATGAGCATGCAATTCATTTTTCTTTTTGGTGTGTTTATTTCAGCCCTCGCCTGTATC
>JBAYUP010000018.1:0-13782 GCA_041675045.1 Minisyncoccota bacterium | reverse complement strand
TGTGGATTAGCTGATGGTGCTACGATTGGCCCAACGCGTTTGATGAGATTGTATAAATGTCCCTGACGAGGACTAATCATTCGAAAAGCAATAGTTTTTGTCCCACGATGTAAATATGAAAATTTAGCGTTCGTAACAGGTAGTATCACACTGACCTTCCCAGGCCAGATCGTATTTAAAAATTCTTTGTGTTCTTTTGAAAGCGAGATGCCAAATTTTTTCAAATCAGCAAACGAAGTGATAAGGACAATACACGGCTTCTTTTCGTCTCGGCCTTTCAGTTTATAGATTCGCTCGACGGCCTTCTTTGAAAAAGCACTTCCAACAATGCCGTAAAGCGTATCGGTCGGAATCACAGCAATTCCGTCTTTTTTCAAAACTTGTTCAACTGTTTTCCATTCATTAGAGAGCATTTATTTAAAATACTATAATTTCACTATTTTATAAAGGCATTCTCAATTAAATTGACTTTCTATATAAAATATGATATAATATATCCAATGAACTTAACTCAAATGTGGTTCAGGTAAATTGGCAATTACAACAGAAGTAGAGTTGCGTATATTGCGCAAACTTACAAAAGCTCTTTTAAAAAAAGACAAACTTGTCTTAAGTGACGCAAGAAGAAACATTGGTAATTTTTGTCATGATTATGAAGAAAATCATGAAGAAGTAGCTGAGGTGCTCGGAAAAATGCTAGGGGAAGCAGTTGCTGAAACTTTTGATCTCCAACAGTTTAAGACAGGTAGTCATTAACAGTTCTACTTACATAATTTAGGAATTATGGTTAGGCATCATTTTGCTTTCTAAACGGGTAATTACTCCTCCTCGAAAGAGCCAGGATAGAACAAGAACCGTCTCCACATTCCTTTAATTATGTCACTGGAACTTCTCCAGTGATTGACATCGTCAAGAAGAAATTAACTCAAACCCCGCCTCTGGTGGGGTTTGTTTATTTAAGAGCGTTTATTTTCGCTGCTACAATAAAATCATTTTGGGAAAGTCCTCCAATGGCGTGAGTGGTTAAAGTAATTTTTACCTTACCCCAACCGAGCTCAATATCTGGATGATGTCCTTCGCTCTCGGCAATTTCTCCTGTTTTATTTACGAATTTAAGCGCTTCTTTGAAATCTTTAAACGTAAATTTTTTAGAAATATATTTTGCATCATCAGAAAGTGTCCAATCGGGAATATGAAAATCGAGCATTGCTTCCGCGTCAGCTTTTGTCATTGGGTCTACTCCACCCTCACATGGTACACATTTTTGGTCTAAGAGATTCATATATTTATATTATCATAAATAAAATTTATAATTTAAGGTTATATAAAGTTTGACAAAATATATAAAAATGGTATCATACCAAGAAACTAAAAATTAAAAAGATTATGATATATAAAAGAGATTCCCTTCAAATTTTAAAGCTGGTATCAGATGCCATTGTAAAAAAGTATGACCCTAAAGGTGAGAAAATCTTTAGCTTCGCTTTTGTGAACAAAATAAGCGGTAAGATACTCTCTCCAAAAATCGCTATACTCACTGGCAAAACTGGTGAGCACGACAACGAAGACGTGTTATATATTGTACATCCAGAATATTTAGATAATTATCACCCACCACTTGCAGCTCTTACAATCACAACTTATGGTAAGGCTGGGGCAAGCTCTTCTTTCTATTATCCTGAGGGAGATCTAAATCCAGAACTGCAAGAAATTATTCTTTTAATTAAAAAAACATTAAAAGACGCAAACGAATGGTACGCTCATCAAACCAATTGGTTGTAATCAAAAAAAAAATTCCAGATTATACGTAATGTGTAGCTGGAATTTTTTATATTTTAAACTCGATTACATCCCCATCTTTAACTATATATTCCTTCCCCTCTGTTCTCACTTTACCCTTCGCGCGGGCTTCACCGTAACTACCTGCATCGAGTAAGTCTTTCCAAAAGACAACTTCGGCGCGGATAAATTTATCTTTGAAATCAGTGTGGATAGCCATACCTGCGACAGGTGCGGTGCTTCCCTTTTGTATTGTCCATGCACGAGTTTCTTCAACTCCTGTTGTAAAATATGTTTCAAGTCCGAGCAATCGATAACACCCCGCAATTAAATCATTGATACCATCATGTTCACCACCCATTTCCTTGCGGAACATTTCTTTCTCATCACCTTCGAAATCTTTCAATTCATCTTCAATCTTGGCATCAATGAGGATAAACTGTGAACCATCTTTAATAATTTGATCAGTCAGTTCTTTGAAATAGTCTGGCTTTTCTTCGTCGAGATTTTTTACTCCTGCTTTTTTATTTAATCCATAAATCATCGGCTTGGCCGTGAGGAGATTCAACTGTTTTACCTTTTTGTATTCTTCATCTGTATATTCGAGACTATGCGCAAGTTTTCCCGCTTCAAGCACTGCTTCGACACGTTTAAGAACAGCTTCTTCAAAGAGTGCTTCTTTGTCACCTTTTCGTGTATCTTTTTGTATATTAGAAAGTCGCTTCGTAACTGTTTCAAAATCAGCCAACACAAGCTCGAGATTAATCACACCAATATCACGAAGTGGGTCTACACTCCCGTACACGTGAGCTATTTCTTTGTCACCACCGGTAATAGGAAACAGTCGCACCATGTGGAGTATCGCATCTGTCTCGCGAATATTTGCAAGGAATTTATTACCAAGCCCTTCACCTTTTGATGCCCCCTCGACAAGCCCCGCAATATCAACAAATTCAACAACTGCGGGAATAGTGCGTTTTGTTTTTGAAAAATCAGCGAGTAAGTAGAGGCGTTCATCAGGCACAGGAACGATACCTACAGATGGGTCGATAGTACAGAATGGGTAGTTTTCAGCGGGAACACATTTCTTTGTCAGTGCATTAAAAAGCGTGGATTTCCCCACGTTTGGTAGACCTACAATACCGATTGATAGTGACATGGATGAAATATAGCAGAAATATAGAGAATTCGGAAATAAAAAATACCCACCTCTAAATGAGACGGGTATTGTTTTTTTTAAAAAAGAACTAATTTACGATTTCGAACGGTGCTCTTCAAGCAACTCTTCAACTTCCTTCTTTGGATATTCCTTACCTTCAGAAAGACACTTTTCTTCAATGAGTTCAAGTGGTATACCTTTAGTAGAAAAGAGCTGGAACACTTTTTCAGCATTAATTATCGGATCGTTCACAAGCGCAACCAGTGACTTAAGATTTGATTGACTGCTTACTACTTTAGCAAACTTATCCAACTCTCCTTGTAGGAGTGACTTAATGATGGGATTCATCTTTACACCAACAATAGGGCTCAGTTTTTCAGCAAGCTCTATCACCGAATCAAGTTGTAGACCCTTAATGTACCCACAAAACAGTCTGCGAAGCAATCTGCGCAACACATAGCCCTGCAGTTTGTTGCTTGGTTGAGTGCCTGCATCCAGCAAAAACAGTGATGTTTTTAAGTGGTCAAAAATGATTCTGGACCACAAGATATCATTCGTTTGCTTCAGGATTTCAGAGAAGACCGGTTGAAATTCTTTCAGTTCATGAATTGAATTGGCATCTTGCAGGAGCATAGTGATACGCTCAAGACCAGCACCAGAATCAACGCACTTTTTCGGAAGTTTTCCAAGCGCACCACCATCTAATTTGTTGTACGTCATGAATACTCCACCGTTCCAGATTTCAACATGCCTGCCAGGTATTAATCCGGATGTCTCCGGTTCTCCCGTGGCAAACTCTTCTCCCCTGTCAAAGAATATTTCTGAACAAGGACCGCAGGGGCCTGTGTCACCACAGCTCCACCAGTTATCTTCTGCTGGTGCCCATTTGATATGGTCAGCCGGCAGGAGTTCTTTCCATACGGAATAGGATTCGTTGTCATCAGATACACCTTCAATGTTGTTACTATTTTTGAAGACAGTTACATATAGACGGTCGAGGGGAAATCCCAATTCCAACACCAATTCTAATGCCCAGTTGAGCGCATCCTTTTTGAAGTAATCTCCGAAGCTCCAGTTTCCAAGCATATGAAAGCTTGTACCGTGGTGGCTATCACCAACGCTTGCGAGATCATTTGTCCGGATGCAGGTTTGACTGTTTGTCAGCCTTATGTACGGTGGCTCTGCAAGACCCAAAAAATATATTTTGAGAGGTGCCATGCCGCTGTTGATGAACAGGAGGCTGTCGTCATTTACCGGTATAATTGATGAATTTTGAATGCGATTGTGTCCTTTTCTTTCAAAGAACTTGAGGAATAACTCCTCAACCTCTTTACTGCTTAATTTTTGTTTCATTAGCTAATAATTTTTTCAATTTGTTGATGAATAGAATATATGTCTGTGTTGTTTACTTGTGCTGCTAAGGAGAAAATTTTTCTTCCACGCACTCTCAGTTCTTTTGCACTTTCATCCAGCTTCTTGTAACTACGCAAATATATTTTATCGTACGCAAAAGCGTAACGTATAAGTGCAGCAATTAAGTCGGAACGGACTAATGTGCTTTCAATGGATCCGGGAGGAAATTTACCAAGCTCATTAAGTTTGTTCTTTATTTCTAAAGAGCATCGTTCTAAAATCTTTTCTCTAAAAACCTTCGGATAAATCTTAATGCTTTTAATTAAGGATTCCAAAAGTCCACTCTTATCCTGGAGAACTCTGCCGTTACGTAAGTCTGCGCAGAACCCTTCAGGTAGCCAGGCTTTAGTTGCCCAATGAGCTAATCTTCCCTCGAGCAAAGTGCCGGTTACAACTCCGGTTACAATGTCATAGACATTTTTGTGAGCATAGAGAGCTACATCAAATACACTCTCTTCAAAATTAAATCGCAGCGCATCATCTGATCTCTCTATGCCATCAATGCCATTTCTTCTGAGTACTTTACAAACAGTTTGGTATGTGTCTTCCGAAGGAGACAATACCCCAACAAGCAGGTCTATGTCCTTTGGATTTTTTTCACGGATTGAGCTGCCTACCTGAACGATGTAAACGATAAAGTCCAGATGTTGCAGCATCTCAATTACTGTTTCAACTTTTCTATCCACGAGATACCTCCTTTTTGTTTAAGTTCAATGAATAATTCTTTTGGAAAACCATGGCTTTCATACATAAAATTTGCCAGTTCATCACTATACGGCTCTTTATTTTTCATACATGCCGCATGCCCTTTGATAAGGGCTTTTTTGAACTTCTCGATTTCATCCATGAGAACTTGATACCGGGTGTCTGTATGGAAATACAAACTGGTTTTTTGAAGTAGCTCATGCCAGTCCAAGGATTGCTCCTCGCACAACACAAGCATTCTTCTTGTAATCTTTCTGAACTCATACCCTGCACCTTTGTTGCTCGGGTAGAAATCAGGTTCAGCGCTCAAGTACGCAACAGCTTTTACAAACTCCGCAATGCGGCACAGTATTGAATCTTTTGAATCCAAACCAAGTGCTGCAAAATATGGTTTCCATAAACTGTTGTTATAATTTGAAGTTACATTTTCCTTTGCTGATATAATTCTGTCCCATGATGCACCTGAATCGGCGTACACAAGAGACATTGGTTCAGTAAAGAAGGGAGTAGCGAACTGATAGATTACATTGTTCCATAGTTCCCGATAAGCATTTATGTCATTCCCTTTTTCTATTTTATAAAGAATCTCAGTCTGATAGCCCGAGCGTTTTGTACGAGCCTCTTGTACCCTTTTGTGTTCGGATACAAAAAGCTTTACACCAAGCCCGCTCCATATTTTCTGGGATTCAAAATCATTAGGATCGGCAGTAGCTGCAATTTCCTTTTCATCAAGCCCGAAGGCTAGTAGAAAAGAATATGCTGCTTCAATCATCTGGATTTTCGTGTTGAGTGAACTTGCAGTTCCTAACATAAAGTGACCCAGCATGTTAAAACAAATGTGATGTCTGCCTGTACTACCGATTCCTTCGAGTTTTGCTGTACGGATACAATTTTGCATGCTTGCAAAGTTGCCCATCATAACGTTATCTCCAGCGATAGCTGCTTCGTATGGTACGCCTCCTGAGATGCAAAATGGCACAGTAGTGCTATTCGTTGCAACTAACGGTGCGCTTTGTACCCATTCGAATTCCCTATCCTGGAAATGTTTGATTACATTTTCCATGATCAGAAATTTTTGTTTTGAAGTGAAAGAATCGATGGTCCATAGGCCATCATTTTTTTTACTGTCGTTGTGATTGTGTTGCCGAATTTTTCAAGATGTGGAATTGAGTCAACCATTGACCCTGAAACGTTTTGCACAAATGCAGGGATACTCAATTGATTGAAGAGCTCCTGTAGGGAGTCCTTCGTCCATTGATTAACCGGCCGTGCACCACAGATTGTTCTTTGAGCATCGCTGCATCTTGATCTTGTGCAAGAATGCACATCAGATGTATATATGCTTCGGATATCAGGAATGCCCAGCATGTGTGACAGAGCACAACTTGATTTACGAAATACTGGGATGCTAGGAAACATATCTTTCGCTTTGCGTTCAATAGCTTCCCAAATCTCTTCAGATAAATCTTTTTGATTGTCATCATGGGCGATTTCTGGCATTGGCAATCCATGCACTTCGACTAAACCATACTCAATCCCCGGAGTCCATCTGAGGCCACCGGGAACAATCATATCCAGGAATTGGTCATACTTTTGTTCAATGACCCAGTCCATCATTTTTTGAATATGATTTTCATCGGCACCCCAGTCTTTTGTCATAGGCCGCATGTACCACGCACATGTTGCACCTGCTTTCTTTGCCTCTTCGATATTAGCGAAGCGGTCATTTCGTGCGGGTTCAATATTAGTGGGATTGTCAGCCCAGCAAAAACTTATCATTACTTTGTTACTCTTTGTGATGGAAACCAAGCGTCCTCCCATTTTTTTAGGGAAGCCGGCTTTCGTTACAATCCATATTGGATTGCGCCAGCCTCTCTGTACAATTTCTTCCATAAGCTCGAATGTTGATTCGGTTGCTTGGGAAGCGAACGGCTCTGTTGAAGCTGTTCCTATAGAAAGTACTGCTTGATCTTTCACAAAGAATGGATGTTCTCCCAATGCATCAAGAATTTCCGAAATGGAAAACCTGCTACGCGGGAAGAGACGTGAAGGCATCTTGCCATCAGCTCCTACATCCAAAAATGAATCCTGCACATGGCAGTATCTACACTGAAATGAACATCCACGCCACAGATCAATTGAAAGCGAAGAGTTAGCAACGCTTACATTAACGAGCGGGTGATCATGGCTTGGAACAAGAACACCATAAGTAAATTCACGAAACATATATGGGTGACCTGTCCGAATTCCGTTGTGCGATACGATGTGTTCACCGCATGCAAAGTTGAAGGCTTCTGTCGTTTTCATTTTTAAATGATTTTAGATTTGAGGAATGAAAGGTTTTCAATCAAGTGAATTGGATTTGTTGCACCAAACACAATAGACGTATTCAACGATAGCACATCAGTAAATATAGTCTCCACCGTTCCTTTCGGGTCAAATGGAATTTTTTTTACTTTCCCAATGCGTACATCATTTTCATTTAACGTCTTCCGTTCTTCTTCAGGTTTAATACGTAACCCCTGAACAAACAAGCTGCGCAAGATAACATCAATGTTAAATTTCTGGTACCACAAAATATCATTACGAATCCAAGATTCAATATGATTATATGGAGCTTCAATTACATCGATGTGTGCACAGATTTCTTTGTCCATTCGTTCACAAAAACCATCCGGAAGTGAAATACCGATTTTCTCAATAACCCCCCTTTCTTTAAGAGCTATGAGTTCGGCAAGCGGAGGTATTACCCCAGCCCATTTGCGACTCCAATTATGAAGCAATACTGTATGAAGAGTTCTTTTCTTCAAGTTAGCAAGCGACTCATATGTGGCGTCATTTACAGACATAGATGGGTAACATAAATCGATTGTTTCAAAAGATTGATCGATCTGTGGTTTACTTTGTGCAGGAATTTTTGTCAGGATTTGGGTATTGCTCGGAAGCACCTCACCTAACAGTTTCTCTACACGTCCGTTACCGTACACTTTTGCAGTGTCAAAGCGATTAATACCATTTTTTAGAGCTATAGTAAGTAGCTCTTTTACTGTGTGGTCAGAGATAATTGTAAAATCACCCCCTAATTGCCACGTTCCAAACAATATTCTATTTTTCATATTTCACTATTTAATTGTCAAAAAATTAGGTTATGATTTACTATAGTTTATACATTAAAAATGAGCTCTAGTCAAATTTAAATAAATTTGGAGTTTATAACATTTTCACCACTTAATTCAATAAGAAAAGCTTGATCGTCTCTTATAAAAATAGGGTTTTTGAATTTTTCATTACTTGTAACTTCTAATTTGGTCTCTTCATTTGAGTGAGGAAATATAGAAAAATCGATTAAGCCTAATCCTGTAAAATTATCGAGACCAACTGTATTTTCATCACCTGCCGATTCAATTGAATTACCTACAATAATAGATCCTGCGCTTACCCCAATATATAGTCCATTTTGGCTCAAAGTGTTTTTTATAGAATCAATAAAATTTGATTTTCGAACATGATGCATCAGCTTAAATGTATTTCCACCTGAGACATAGAGTATGGTTGTTTCTTTTGGTACAACTTCCCCGATTTCTAGGTCAATCAAATTAATTTTTTCTATCCCTAGTTCTTTGAATTGTTCAATTGCAAGCTTCACATATTTATTTTCCTTCTTATCTTCACTCGCTGTGACAACTATACTAACAATGTTAGACTTACTTTTACAAAAATCATTAACATAGTTATCTGTCTCTTGATAAGAAAGACCAGTAGAAGTCAGTAGAATGAGACTTTTATTATTTGTTTCCATTTGAGTATTATATGTCAAATATTATATTAATAAAAGGTAAAATTTTATAAACAGCAATATAATACCTATCGTCTGTTAAGTAAACTTTTTTTAAGTGATTCAAACCCATAATCTACACCCCTTATCTGTGTAGGAGGAAGCTTTACGGTAAAGGAGAAAGGAACAGCATGTCGATGTATTCTCACACCATTCCGATTCATAGACTTATATAAATAGGAATATACCAGAAAAAAACCTCTTTTGAAAGAGAGTGTATTGGGCACTTATCTTACAAACCCAAAATAGATTTCATCTTCTCCCACGGGATAGAAACGAGAAGTGTGCCGAGAAATACAAAACCGAGACCAATTGCTGACTGTACGGTCACACCTTCAGCCAAGACAATCATGGCAAGAATAGCAGTAAATACAACCGAGAGTTTATCAATCACCGTCACTGCAACTGTCGGACCCACAGAAAGTGCTTGATAGAAAAATATCCATGACAGTGCCCCACCGAGACCAGAGAGAACTACAAAGAGCCATTGTTTTTGTGTGAGTGATTGTAATGCTGGCACTGAAACTTTTCCAAATGAGAGTGCGGCGACAGTCACAATAATAGCCATCACTACACCGCGAATCGCAGTGAGTAGATTTGCATCAACACCTTTTAATCCGAGCTTGGCAAAAATAGTTCCCATACTTGCCATAATCGCTCCTAACAATGCGTAGAGTATATACATACAAGAAAGTATATCATTAAACCCCTACTCTCGTCATCAAAAATAAAACACATCTCGTAGAGAGATGTGTTTTATTTTTATTTCTTTACCTTCTTTGGCTTTTTGACTTCTTTACGTTGTCGATTGTCTCCTTTTCCCATAAATGTGTATTTTAATTTCTAATATGTATAGTATATCACTCCTCTAAAAAATTTACATACTATTTGAGATCCTTTAATCCTTCTTTTTTACGCATTCCTGAGAGAGGTAATGTAATCGTAAATGTCGTCCCTTTATTTTCGATTGATTTAAACGTTATTTTACCTCCTGAGTTTTCGATGATTGATTTTACAATATAGAGACCAAGTCCGTTACCATCTGTTTCTTTGTCTCGAATATTATCTGCACGATAGAGTTTACCAAAAATACGTGACTGAGAATCTTTTGGGATACCGTACCCACTATCTGCAACGACGATTTTAATATTACGAGTATCTTTAGTAATTGAAAATGTAATAGTCCCCTTTTCTGGAGTGTATTTTATCGCATTTGTAAGTAAGTTTTGAAACACAATACGGATAAGCTTTGGGTCAACATTTATCAACGGCAAGGCTGGATCATACGACTTTATAATGTTCATCTTTTTGAGATGCCATTGTGGTGTTAATTCTGTAAGCAAACTATCAGCAATTTCTCTCACGTCTGTCGGCACTGGGTCCATAGAAATAGTACCGAGGTCAATACGTGATACATTGAGCAATGCATTTACGAGTTCAATCATACGATTGTTACCTTTGTACACTTCATACAGATAGTCCTTTTGTTCTTTTGTAAGTGCTCCTGCATCACCTGCGAGAAGCATTTCGATATACCAACTAATCGCAGTCAGTGGTGTACGAAGCTGATGAGATGCGAGTGAGACGAATTCAGTTTTTGCACGGTCGACTTGTTTTTCGTGTGTAATATCACTGAACGCAACTACAACACCCACTGTCTCATCATTTTCACGCAAAGGGTGCGATGAATACAACACTGGAAAATATGTCCCATCTTTACGAAAAAAGATATCTGTATTTATACGTACACCGACACCTGTATCTTTGGTGCGAGTAATAGGACATTCTCCCTCTGGATATGGACTCCCATTTTCGTGCTTAAAATGGATTAGTTCATGAATATTCTTCCCAAGCATTTCTTCTTTGGTATATCCAAGTGTTTTCGCAGCAGCATTATTTACAAAGAGACATAATCCACTTAAATCAAGACCATAAATACCTTCGTCTGTTGATTCGAGAATTGCCTCTTCTTTTGCTTTTGTCGCGAGCATATTTTCGAGCGCTTCAAGTGTCTCTTTTTTATTCTTTTCAACCTCGAGCACTTTAGCTTTTAAAATGGCCTCATTCTCAACAAATTTTTTATTTGTTGTTGTAAGTGCTGTTGCAATTTTATTGAACAGTGTCACCATCATACCAAGTTCATCTTGTGAGTCGAGAAGTTCACTCTCACTTCCCCCCGCTTTCTTAATAGCGTTCGTTGTCTCACTGAGTGTTTGCAACGTGCCAAGAAAGCCAACCTTAATCATGTGTTCAGTTGTTTCATTGAGCATTCCCAAGATTCTCGCAAACCCTCGATAAAAACTTATTGAGAAGTAAATAAAAAAAACATACAGCACTGCAAGTACAACCAGAAGAATACGAGGAAAATCTTTCCATGAAATAAAAAGGAGTGTTATCCCTATTGCGAGAGTAAAGAGAGAGATAAGAAACACAAATCTCTGACGATACGATAACTTCGTCATGATACGCTCACCAGGTCCAAATATAAATTTAATAAATTTCATTTGTTGTGCTTTTATTATATCACTCATTTACATCTTTTAGAACAATAAAAATCCCAAACAATTTGTTTGGGATTTTTATTGTGATACACAGTATCAGATGTTATCGAGTAACACTGATTGTTGCACCCTGTTCAGCACTTGGAGCACAAACAGTCACACGACCATTTGCAGTCTTTGTAATGTAGTACCCTGTACCATCTGTTGATACTCCTGTTGGGTCAGTTGGCATTGCAGTCAAGTACTTTTCTGAAGTAGTGATCACTGAAAGATCAGTACCAGTAGAACAATCACCTGACCCTGGTGCTAATTTACAAACTTGCATAGTTGCAGTGTTTGTACACGCACCAGTAACGAGTGTTGGTAGGTTACCGTTGTTATCGATAGCATACTGATACACAGCATTCAAGATTGTGTTTACGTCAGCACGACGCTCTGCATTACGAGTTTCGCCAAGTTGCTTAATCGGATTGATAGCAAGAATAACGATACCAGCAAGAATTGCGATAGCTGCAACGACCAAAAGAATTTCTATTAATGTAAAACCTTTATTATATTTCTTCATATACCTATAGTATACCAAGTATACTATTTAAATAGCAACAAAAAATAACTGTTGATAAGTTACGACGCAACCTCCTGCCACGAAAAGATGATAATCTCTGGATTAATATCAGTAACTACAATAGAAAGCCGACTATGGACATTCCCGACAATACCCTCAGCAGTAATAGCTCGACTTTCCCCTCCTGTATTGGTAATCGTATACGTGCACGATCCCTGACCAATAGAGAAAGAATCACTACCGACATAGGACATATCGTCCCGAATAGCGCCGAGCGCCTCTTCAACGCATCCATTCGCAGCCCAATATGCTTGACGATGTTGCACAAATGTAAAACTTGAACGAGACGAAGAAAGCCCAAGTAAAATAATCGAAGCAGTTATTGCAATACCAACCGCTCCCGCAACAAGAGTACTAATAAGTACAACGAAGCCTTTATTTGTTGATAGTTGCTGATCCATAAAATGTTTTTTCAAAATCGTATTCATTTCGACCACTTGGGTTTTTATATGTCACTACAAATGAAACACGTACCGTGCCAACAGTACCTGGTTGTGATAAATTTTCAAATAAAAGAGAACTGGCTGTTACGGAATCATTCGTGAGAGATGCTGGCTGATTAATACCTTCTGCAAGAAAAAGTTCCCCATTACTCAGGGACACCACTGACGGCGTAAGTGCAGGAGATGGGACAGCAAGAGTGAGAGTGCCCCCTGTAAGACCAATTGTTGGACTTGTAATCGAAGATGCATTCCGAGCTACCCGTAATATGGTATGGATGGCTTGTGCTCCCTGTTGTTCAACATCTGCGATTACATTATTTTTTATTCGTGACTGTAAAAGCATATTAATAAACAATGAAATCACCAATAAGATAATTGACGCAATGCCAACGTACAACAATAATTCAATCAAGGTAAACCCCTTTGCAAAATCTGTTCGTGTTTTATTTTTTGAGTGGTGAGACATCATAGTATTATAAAGGATCAGGAGCGAATACACGCATTCCATCGGTTGTAGAAGACACAGAAACAAATACTTTATCGAGATCAGGACTATATGTCACTCCTAAAAACGGTACAACAACGATATCATCGTATGACCCACTAAGCACTGGGGCGCTAGGGTTGAGGATATTCACTGACAACAAATCATACGCGGGGAGATTTGTTGATAGAAATACATATTGATTTCCATTCTGGCTATATGCAATCTCTGACGCGATATCAAAGATTTCTGAGCCTGTTGTATTGAAACTTCCAGTAATCGATGGGGAGAGAGGATTAGATATATCAACAATACGCAACAGTCCCCCATCACCAACAAACAACTGAGTTCCATCTGTCGCAATTGCTTTTGCACTACTTGACCCACTCATATCAAATGAATATCCAATACTAGGACTTGCTGGATTTGTCACATCAACAACAACTAATTCATACGTATTCCCAGACACAGCAACGTACGCATGGTTCCCTAGTACCACCACTCCCTCAGGAGTTCCTGGAATAAATACTGACCCTAGAAGTGACGGACTCCCGATATTACTCACGTCAATAACGAAAAATGTATCATCACCATTTATATTTGGACGTGTGATATACGCACGAGTACCTACAACATACACTCCACTTCCGCGTTCATCAGGCCAGCCAACTTGTGTTGTTGGGAGATTACTAAACCCAGCAAGCGCCGGACTCGAAGGATTAGAAATTGAATATATCGCCAACTCATAAAAAGGGTGGAGTGTTGTAACATACAAATAATCACCGTCCTCAGAAATAAATAAATCTGAAGACTGCTGTGGGAGGGCCGTGCTTCCTAC
>JBAYUP010000017.1:0-15148 GCA_041675045.1 Minisyncoccota bacterium | reverse complement strand
TTCGATTCGATTCATTATCCGTGAGAGTGTGCGGGAAAGACGGATGATGTGTATCAGAAATATCACAATTAAAATCCATACAATAATGAATCCAATAGAAGAGATAAAAAAGAATATCTCAGAATGGAGAAGTGTAGCCACTTGTTGATTGTACTCTTTAATACTGTAAACAACTAATCGTTTTTTAGTAAAAGAGACAATTTGTTATACTAAAACTATATGGATACACACAAGACAGAAAAGACGAATGCATCATATATAGATGGTGCATTTTGGGCGAGTGATATTGCGGGTATTTTTTCTCATTTTAAAACAAGTAATGAAGGGCTTTCTGAAGATAAGGTTCAGTTATACCAAGAAAAGTATGGCAAAAATGTATTTCGTAACAAAGAAAAGAAAACAGCGTTTTCTATCTTCATGAAGCAGTTGATGAGCCCACTCATCTTTATTCTCTGTGGTGCGGGGGTGGTGACATTTTTCTTGCAGGAGTGGGTTGAGTGTATTGTTATTGCCTCTGCGGTGCTTGTAAACACAGGACTCGGATTTTATCGTGAGTATCACGCTGAAAATACTATTGAAAAATTAGGAACGTTTATCAAAGACCGTTCTCGTGTTGTGCGTGGGGGTATCGAGCAAGAGATTGATAGTGAAATGCTCGTTCCTGGAGACATCATCAAGCTCGCGTACGGGAATCGTATTCCCGCAGATATTCGTATTATTCATAGCGGGAATTTAAGTGTCGACGAATCAATTCTCACCGGTGAATCAGTTGCGATAAAAAAGACATCAGAATCACAGGAGAGTACGCGTTTAGTTGCAGAGCGTACATCGATGGCTCATGCGGGAACACTTGTTGTCGATGGATACGGTCTCGGTGTTGTTGTTGCAACAGGTGACATGACTGAGATTGGTAAGATTGCCCAACTCGTTTCAGGGACGACTCGTTCGAAAACACCAATTCAAAAAGGACTTGAACGATTGTCGTGGATTATTTTTGCTGTTGTTCTTGTTATTGTGGTTGGTATTTTTATTCTTGGAATTTCTCGAGGTGAACCATTTTTTGAAATGCTCGTACTCTCTGTCGCGGTGTCTGTCGGTGCGGTGCCTGAAGCATTGCCTATCGCGCTCACGGTGATTCTCTCTATTGGTGCGGAGCGTATTGCAAAGAAAAAAGGGATTGCACGTACTCTTATGGCGACAGAGACACTCGGTTCTGCGAGTTTGATTATGACAGACAAGACTGGCACACTCACCGAAGCAAACATGAGACTCGAAGGTGTCTATACATATAAGTGTCTTTTGTCAGAGAATCTTGTCTGTGCAAGCACATCTGAGAGTAATGCTCTTCTTTCTGTCGCTCTCTCGGGTGTTGATGTCTATATTGAAAATCCTGAAGACGATGCATCAAAATGGATTTTCAAAGGACGACCATTTGAAGTAAATATTGCAAAAACTGCTCAAGAAAAAGGAATTGATATTTCAAGTCTTGGGAATAAAGATATTCTCTCTGTGGTGGTACCGTTTAATTCAACACACAAATTCTCTGTCTCACGATACAAGGACTCGTACGTCACGATGGGTGCACCAGATATTTTGCTCGCACGTGCAAAAATCAGTAAAGATGAGTATATAAAAATAGAACAATGGATTACCGATGCGAGTACTGATGGTAAACGACTGATTGCGCTCGGGCGAATTCCTACTCACGGAGAAAAAATCTCAGTTTCTGATGTTGTTGATATTGAATTTTTAGGTATTTTGGCTTTTCGTGATCCTATCCGAAAAGAAGTCCCGCAAGCAATACAAAAGATTCAATCGCTCGGTGTGCGTGTGGTGATGATTACGGGAGATTTGAAGGGGACTGCGCTCTCTGTTGCGCGGGAGCTCGGATGGGATGTTACAGAAAAGCATGTTCTCTCGGGACAAGATATCGCAGGATTATCTGATGAAGCATTATTGAAAATAATTCCTGACATAAAAATATTTGCTCGCGTCACACCAGAAGATAAACTTCGTATTGGTACACTCTATCAATCTCTCGGTGAAGTGGTCGCAATGACAGGAGATGGGGTCAATGATTCACCTGCGTTGAAAGCGATGGATATCGGCGTGGCTCTTGGCTCAGGAAGTGATGTTGCCAAGAGTGCAGCAGACCTCGTATTGCTCGATGACAATTTTGAAATTATCGCAGCGTCTATTGGTGAGGGGCGACGCATCTTGGCCAATATTCAAAAAACGTTTGTGTATTTGATGTCGAACTCGCTCGATGAAGTGCTCGTTGTGGGAGGAAGTTTAATTGTGGGGATTGCACTTCCGCTCACCGCATTACAGATTATTTGGGTGAATCTCTTTACGGGAAGTCTACCAGCACTGGCTTTTGCGTATGATGCTGACATGGATCATGAGACCGCCAAGAAGCACAGCTTGAAGTCTATTTTTACACGAGAGGTCAATGTGTTGACGTTTGGTATCGGTATTGCGAGTTCACTCCTCCTCTTTGTGTTGTACTATCTCTTAATTCGTTTTGGGGTTGAAGTATCTCTCGCGCGGTCTGTGTTCTTTGTCTGCTTTGCTTCATATATTCTTGCTATCTCATTTTCATTCCGAAGTTTACATAAGTCACTGTTCTCATATAATCCCTTTTCAAACAAAAAATTAAATCAAAGTATTATCATTGCCTGTGTGTTCCTCGTTGCGACAATGGCGATACCCGCACTGCGAGGGCTATTTGACCTTGCTCCTATACCTCTTGTCTGGCTCTGGTTTGTGTTCGGATGGCTCGTGTTGAATATCGTTTTAGTTGAGCTCGCTAAATGGTTTTTCAGGAAGTAGGTGGGGTATTTGACAATCTATCTAAAATAAGTTATCATATAAGAGTAAGGTTTTCTCCTAGGTTTTTATAGGGGCGATACGCCCCATTTCTCTTTATTAGAGCATACAAGAACTTGCGAGATGTTCAATCGCCATACGATTAACATTTATAGATTGAAATAGTTTAGTATGACATATATACAAAAACGCCGTCCTTCCGGATCACGGAATGGTACGCGCCCTGTTGCCGGTGGCAACACAAGACGCTTTTCTTCTTCGCCACGACGAAGTGGAGGTAATCGCGGGTTCAAAAATAAAAGTTATTTTGACCTCTCAAAATTTATTAATAAAGTTTCAATTACTGAAGAACAGGATGTATTTACACCTGAGCATTCTTTTAGTGACTTTGCCGTAGACGAGAAGGTAAAGCGTGCGATTGGGGATAAGGGGTATGTACTCCCAACACCGATTCAAGATCGCGCTATTCCTCATGTTCTCAAAGGTCATGACATTGTCGGTATCGCAAATACTGGTACAGGTAAAACAGCAGCATTCCTCATTCCACTCATTGATAAAGTGGTGAAAAATAAAAATGAGAATGTACTCATCGTTGTGCCAACACGAGAGCTCGCAATTCAGATTGGAGATGAACTTCGTGGCCTCACACGGTCACTTGGAATCTTCGGTGTCTGTTGCGTTGGTGGTGCGCCAATTGGCCCACAGGTGAAATCTCTCAGATATCAGAATAATTTTATTATCGGTACTCCAGGACGATTAAAAGATCTTATTGATCGAGGTAATATCAATCTCGCACAGTTTTCTACTGTGGTACTTGATGAAGCAGACCGAATGCTTGATATGGGATTTATCGCTGATATCAAATTCATGATGAACTTGATGCCAAAACAGCGTCATACGCTCTTTTTCTCAGCTACATTGTCAAAAGAAATTGAAGCACTTATCTCAACATTCCTCACAAATCCAGTTACGGTATCTGTGAAGACTCGCGATACTTCAAAATCAATCGACCAAGACGTTGTGCGTGTTGCTCGTGGTGAAGATAAAGTAGATGCACTTGAAAAATTGCTTCGCAGTGATGATCTTACCAAAGTCCTTATTTTCGGTAAAACAAAACATGGAGTAGAGAAGCTCTCAAAGACACTTCTTTCTATGGGATTCAAAGCAGAATCTATTCATGGCGACAAGAATCACTCAAAGCGTCAGCATGCTCTCGGACAATTCAAGACAAATAAGTCTAATATTCTTGTGGCAACTGATGTTGCGGCTCGAGGACTTGATATTGCTGATGTTTCTCACGTGATTAACTTTGACTTGCCAGCGACATACGAAGACTACGTTCATCGTATTGGCCGAACAGGCCGTGGTGGTAAGACAGGAAAAGCTCTCACGTTTATTGAAAACTAAAAGAAACGATACACAAAGCCCCGTCTACAGAATGCTGTAGACGGGGCTTTTGTTAGGGAAGACTCCTTTTGTTTTTCGATGAAAAAAAGTATACTTTGCCCAGTAGCTTTTCTCTTTGTATATGATAGTATTTTCTATTCACCATATATGTTTACAGGAATAATTAAAGCCAAAGGACACATCATACATTCTCACAAGAAAGGGGGGTCTCTTTTTCTGGATATTAAGAAACCTGTTGGTTGGAAAATTGCACCAGGGGATTCTATTGCCACCGATGGGGTTTGTCTAACTGTGGCGCATGTTGCGCGTACTGCATACTCATGTGAGCTTATGCCGGAAACACTCGCGAAGACTTCATTTGGCCAGTCTGTTCCTGCTTACGTAAATCTCGAGCAAGCACTCCATGTCTCTGATAAATTAGATGGGCATTTTGTCTTGGGTCATGTGGATGCAATCGGTACGATAAAGTCTATCCAATCTAATTCTGCTGGAACGGTCTATGTGATTTCATTTCCCAAAAAATTTAATCATCTTGTTGTAGAAAAAGGTTCAATCACGGTTGATGGTGTTGGACTGACGGTTGTTGATGTCGCCCGGGATGAATTTTCTGTTGCTCTTGTGAGTTATACTCTGACTCACACTACACTTGCTGATAAATCAAAAAGAGATTTTGTTAATCTTGAATTTGATATACTAGCTAAATATATTACTAAGCGATTATCATAAATTATGTCTCAACACTCACTACAAGGAAATTTCGAAATTTTTGACGCATCTTCATATCGCGTGGGGATTGTAGTCGCGATGTTTAATGCTGATGTCTCAGCTCAATTATTAAAAAGTGCGCAGGATATGTGTGCACTGTATGGAATCAAGCCAGAAAATATTACTGTGCATGAAGTTCCAGGGAGTGTTGAAATACCATTTGTACTTTCGACTCTCGCGAAGAGCAACAAATCTTTTGATGCACTCGTTGCGCTCGGCACTATTATCGAAGGGGAGACACCACACTTTGAATATGTATGTAAAATTGTAAGTGAAGGAGTTTTGCGAGTGACTCTCGATTCGAATATCCCAATCGGTTTTGGTGTTCTAACGTGCAAGAATCACACGCAAGCACTAGAACGTATCGAGACGGGTGGCACTGCGGTACGCGCTGTTCTTAATTCAGTAAAAATAGCACAGGAATATGATATTCAAAACACAACAAATTAAAGGACAAGGGCGTGGGCATCAGATTGGTTTTCCTACTATAAATCTTGCAGTTCCTGATACGCTCGTGCTTGATGAAGGTGTCTACGCTTCATGGGTGACCATTAACGATGTTCCATACAAAGGAGCATTACATTATGGTGCCGTACCTACGTTTGACCAAGAAGATAGAAGTATAGAGGTTTTCTTGCTTGATGAGACAGACGAAACTATTCCCGAGACACACGGTGTTGTGATTGAAGTTGATATTGTTGAATATATTCGCGAGGTGAAAAAATTCTCTGATTCATTTATTTTATCTGATCAAATTGCAAAGGATGTTTCTCGAGTGAGAAGTATCCTTTCCTAGGTGCGTGATATAATGGAGATATCTTATGGAACATATTCCCTCACAATCTAGTCATGAAAAAGAGCTTGTCTGGGCTCAGATTCTCTATTTGTTCGTTATCCCGACTATTCTTTTATATTTTGGTGTGATACCCGATAGTCTACGCTTTCTCATGCTTGTTGGCGTCGCACTATTACTGCTCGGTATTGTGTGGAATGCAAAGTGGACGTATGGAGATATGGGGATTACTTCGTCATGGAAAAATGATTGGCGACCATACGTACTCTTCACTGTTGGGGGAGTGTTGTTTCTGGTGTGGCTTGCACGAATCGCACCACATGAACCATTTCTCGATTGGTGGGATAACAAGAAATTCTTACTATTATTTGTCCCTATTAGTGTTCTACAGGAAATTGTTTTTCGTGGAATATTAATGAATATGCTCCGACGAGCATTCTCAAATATGTTTCTTATTATTTTTGTGAACGCAGCGGTGTTTGCACTCATTCACGTTATTTATCTCGACACTGTTTTTGTACTGCCACTTACGTTTATGGGTGGGATTGCTTTTGCATGGATATATTACGCATACCCAAATTTACCTTTAATTTCTCTTGCACACACGGTGCTCAATTTCACAGCTATGATTCTTGGATTCTTTGTGTTGAGATAAATGACCATTCACAAATTTCAAGAAATAATATATTCATACTATCGCACGCATAAACGTGCGCTTCCATGGCGACGGACACGCAATCCATATAGGATACTCATATCTGAGGTGATGCTTCAGCAGACGCAAAGTGCACGAGTGGTGCCTAAATATAAAGAATTTCTGAAAGCGTTTGCGAATACACAGGCGCTTGCCGAAGCGCCCGTGCGAGATGTTCTTTCTCTCTGGCAAGGACTCGGATACAATCGCCGTGCGCTTCTTTTGAAACGCACGGCGGAAGCTATCGTTACTAAACACAAAGGAAAATTTCCTAAAACCTATAATGACCTGATTGCACTCCCAGGTATTGGGCCGTATACAGCGAGTGCTATTATGGTGTTTGCTTATAATCTTCCAACGGTCATGATTGAAACAAATATTCGCGCAGTGTTTATTCATTTCTTTTTTCCAAAATCAAAAAAAGTTCCTGACGCCAAGCTTCTCCCGCTTATTGAAAAATATATGGATAAGGAAAACCCACGCGAATGGTACAACGCACTCATGGATTATGGTGCGATGCTTAAAGCGACAGTGCCGAATCCGAGTCGGAAAAGTAAACATCACACGAAGCAATCAAAATTCAATGGCTCGATGCGTCAGGTTCGTGGGGCTATTATTCGTCTCTATACAGAGAATTCTAAAATGTCGCAGTCTCGTCTTGTAACATCTCTCCCGTATAAACCTGAGGTAATCAAAATACAATATAAGAAACTCAAAGAAGAAGGTTTTTTCTCGTAGTTGCGGATTAAGAAAAAGAGAATATAATTGGCGTATGGTAGACCTCAAAGAACTCCAGAAGGAAGTAATGCGGAATAAGCTAGAGAAAGGATTTAATACGACCGATGTCGCGCTTGAATTTTGCCGTGCACACGAAGAATTGTCTGAAGCATTTTCAAAGTTTAACAAAAACCAAGATGGTGTCGCAGAAGAATTTGCTGACGTTGCTATATTTTTACTTGGTATGTGTGAGATTCTCGGTTATGACCTAGAACAAGAACTTGTACAAAAAATCGAGACGAATAAAAATCGCAAATATAAAAAATCAAAATCACCCGACGGCAAAGATATTTTCATACGAGAAAAAACTGATATTGATCCATAGGTATAAAAGTAAAGCCCCGATATATCGGGGCTCTACTTTAGAGGTTTATTGTTGTATTCTTTTAAAAATTTAAAAATAATATGACACGAAAACCATTATTCCCAGACATCAACTTGGCTCTCGATATGGATCAAGTGATAAATCACTTTGAAGAAAAAGTAAAAGCACTCCTCGCTGATCGTTTCCCCGATGTAGTATTTAAGAATTTATATGAAATGGAGGTGTGGGATCATTCTAGAAACTACACGTCACGAAGTGATGTAACGACATTTTTGCATGAATTATTTACCTATCCACCTGCAGGATTTTATCTTGATGGGATGCGACCAGTTGATAATTTGCGAGACATTGTTCGTTCTCTTCAAGGCATTGTAAATGTGTGGGTGGTATCTAATCCGCTATCAGAAATTAATGACGCAAGTCTGAGTATCACTGATTTACAAAAAAGAGATGAAATTTGGTGCCGTGTGGTAAGAGAAAAGAAAGAATGGTTGCGGGTACACTTACAAGAAGACGCTCCACGTTTTATTCCGACTGATTCTAAACATGTTTTCCATGGGCAGATTATCATTGATGATAGGCCTGATGCATTTGATTATTCGAAAAATACCGGCTTGATTCATGTTTTATATGATGATAACTATGGATTTAATAAAAATTCGAAAAATGAATTCCGTCTGAGCTGGAATATGGATTGGGAAAATACTATTCAGCAGGTAATTGAAAAAGTTCAATTAACACAGGTTCCGTCAAATCTTTCGCGTCATTAAAATTTGTTATTTAAATAAATGAAAAATAAAACCCTTTCTTTTTACGGAGGGGTTTTATTTTTTGCCGGATTATTTTACATACTCTCTGATTTCTATGTCGTACGAATGTAATTCGTCTTTTGGATGGTGTACCGCCTTCACTTTTTTCCAGATGTGCTCATCTATTACAGGGAAAAATGTATCAGCATCGTGGAAACTTTCATTAACACATGTGATGTAGAGTTTGTCTGCTCTCTTCATTGCTTGTATATATATTTCTGCGCCACCGATGACAAAAACTTCTTCATCGCTTTTTGAGAAAAGTTCCAGTGCTTCGTTGAGCGAGTGAGTAACTTCAATGCCTTCGTGTGCGTATGAAGCATCTCTCGTGATGACAACATTCCTGCGATTTGGTAGCGGTTGCCCGATTGATTCGAATGTTTTTCGTCCCATAATAACAGCATGTCCTCGTGTTGTTTCGCGAAAATGCGCCATATCTTTCGGTAAATTCCAAAGAAGGGAATTATTTTTCCCAAGTTCGTTATTTTTCCCAATGGCAGCAATGAGTGAGAGTGTCATATTACAGTGCAATTTCAAGTCCGGTAATAGGAGGGAGGGGATTGTATTGTGACTGCAAATCCGTAAAAATTTCTTCAACGAGTGCCTCGTCTTTTTTCTCGGCACGGTCAAAGGCATTCTCTGGCAAGTGCAGTGTTATGTTTTTGTGATCATTTGTTCGAGCAATAATCTCTTTTGCTCCAGCGTAATGGTTTTCATAAATGTGTGCATTTGAAATAGTGTGAGTGTATACTCCGGCGATTACTCCAAGCTTTTGGGCAAGCATGCATTGGAGAAGCGCAAAGCCGATTGTATCAAACGGACATCCAAGCATCATATCGTTTGAACGAATGACACTATGTAAGTGTAACCGCCCACCAATAATATTTACGGTGAATGTATACGGGCATGGAACATTTTTCTTTGGTGTTCCGCCGTAGCCGTCGTCTTTTGGGTCCCAGGTAATAATCACCCCATGACGTGAACTCGGGTCTTTTTGTAAGAGCGCGATGAGCGAGCCAAGCTGGTCTTTGCCGAAATGGTGTCTCCATCGCCAGCCGTATGCTGATGCGAGTGTGCCATCTTCTTCGAGGAATTTATCCCACATCTTTGTAAATTTTCGCAGGTATGTTGTGTCTTTTTCACCTTGAATAAACCAACACTGTTCTGCGATTGGTGATTTGATTGGTTGCTTGCGAAGGGTAAGCAAAGGGAACCCATCACGTTCGATGTCGATTTGGAATGTTAATCCAGGCAGGGCTTTTGTTTTGTATCCTGTGCGCTCATTTAATTCCTCAATACCCTCTGTCAGTATTTTCTTTATGAGATTTTGGTAGATTGTGTCAAAAGTTGTCATATAGTAGAGTATACAGTAAAATAAAAGCTCATGGAAATAGAAGAAAAATATACAGATATGAATAATCCCTTTATGGCTCAGGCCAGAGAAGTTGCTCGTTTATCAAACGATCGGCAACAGCCCACAGGTGCAGTGATTGTTGCCAATGGAAAGATTCTTGCTTCGGCTTCAAACAAAAATCCACTTTCTTCAGAAAAACTTATTTCACTTCATCAAAAATTTTGTATTCGACATGCACTTGGGGTGAAATCAGGTACGATGTACTGGATGTGTCCTGGCTGTGCAAAAAAAGAAGATCATGCAGAGTCGCGAGCTGCTAAAATGCTCATCAGCGAAGGATTGCCTGATATTCCAGTTGATGTGTATCTCTGGGGGCATTGGTGGTGCTGTGATGTATGTTGGAAGAATATGCGAAAACTTCCACTTGGTAATGTCTATCTCTTAGACGACAGTAAGCGTTTGTTTAATATAGATAACCCAGACAATATACTCGGTAAACAATTTCAAGTTTGACACATGTCTATTTTTAGGTTATTTTGAGTGTAAATTAAACACTCATGAAAATACTGGGGAAATTTAAGTTTAAATTTAAGACGAGTGGGTTTTGGTTTTTTGCAACCATACTTACTTTTATTTCTGCAATCTACTTTGTTTTATACCTACTCTTTTCTAGCACAGTGGCGAATAACTTTATTTTAGTTGTGAGTGTTCTTGTTGTTAGTATTGTTTTGATGGTGGTATCTCACTGGTTTAAGGGCTACTATTATCAATGGAAACGTAAAAGAGATTTTGAAAACAATTCTTCATAAAAAGCAGGCCTCGTATATACGAAAATGGCCTGCTTTTTTGTTTGGGTGCTCCATGGTAAAATCAGGGCATTACTATTTTTACTCAAACTCCCATGCGCGACAAACAAATCGAGAAACTTATAAAGGCCGAAGAAAAAAGACAAAAAAGTGTTATCAATCTTATCGCATCAGAAAACTATGTTTCAAATGATGTACTTGTTGCACTCGGTTCAAAGTTGACCAATAAATACGCCGAAGGCTATCCCGGTCGTCGCTACTATGGGGGGAACAGTATTATCGATAAAGTTGAACAGATGGCGATTGATCGTGCCTACAAACTTTTCAAACTCAAAACGAGCGAGTGGCATATTAATGTGCAACCTCTCTCTGGTAGCCCTGCGAACTTCGCACTCTATTCTACACTTGTCCCAATCGGTGGGAAAATCATGGGAATGAAACTCACATCAGGGGGGCATCTCACACACGGACATCCACTCTCGATGACGGGCAAACTCTGGAAGCCAATTCAATTTGAAGTTGATCCACAGACAGAGATGATTGATTATGATGCGATTGAGAAATTGGCGATGAAAGAGAAGCCGAATATAATCGTTGCTGGATTTACTGCATATCCTCGTGTTGTTGATTTCAATCGATTTCGTTCGATTGCTGATAAATGTGGCGCGCTTCTCCATGTCGACATGTCGCACTTCGCAGGACTTGTTGCAGGTGGCGCGTATCCATCGCCATTTCCTCATGCTGATTCTGTAATGACAACGACACATAAGAGTCTTCGTGGTCCTAGGCAAGCGATTCTATTTATTCGCAAAGACGCGCGAGAATTCGACAAGAAACTCGACAAGGTTATTATCCCAGGACTTTTCGGTGGACCGCACGAGAACAATATCGCAGCGGTAGCTGTGGCGCTTGCTGAAGCATCTCGACCTGATTTTAAAACATACGCGAAGCAAGTAGTGAAGAATGCAAAAATACTTGCAAAAGAATTAGGGAAACTTGGCTGGCACGTTATCTCTGGGGGGACTGATTCACATCTAATACTTCTTGATACATGGATGAACGGCAAAGGTGTGTCTGGTAGAGAGGCAAGCATGCGACTTGAAAAAGCAGGAATTATCGTGAACATGAACACAATACCTGGAGACACTCGCGGAGTGATGGATCCATCTGGTATTCGTCTCGGCACTTGTGCAGAAACAACACGAGGCAAGAAAGAAAAAGATATGATTAAAATCGCCGGTATGATTGATAAAGTCCTTCGTTGGAAGAAATAAGATGGAATTTAATCCTGAAAAAATAAATTTAAATACAGAGAAACAGAATCTTTGGAATAGTAAATTTAAAGAGGTTGAAATGATTACCGATCGACTTGGGAAGCGTATTGATTCCAATATAAAAGAATCCGTTGTGGCTTTTAGTGCACTTGGTTTTAATACCAGTGGGTCTTGCGAAGGACACCTAGATAGAGGTTTGCCATATCCCTGGATTGACATAGATGCTTTTGATAAAAAAGATTTTCTTGAATTTACAAAAATTAAAGAAAGAGTTGAAGAAAAAAAATATCCCAATGAACAATCAGCAAAAAAAGATGATCCAGAGTTGTATGAAAAAATAATACAAATTCAACAAAAATTTTCTAATCAACGAAAGGAGGTCGAGCAAAAAATTGACACATTACTGAAAGAGTTTTATCTATCACATAAATCTTATCTTGCGGGAGGGGATATTATGGCTGAACGATTTGGTAGGGGTTTTCGAATTCAAACTTCTTTAAGTAGAGGATTAGGTCTTGATAATTGGAAGAAATTTGATGAACGAATGAATAAACTATCCGTTGAAGAAAAAAATAAATTTTTAGAAAATAATCAAAAGGAGATGGCTGATTTCACTGTATTTTTAAAAAATAAATTTTTTGAATAAAAATAGTATGATTGAAGTAGAGAAAAAATTTCAGCCGACGAAAGAACAATTAGAAGCATTATTAAAAGATGCTGATTTTTTGGGCGAAAAAGTGAATCATGATATTTATTATGATTTTGAAGATTTGCGGTTATTTTACGATAATGTAAAACTTCGAAATAGAAATGGTAATTTTGAATTGAAAATTGACAAAAAATTATCAGAAGATGAAACTGACTCAATCAGTCATGAAATTGAAGACGAAGAAGAAATAAAAAAATATCTACAAATTTCTGTTTCTATTGAAGAATACACCAAAGAAAATATGATTGTTTTTTCTGATTATGTAAATAATCGTAAAAAATATAAAAAGGGAGCATTTATCATCGATTTAGATAATATGGATTTTGGGTATGAGCTTTGCGAAGTCGAGCTACTGGTCGACAGTGAAGAAAAGGCAAAAGAAGCATCAGATGCAATTCTTTCTTTTGTAAAACAGTTTGGTATAGAGATACAAAAAATTCCCTCAAAGCGAGAAACATATCTTCGTCTTAAAAACCCAGAATTATATGAAAAAATTAATGGTTTTAAGAAATAAAATGGAACAAGAAAATAACAAACCGAAAGTTGGTGTGGGTGTATTGATTTTTAAAGAGGGCAAGATTTTGCTCGGTAAACGAAAGGGGTCTCACGGTGAAGGGGAGTATTCTTTTCCGGGTGGGCATCTTGAATATATGGAATCGTTTGAAGAGTGTGCAGAGAGGGAAACAATGGAGGAGGCAGGTATTCGTATTACAAATATCAGATTTCAATTTCTTTCAAATGTAACCGCTTATAAACCAAAGCACTATGTTCACGTCGGGGTGATTGCTGATTGGGAAAGTGGAGAACCTAAAATATTAGAACCTGATAAATGTGAATCATGGGGTTGGTATGATATCGACAATTTACCAGCACCTTTGTTTTATATGTGCCAGCAGTCAATCGAGGTATTACAAACAAAAGAAATTTATATAAAATGAAAAAAGGAAAACTTATAGTCATAGATGGCACAGATGGAAGTGGAAAGGCAACACAAGTTGCTCTTTTGGAGAAGCGTTTGAAAAAAGAGGGCAAGAAGGTAAAGGTTGTTGATTTTCCAGAATACTATAAGAATTTTTTTGGTGGGTTTATTGCACACTGTTTACAAGAAAAATATTATAATTGGACAAATATCCACCCTAAAATTGCTTCAATTGCTTACGCGGCTGATAGGTGGGAATCGTCAAAAGAAATAAATGTATGGCTTGTGAAAGGATATATTGTTCTTGCAAATCGTTATGTGAGTTCAAATCAGATTCATCAGGGGGGAAAAATTCACGATACCAAGAAGCGTAAAGAGTTTCTTGGGTGGCTCGATACTATGGAATATTCAGTATTCAATATTCCACGTCCTGATGTTGTGTTTTATCTCTCTCTTCCAATTTCAATTACACAGAAATTAATAAAAGTACGAGAAAAAACAGGAGCAAAACGAGCGTATCTTCGTAGGAAAACAGACCTTGCGGAGTATGATATTAAATATCTTGAGAATTCGCGTAAAAGTGCAGTTAAATTAATAAAAGAATTAAACAATTTTATAGAAATAAAATGTGCTCCTAAAAAAGAAATTCTCTCTCGTGAAGCAATTCATGAGATGGTTTATAAAGAAGTTAAAAAAGTTTTAAAATAAAATTATGAAAATATATTTTGCAGGTTCAATACGAGGAGGTAGAGATGATGTTCATATTTATGAACAAATTATTATCATGTTAAAAAAACATGGTGAGGTTCTTACAGAGCACATCGGAGATAAAACTCTTTCTGTTCTTGGAATAGAAGATGGTCCAAATGATGAATATATTTACACAAGAGATGTAGAATGGCTTAGGTCCTCAGATATTCTTATTGCAGAAGTAACTACTCATAGTATAGGTGTTGGATATGAGATAGGATATGCTGAGGCACTTGGCAAAAGAATTATTTGTTTGTATCGAGAAGGGGCTTCTAAGAAAATTTCTGCAATGATTGCGGGTAATAAAAATATCACGGTAATAAATTATCAAGAAGTTTCCGAATTAATTACTGTTTTTGATGACATTTTCAAATAGGATGAAAATCAAAGTTAAAAAATTAAAAGAGAATGCCAAACTTCCAACCTACGCGCACCCAGGGGATGTCGGTATGGATATGTATGCGATGGAGACGGTCACTATTCCACCGATGGGGCATCATCGGTTTTGGCACGGCTTTGCGCTTGAATTCGCTGAAGGGCACGCAGGTATCGTCAAAGACAAATCAAGTATTTCAAAAGCAGGACTTCATACAATGGGTGGAGTATTTGATGCGGGATATCGCGGTGAATACAATACACATCTTGTGAATCTTTCAGGCGAACCATACACAGTAGAGGAGGGTGATAAAGTTGGGCAACTTGTTATCATTCCTGTGGTCATAGCAGAATTAGAACGAGTCGAAACGCTTAGCGAATCGACTCGTGGTGAAAAAGGATTTGGTAGTACCGGCAAGAAATAGATTACTCAGCTTCCTTTGTGGAGCCGTGTTGTTCTAAGTCTTTTCTTTCGTACACTTCCTCCATTTTTTCTTCAGGAATTTCAGCTTCGTGTTCATGAACACTTTGCTCGCTTTTTTGTTCAGGAGCTTCTTGGGCT
>JBAYUP010000016.1:0-18181 GCA_041675045.1 Minisyncoccota bacterium | reverse complement strand
GGAGGAAAATGTCCACAGTCGATTGCTCTACCGCTGAGCTACAGGGGAATATTTTGTTATCAAACATATCTGACTACTAATAATTTTAATAATCAGAATTTGTTGTACAACCGCAAACAATGGGCAATCGATGTCACAAGTATTTTTCTACTGAAAAATCTCGCGACCCCGTCTCGCGCCGCCGCGCTCTGACCTTACGAAATAGGTCCCTTACCCATTTCTCACTCCACCGCTGAGCTACAGGGGAATACACAAAATATACTATCAAAAATAACCTTAAAATGCAAAAAGGTCTAGGCATATTCGCTTCTTTGTCATATACTAGAGACATCTTATTAATAAACAAAAAGTAATATGGCAAAACGAAATACAAATCTTGGAATTAAACCTAAATCAAGATTTTCTCGCAAAACAAAGAAACGCCTTACAGCAAAGAAAGAAATGCTTGCAAAAAAGGCAGCAGGACGAAAAAAGAAGAAATAATTATTTCCCTAAAGCACCCCGACTTCGGTCGGGGTGCTTTAGCTATTTGGTATTTACGCCAAAATACTATACAGTAGATATCTATATGGCACACGGAGAGGTCGTTATACGATTCGAGAAAGTCTCATTTGAATACGGGCCTAATAAACCGATCTTAGAAGAGGTCGATTTTTCGATACGTCGTGGGATGAAAGTCACGATCATGGGTCAAAATGGTGCTGGTAAAAGTACTCTCTTTTCACTTATAACCAAAACACAGGAACCAGAAGAAGGGCAAATCCACCTCGCCCAACGCGCAACAATAGCCCTCTCTCGACAAGTTATCCCTCGAGACGAACTTGAGCTCACCGTCCGCGCATTTTTTGAAAAATGTTTTACACAAAAAGTCTACGACATCGACCCGCGCATCGATGATGTTCTCGAAGTTGTAAATCTCAAGGGTCATGAAAAAGTTCATGACAGAATCATCAGTTCATTCTCTGGTGGTCAGCAGGCACGTCTCCTCCTCGCATCGGCACTCATCCAAGAGCCGGATATTCTCCTCCTTGATGAACCAACAAACAATCTCGACAAGGCAGGTATCGCACACCTCACAGATTTTCTTGTGAAATACAAAAAGACGGTTATCGTTATTTCCCACGACGCACACTTCCTCAACTCATTTACTGATGCAGTCCTCTATCTCGATGTCTATACTCGAAAAATAGAGCAATACGTCGGTAACTATACAGATGTGCGTGACCAAATCGCCGCACGAATGGAGCGAGAAAATAGAAAAAATGCACTTCTCTCAAAAGAAATCCAAGCAAAAAAAGACCAAGCAAATGCTTTTGCCATGAAAGGAGGTAATCTCCGCGCTGTCGCCAAGCGTATGCGTGATCTCGCAGAAGAACTCGAAGAAGAAAAAGTAGACGTCAGAAAAGAAGACCGAACGATTCGTCCGTTTACTATTCCCTTCCAAGAAGAACAAATTGGAGATATCGTTACTATCACCTCTCTTTCTATTCTCAAAAACAACAAACCAAAAGATGTTAAAGCGAGTGTGAAGCTCCGCAAAAACAAACATCTTCTTCTGGCAGGACCAAATGGCATCGGCAAAAGTACTCTTCTTGAGGCACTCGCCCAAGGCAAAGCAAAAGGAGCAACTATCGCACCCGATGTACGTGTCGGCTATTATCGCCAAGATTTCTCAACACTTAATTTCAATCACACTGTATTTGAATCACTTGCCCACACACTCGAAGAAGTAACTGGTCGAGTGAACGAAGAAACTATTCGTGCAACAGTTGCAGGATTCCTGATCACCGGAGATATGGTACATACTAAAATAGGTAGTCTCTCTGAAGGCCAAAAAGGTCTCGTCGCATTCGCACAGCTTGTACTCACCCGTCCTGGACTCCTTATTCTCGACGAGCCGACCAACCATATCAATTTCCGCCATCTCCCTGTGATAGCGCGCGCACTCGATGAATACAAGGGCGCAATGATACTCGTATCTCACGTACCAGAATTCGTAAGTCAGATTCGTATCGATGAAATACTCGACCTTGGTGAAAAATAAACACTACCCTGCTCTTGTTGTACTTTTTTGAGTGTGAGACAATATAAGTATTATTAATAGTATTGTTTCAAAAAACAAAAGTAATCATGAATGCATCAAAATTAGCAAAATGGTTCGGTATTGTATTTTTAGCAATCGGTGTACTTGGATTTGTTCCAGGAATAACAACAGATGGTCACTTATTGGGTATTTTTGAAGTAGACACACTTCACAACCTAATCCACCTTTTGACAGGTATTCTTGCGCTCACATTTGCATCAACAGCACCACAGAAATTCTTCAAGGTGTTCGGTGTAGTCTATCTCGTTGTCACTCTCGTCGGCTTTGTTCAAGGCACAACAGTGCTCGGTCTTATTGGTGTAAACATGGCAGACAATGTTCTCCATTTACTTGTTTCTGTTATCGCTCTTTCTGTTGGTTTCAAAAAAGAGAATATGGCAGGACAACAAATGTAATTGTTCTCCACCTTCTAAAACAAAACACCACCTCAAAATTGAGGCGGTGTTTTGTTTTTACAAATAATTAGTGTGCCTGAGCAGAATGTGGGTCTGCGTGCGATGCGTGCTTCTTAGAAAATTTTCGAGCAAGGATGATGATAATGAGGATGAGGAATACAACGAGTATCCACTGCCACACTGAACTTGGCATAAATCCTCCAGAACCCTGAAGTGATAATGCAGCAAGATCATTCCCTTCCACAGTTTCCACCTTCTCTGCTTTCTCCGCTGTAGTACTTGTTGTATTTTTTGCAACAGTACTTGTTTTCTTTGGAGTAGTATTTTGAGTAGATGTCTGTGTTTGCGTATTTGCCTGAGAAGTAGAATTCTGTTGTGTCTGAGGAGTTGGAGCAACTGGTGTCGCTGTACCTTCAGTGAAAAGTTCACCTACAGTATTCATACGAGGCTGGTAATCCCATACTCCTGGAACATACGCAAGTGCTTGATTTGAACTAAGAAGAAAAATCGCAAGAGCACCGATAACTGCTATTTGATTTACTTTTGTATTTTTCATACTGGTATTATAGCATATTATTATGCTATTTGTCAAGTACCCCTACCTTAGGGTTAAACCCTTGTAAAATAAGGATATATGCGCAAAATAATGAAATGGAGTATAATTTCCTTATTATAGATAAACAATTTTATGCAATGAATAATCCATTCGAAAACGCGATGTCCCAGCTCGCCCGAGCAACAAAAATAAAACCGTTTAGTCCTGAATTCATCTCTCGACTAGCACAACCAAACAGAGAAATACGTATTGCAATTCCCGTAACAATGGACGATGGGGCACTTAAAATATTCGAAGGATACCGCGTACAATACAACAATGCGCGTGGACCATACAAAGGAGGTATTCGCTACCACCAAGATACTGATATAAGCGAAGTTAAAGCACTCGCCTTCTGGATGGCACTCAAATGCGCAGTAGCAAATATTCCCATGGGTGGAGGAAAAGGCGGTATTACTGTTGACCCAAAACAACTCTCTAAAACAGAACTTGAGAAACTCTCTCGTGGATGGATTCGTGGAATGGCGCCAGTGATTGGCCCAGATGTTGATGTACCAGCGCCTGATGTAAACACAACACCAGAAATCATGTCATGGATGGTAGATGAGTACGCAAAAATTACAGGAGACAAAACAAATGCTGTGATTACTGGTAAGCCGATAGAGGTCGGTGGCTCTGAAGGCAGAGGACCAGCAACAGGTCTCGGTGGATTTTATGTATTTGATGTTATGAAAGAAAAACTCTCACTCCCCGCTTCATGTACTATAGTCATTCAAGGGTTCGGAAATGTCGGGGGAAATGCAGCAGAAATCCTCTCAAAGAACGGACACAAAATTATCGCTCTCTCTGATTCAAAAGGTGCAATTGTAAAAGAAGATGGAATCGATATCGGAGCACTCAATGAATATAAAAAATCAAATGGAACAATTGTTGGTTTCCCTGGTTCACGAACAATCACAAATGGAGAACTTCTTGAACTTGAATGTGATGTTCTTATTCCCGCAGCACTTGAAAATCAAATCACTGAAACAAATGCACAAAAGATTAATGCAAAAATGATTCTCGAACTCGCAAATGGCCCAACAACACCAGAAGCAGATGATATCCTCTATTCTCGCGGTATTCCTGTTATCCCAGATATCCTCGCAAATGCAGGAGGTGTGACAGTCTCTACCTTTGAATGGGAACAAAATCTTAAAGGTGAACACTGGAGCGAAGCAGATGTATTTGCAAAGCTCAAGAAAATTATGGATGAGGAAACAAATACTATTTACGCTCGGTCTCAAGAACTAAAAACAGACATTCGCCGAACAGCATTCATTGTTGCTCTCGAGCGCATCGAACAAGCAACGAAATAAGATAGAACAGTCTAACTAAAAGACTCCCCACTGGGAGTTTTTTGGTTTTTAAATAATCTTTTAAAAATAGGTTTTTTTGATATACTGTAAAAACTATGCCCACAAAGAAAAAACCCGTTCGAAAGAATACAAAATCAGTACGTCTTCCCTCTTATGTGCTCCCCGAGCGATACACCTTGGCACTTAAACCAGACCTCCAGTCATGCACTTTTTCAGGAACCGAAACAATTCATCTCTCTCTTTTGAAAGAAACAAAAGAGATTACTCTTCACTCAAAAGACCTCGATATAGAAAATGTGCACATCCACAAAGGCAAGCAACAAATTTTTGCTTCTGTCTCGTATGATACAAAAAATGAAACAGCAACATTTAATTTCGACAAACACATTACAAAAGGAAAAGTAAAACTTTCGTTTACCTTTCATGGAATCATCAGTGATACACTTCGTGGATTCTATAAAAGCACATACTCAATCAACGGAGAAACTCGACATATTGCAACCACGCAATTTGAAGCCACAGACGCCCGACGTGCGTTCCCTTGCTTTGACGAGCCAGCACAAAAAGCAATTTTTGATGTGACCCTCATCATACCGGGAGCACATACTGCCATATCTAATACACTCCCTGTGTCTATAAAAGAACATGAGGGAGGGTTTAAGGTTGTTGAGTTTGCACCGACTCCACGCATGTCGACATACCTCCTTGCGTTCATCATTGGTGATTTCGAATATCTTGAAGGTCACACAAAGGATAATGTACAGGTTCGTGTCTTTACAACACCAGGCAAAAAACATCAAGGAAAATTTGCACTTGATGTCGCTATTAAATCACTCGAGTTCTACAATGATTATTTTAATATCAAATATCCACTTCCAACACTCGACATGATTGCGATTCCCGATTTCGAGTCAGGAGCAATGGAAAACTGGGGGGCAGTCACCTACAGAGAAACAGCGCTACTTGTCGACGATGAGCACTCTTCTCTGTCCACAAAACAATGGGCGGCTCTCGTTATCGCACATGAACTTGCACACCAATGGTTCGGAAATCTCGTTACGATGGAATGGTGGACAGACCTTTGGCTCAACGAAGGATTCGCATCGTATATTGAATACCTTGCTGTTGATCATATCTTCCCTGAGTGGAAAATCTGGGACCAATTCCTCACAAGCGACATGGCGGCGGCACTACGACTTGATGGACTTGCACATTCTCATCCTATCGAAGTTACCGTACACCACCCAGACGAAATAAGTGAAATCTTCGACATGGTGTCATACGCAAAAGGCGCGACAGTTATTCGTATGCTTGCCAATTATCTCGGTGAAAAAGATTTTCGTGATGGGCTCAGGCATTATCTAAAAAAACATAGTTACAAGAATACCCAAACAAAAGATTTATGGGAATCATTCGAACACATCAGTAAAAAGCCCGTGCAAAAAATGATGATGAGTTGGACTAAAAAAACAGGATACCCATTACTTACTCTCTCTAAAAGTAAAAATTCGTACGCTATATCTCAGTCACGATTTTTCTCAAGTCGCATTTCAGCAAACAGAGATACAGAACATACTCTCTGGAATGTTCCAATAAAATACGAAACAAACAAAGGTGATCAAAACCTCCTTCTTACAGGGAGAAATATAAAAATTCCTGACACACACATAGGAAAAATTAATAAAGGAGAAAGTACACTAGCCCGTGTACGATACGATATTGAAACAACAGCATCGCTACACCAGAAAATTACAGACGGCACCCTCTCTGCGCATGACAGACTAGGGATTGTTCGAGATACCTTCGCACTTGCAGAAGGTGGATATATTCCAACGACACGGGCGCTCGAACTTGTAACGTCTTGTACTCACGAAAAAGAATTTATTGTATGGGCAGAGTTATCGAGCGGGATACACCGCGTACTAAATCTTATCGATGACAGAGAGACAGAAAAAGCATTTTTCTCTTTCGGTAAATCAATTTTCAAAGAGCTCGCGTCAGATATCGGATGGGACAAGAAAAAGGGCGAACACCATTCACATACATTTTTGCGAAACCTAGCACTTTCGAATATGGCGCTCTTTGGCGATACCAATGTAATTAAAGAAGCGTTAGCAAAAGCCAAGCAAGGATACTCGTCATTGCCTGCTGATATTCGCGGAGTTGTGTATTCAATTGTGGCACAGAAGGGCAACGCTAAAACATGGAATGATTTCAAGAAACGATACATAGAAACATCTCTTCAAGAAGAAAAAGACCGTTACGGGCGAGCCCTCGCAAACTTTACTAACAAGAAATTACTCGCCAAAACACTCGCCTTTGCACTATCAAAAGACGTTCGAGGACAAGATGCTCCATTTATGATTTCACTTGTCTGGCAAAATAAGTATGGGCGCGAACTCACCTGGCAATTTGTAAAAAATAATTGGCCCCTTTTGGTACAACGCTATGGCGAAGGTGGACACTTCTTGTCACGATTACTCTCCCCACTTGGAACACACACAACAATGAAAGACGCGAGAGAGATTGAATCTTTTTTCAAAAAGAACCGCGCACCAGGAGCAGACAGAACAATAGAGCAAGCTCTTGAACGTATTTACTCAAACAGTGCATGGAAAAAATCAGACGAGAAAGATATAAAAAAATGGCTCTCAAAAAATAATTAATCTATATGAAAAAGATTCATCGATTTATTACCCCTTATACAGTCATACATGGGAAAATACAAATCACAGATAGTGAGCTTATTCATCAATGGAAAAATGTTCTTAAGCTAAAAAACGGAGAAGAACTCCTTTTGGCTAACAAAGATAATGGTGAAGCGACATGCATATTGAGTGAGCTCACAAAAAAAGAAGCAACCCTTGAAGTACTCCAACAGAGCAAAGTAAACAAATCTCCTCAAAAAGAAGTTGTATTATATATGGCAATTTTAAAAAAGGAAAATTTTGAATTGGTAGTACAGAAAGCTTCAGAAATTGGCGTTTGTAAAATCATACCTCTCATTACAGAGCGGACAATAAAAATGGGAATCAAACACGAAAGACTAATCAAAATCGCAACTGAAGCATCTGAGCTCTCTGGAAGAAATGATATACCAAAGATTACTGAACCAATGATCTTTAAAGATGCGCTAAAAGAAAGCAGACACTATGCTCGACGAATTATATTTAATCCAAGCGAACATACCTATCAAACGAAAAACGAAAAATCTCTCGCCTTGTTCGTGGGACCAGAAGGTGGCTTTACGAATGAAGAAATCAAACAAGCAGAAGAAAGTGGGTGTGAAGTCGTCTCTCTTGGGCAATTTATTCTTCGCGGAGAAACAGCAGGAATCGTTGCTAGCTATATAGCGCTCAACTAAAAAACCATAAATACAGCAAATCCTCCGACTTCAATCATTACTTCCAATTAGTCCCATGGGACTAATTGGAAGGTGTATAGCCCTTTGCTAATTTAAATGTTTTAAATTTATCGCCGAGTTTTAATTCTTTAACATATTGAATAAACTCATCCGGCAATGGAGATGGTCCGACCCACACACTGCGTTGAATCATTATAAAATTAAATTTTATTAACTCTCTTCTAAACCAATTACGTTTTACTGTGTCCGCTTGTGGAATATCGTACATAATGAGCAAATCTTTCGAATCTTTATTTGTTTTTAGGGCTGTAAATTTCTTAAAATGAAAATGTGTGGTATTTAAAAATTTTCTTCCTTCTTTTGTAATTACATATTCTCCATTTTTATCTTGTATATACCCCTTCTTCTTCAAGCCAGAATACTTACCTGCCAATGTTTGATATTTATAATACTTAAAATTCGGCAACATAAACATTGTCGTACGAAGACCTTTGTATTTTAGAGATTTCTTCTGATTAGCCAGGTAACTAAGAATTTCACGTTCAATACTCATATGAAAAGTATACCACTAACTTCCAATCAATCCCATGGGATTGATTGGAAGTTATGATATAAATGTTTTTCGGTGGAGAGGTGTAAGGCCGTGATTTTTTATTGCTTCGTAATGCGCCTTGGTTCCATAGCCAGCATGAGAATCAAAACCGTATACTGGATATTCTTTTGCATGGGAACACATTACACGATCTCTCGATACTTTAGCGACAATAGAAGCAAAAGAAATGACAGGGTGAAGTTCGTCGCCCTTTATGAATGTTTCTTGGTTTGCATATTTCTCATCTGCTTTTAGGCCCCCATCAAGATAAATCAGGGTTTCCGTTTGATCACTCACAACTTTTGATAATGAAGTACTCAGTGCTTTTTTTATTGCCGGCACAATACCAAAGGAATCAATCATCGACGCAGAAACATACGAAACAGAAAAATCACAATTGCCTTTTTGCTTTTCAGAATGCAAAAATGCAAACCATTTTTCGCGTTGTATTTTAGTTAGTTTTTTTGAGTCACGAACAGATACTCCGGTATGCTCTACTCCGCGTGCGATGAGTAATTCATAGTTTTTTGTTTGGCACACAAACGCACACACGGCCACAGGCCCCGCAATCGGTCCTCGCCCGACCTCATCAATGCCGACGATATACTTTTCTTTCATGGATATATAGTACCATACGCAACATTTCAGCAATCTTTTGCTACAATAAGAACATGAAGCATCACCATAAACACATAGCGCTCTCAGCAATATCTGGCACAATTCTTGGACTGTGGCTCGCTCTTCTAATGACACACACTGATACGCATGTATCAGCCAATAATTATCCTGCCCCTGCCCCTGCCCCCATAGAACAATACCGACCTATTACCCTAACATTTGTTGGGGATATTATGATGGACCGTGGAGTGGAAAGATCTATTGATAAAAATTTTATGAACGATTTTGTAAAATTTTTTGAGCCGACAAACACCTTTCTCTCAGCATCAGATATTACCTTTGGCAATCTCGAGGGTCCAGTCACAGATAAAGGTAAAGATTCGGGGAGTCGTTTTTCTTTTCAAATGAATCCGATAATTCTCCCAGGACTTAAAAATGCTGGATTTGATATTGTCTCATTTGCGAATAATCATGTTGGTGATCGCGGGCTTGTTGGATTTTCTGATACCATTTCACGTCTTAATGAAAACGGGATTCTGTTTACTGGTGCCGGCAAAAATAAAGCCGAGGCAGAAAATCCAAAAATAATTACCGTACGTGGTGTAAAAATTGGATTCTTAGGATTCACCGATGTTGGCCCGACATGGCTACAAGCAAATGATACAACCGCGGGCACGCTTATTCTCGCAAATCCTCGACTTGAAACGATTATAAAAAATGCAAAGAAACAAACAGACGTCCTCGTCGTTTCTATTCACTGGGGAGAAGAATACAAGCCAGCAAACACAAGACAGAAAACATTTGCTCATAATATTATTGATTGGGGTGCTGATACCATCATTGGACACCACCCTCATGTCATCGAAGAAACAGAATGGTATAAGGGTAAATTTATTGCATATTCACTCGGTAATTTTATATTTGACCAATATTTTTCAAAAGAAACAATGCGTGGACTTTCTGTTGTGATGACGATAGATAAAAATAATAAAATCACAGTAGAACAACATGTTGTTGAAATGAATAAAAAATACCAACCGAGCGTTATTCGAAAACCACTAAAAACCGACTACATCACTCGAGGAAAAGTCGCAGCACAAACATGCCCTCAGCCTAAAAACGCCACCGCAGATCTTGCACTCATTCCTGTCGGCCCGGACCGAGATATTGGAACGTATGTTCCTAAAAATTTGATTCCTCTCAATAATCACATTGACGTACGAGGTACAGCAACGTGCCTCACCGAAGATACAGCAAATGCTCTCATTTCGATGTTCGAAGCAATGGAAGCATTAAAAATGAAACCGATACTGACATCAGGATTCCGTTCACGTGGCGTTCAAGAGAGTGTATACAAAAAAGAAGTCGAGGCTCAAAAGAAAAAACCTACGCCCTATCCAAGCGTTGCTCGTCCAGGTCATTCTGAGCACCAACTCGGCACGACATTTGATATGAAGTCAGGCACAACAGACGAAACCTCCTATGAAAAATTTGTTAGTTCAAAAGAATACGCATGGATGAAGGAACATGCACATGCATACGGCTTCATTCAGAGTTACCCAAAAGGTGCAGAGAAAATAACAGGATACATTCCTGAGCCATGGCACTGGAGGTACGTTGGTATTGAGCAAGCCCAAAAAATCCACGACCAACAAATTACCATCTATGAGTTTTTGAAGAATCTAGAACGAGCACTAAAGGAAAAAGTTGGTGCAACGCTATAAGTAACAGTGGGTAAAAAAACCGTTATGAATATATTCATAACGGTTTTCGTATACTTTATTTTATTAGCACTGTTTGGCTACTCGCTCTTTTATCTGAAAAATCAATCCTTGTCTTGATTATATACCACATTTCACTAATTTGTCACTCAAACCATTCAACTGGTATAATTCGACAACTATGGATTCCAAATTCATTCACCTACATACCCACTCTCATTATTCCCTTCTTGATGGACTTTCAAAGATTCAGGATATCGTTCGCATCGCAAAAAGCCACGGCATGCCTGCTGTCGCAGTTACTGACCACGGCAACATGTATGGTGCTATTGAATTCTACAAAGAATGCACGAAGGCAGGCATAAAGCCGATTATCGGCGTTGAAGCGTACATTGCCGAACGTGGACGTGCCGACAAAGAACCTGGTGTAGACAACAAACGCTATCACCTAACCCTCCTCGCTAAAAATAAACAAGGGTACAAAAATCTCATGCGTCTAGTCACCCTCGCAAACCTCGAAGGGTACTATTACAAACCTCGCATGGACAAGGAAATCCTCCGACAATACAGCGAAGGAATCATTTGCCTTTCGGGGTGTATGGGTAGCCAGCTCTCACAAGCGGTTCTCTCTGGTAACACTGAACGACAAGAAATGCTCATCAAAGAACATCAGGAAATATTTGGCGTAGAAAATTATTTTATTGAAGTACACTCACACCCAAAAATCGAAGGCGACAAAAAGCTTCGTGATGGACTTATCGCTCTCGGCAAGAAATTCAACATCCCCACCGTCGCAGCCCAAGACTCTCATTACCCCTGTCATGACGACCACGAAGCACACAATACCCTACTACAGGTCAACACAGGAGCAGACAGCACTACTGGTAAATTTGAATTCTCTGATGATGATTTTTCTCTAATCGACGAGAAGACAGCCCGCGTGTATTTTTCTGACACAGAAGAGTCAGTTGCAAACACTCGTATGGTCGCGGACATGTGCGAAGAATACGATCTCGAGCTCGGCAAAGCATACTTCCCTGACTACCCTATCGAAGAAGGTAAAACCGCAGATAGCATGCTCCGAGAACGTGCATTTGCCGGTTTTGAATTTCGGGAACTTCCTCAAAACGATATATACCTCAAGCGTATTGAATACGAGCTTGATATTATTAAACAAAAGGGATATCCTGCGTATTTCCTCGTAGTGAGTGACCTTCTTCGTTTTGCTCGTGAAAATGGCATCCTCACAAACATTCGAGGATCCGTTGCGGGATCACTCACAACCTATCTCATTGGTATTACAAATGTTGACCCGATCGAATACAAACTTCCCTTTGAGCGATTCCTAAATCCGGAACGTCCATCACTTCCTGATATTGATATGGACTACGCCGATAACCGTAGAGATGAAATGCTTGCATACGCAAAAGAAAAGTATGGAGAAGATAAAGTCGCCCAGATTGGAACATTCGGTACAATGATGGCCAAAGGTTCTGTTCGTGACGTCGCACGTGCTCTTGGATATCCATATAATGTCGGTGATCGTATTTCAAGCATGATCCCACTTGGATCCCAGGGTATGCCAATGACAATTGACCACGCGATGGAGATTATCCCAGAACTCGCCGAAGCATACAAAAAAGAACCTGATACAAAAAAAATTATTGACCTCGCAAAAAAAATGGAAGGGTGTGTACGACACATCTCTGTTCATGCAGCTGGTGTGGTTATCGCCCCACGACCACTCTATGAATTCTCTCCAATCCAATTTGACCCTAAGGGTGGAAACATCATCACGCAATACGATATGTATAGTATTGAAGATGCGGGGCTACCAAAATTCGACTTCTTAGGAATTAGAAATCTTGCCATTCTTGCTGATGCAGTTAAACTCGTGAAGAAGATTCATAATATTGATATTGATATTGATCGTATTAATCTCAAAGATAAGAAAACATTTGAAATGTTAGCTCGAGGAGAAACCATGGGACTTTTCCAATTAAATGGATCAGGCATGACTCGATACCTCAAAGAGCTCAAGCCATCTACGATTCATGATATTAACGCAATGGTGGCCCTCTACCGTCCTGGACCGATGGAATCTATCCCTGAATACATTAAACGTAAACACAACCCAACCCTCGTTAAATACCTCGATGTACGTCTCAAAGACATTCTCGATCAATCGTTTGGTGTTATTACCTACCAAGATGACGTTATGATGATTGCGATTAAGCTCGCTGGATATTCATGGCTCGAAGCTGACAAATTGCGTAAGGCTATGGGTAAGAAAATTCCAGCAGAAATGGAAGCCCAAAAAACAAAACTACTCGAAGGATTTGTAAAAAACGGTATGACCGAAAAGATGGCAAAAGAATTCTGGGCCCTCATTGAACCATTCGCCGCGTATGGATTCAACAAAGCCCATGCAGCGAGTTATGGCCGTGTAGCATACCAAACCGCCTATATGAAGGCGAACTTCCCTGTCGAATACATGACTGCCATCCTCACTGCTGAATCAGGCGACGTTGAAAAGATTGCTGAAATTGTTCACGAGTGTGAAAAAATGAATATTAAAGTTTTACCTCCAAATATCAATGAAAGTTTTGGTGGATTTACAGTTATCGGTAATTCAATGAAAGAAACGGGCAGAGCAATTCGATTTGGTATTTATACTATTAAAAACCTTGGTGGAGATATCGCAGACTCGATTATTGAAGAACGAAAAACAAATGGTGGATTCAAAACACTAGCTGATTTCTTTGAGCGTATTAATCATAAAAATCTTAACAAAAAATCAGTAGAAGCACTTGCAAAATCAGGTGCGATGGATGACCTTGGTGACCGTGCTCAAATCGTCGGGAATATGGAAATGCTTCTCGCTTTCAATAAAGAATCTCGTGGGTCTCAAACTCAGTCATCTCTTTTTGGTGAAATAGGTGGTATTACCGCCACACTCAATCTCACTACAGTCCCTAACGCAAGCCAGGCTGAACTTCTCGCATGGGAAAAGGATTTATTAGGGTTATATATCTCGGGACACCCTCTTGATGCATACAAAGAAAAAATTGAAAAAGTAGGCACCACAATTAAGAAAATTAAAACAGAAATAAGAATTGGTATGCCGGTGACTGTTGCCGTGATTATTGACGCTATTCGCCCCGTCACAACAAAAAAGGGCGACCGTATGGCATTCCTTAAGCTCTCTGACCATACTGGCTCAATTGAAGCCGTGCTCTTTAGTAAATTATTTGAGACCACAAAAGATATTGTCGAGGCAGATAAAATTATAGCGCTCACCGCAAAAGTAACTGAGCGAAACGGAGAACGCAGTATTGTAATCGAAAATCTAAAACAGATATAACAAAACCCCGCTGACCTAGGTCAGCGGGGTTTTGTTATAAGAATTACGCAAAAACGACTGGATCATCTCCGATAGTATCCATGATCTTCAACACCTCTTGTGGGTATTTTGGAATCACTGAATTGTACTTTCGAAGAATTTGCTCTGTTGTTTTGCCTTCGTAATATCGAGCAGTGTTGGGGTTGTTACCACCAAGACTTTCTGCAACTACTCGAATTGAATCATCGATAGATTTGAAGCTCATTTTACATGAACCGTATCCAAAGACACTGTTCGCAGCCTTTTTACAAGCTTGTTTACCACCAGTACTTTCGCGCATTGCGATAGCAGGGAGTAAGCGATAGTCGAGGCCATTCTTTTCAGCTTCTTCGACGAATTTGTCTCCGAAACCTGCGAGAGGGGCGCCTTTTGACTCAAAGTAGGCGTCAATCTTTTCTGCTTGTTCTTTACGAATCTTGTCTGCCTGTGTTGTTATCAAAGGAGATTCGATTACGCTATTTTGTGAAAGTGAGGCAATCTGACTAGGCAATGATGTAACTCCAGCGAATGGTGTTACGATCACGAGCATTGGTACTGCCATAACAGACTGCATAAACTTTTTGAATTTTTTGTTATACATAATCAGCGGTTGTGCTCCGCCAAACAACATGTCTGGATTCTCATTTAGGCATCCGATAGAGCGGATAAACTAAAAAGCCCTTGTAGATTATCAATACTGATAACATACTTGGACCTACGTATATAGTAGCACAAAGCGATATAAAAGTCAATAGTTATACCATGATTTTAGGTATCGTCAAACATAAAAAACCCTTATTTAATAAGGGTTTTTTATGTTTTATAGCTTGACAATAAAGTCGATATTATTGTCCTATTTGCCTATTTTTAAAGGAGATTTTCGTTTTTTGACAAAATTAAAAATTTCCTTTTTAATTCCCTTATAAAATAAGGATTTTATGATTTATCCCCTAGAGAGTTCTCTTCTCTTTGGTTATTTATTTGCTCCGTGGCAGTTCTTGTATTTCTTGCCAGACCCACACGAACACGGGTCATTGCGTCCAATCTTTTCAGCTTCATTTGTCTTTTGAGGTAGTGAATTTGACTCTTCTCCCCCATTCAAGATGAGAGACGGACGCTCTTCGGTAACCTGTGCCTGCGTACCCTCCTCAAGATTCATTGTTGTAATAAGAGATGATACTTGTTCCTTGAAATGAGCTTCCATTTCTTTAAAGAGACGCAAGCCCTCTTTCTTGTACTCAATAAGGGGTTCCCTCTGCCCGTATGCTCGTAGATTGACTGAACTTCTCGTATATTCCATTGTCTCGAGATGTTCTACCCATAGCGTATCGGTGACATAGAGAGCAATTCGGCGTACCGTCTCAAAGAAAGCAGTGTCTCCAAATTGAGCTCTTTTAGCAGGTATAACCTCCGTAAGTTCCGGATAGGAAATGCTCAAGTCGTCTAAGAATTGCTCCAAGGCATCATAATCCCCCGCAAGCATAGTTTTACGTCTACCGTACACAACATTTCGTTGGTGATTCATCACATTGTCATATTCAAGAGTGTGCTTACGTGAATCAAAGTGGAAACCTTCAATTTTTGCCTGAGCATTTTCGAGGGCATTTGAGATAAAACGATTTTCAATCGGCTGATCTTCGGGTATTCCAAAACGACCCATCATGTTCTTCATCCGGTCAGAACCGAAAATACGCATGAGGTCATCCTCGAGAGAAACATAGAACTGTGTTGTACCTGGATCACCCTGACGTCCAGCACGACCTCGAAGCTGGTTGTCGATACGACGAGCTTCGTGACGCTCTGTACCAAGCACAAATAATCCACCAAGAGCTTTTACTTCTTCATAATGTTCCTCATTAAAAGGTACACCGCCCAATTTAATATCCACCCCACGACCAGCCATGTTTGTCGCAACAGTCACTGCGCCCTTTCGTCCTGCATTGGCGATAATCTCACCTTCTCGTTCATGATTTTTCGCATTAAGAACAGTGTGAGGAACACCCGCTTGCGTTAGGTATGCGGAAAGAAGTTCATTCTTTTCGATAGATACGGTACCGATAAGTACTGGTTGTCCACTCGTGTGAATATTTTTAACTTGTTCTGTAATAGCGAGCCATTTTCCTTTTTCGCTTTGATAAATGAGATCGTTTAAATCAAGGCGATTGATAGGGCGATGTGTTGGAATAACAACAACATCCAAACCGTACACCTTGTGGAATTCTTCTTTTGATGTATCAGCGGTACCCGTCATACCAGAAAGTTTCTCATAAAAACGGAAGTAATTCTGGAATGTAATCGACGCCACAGCGCGAGTCTCCTTCTCGATTTTTACTCCCTCTTTTGCTTCTATGGCCTGATGTAGACCCTCACTCCATCGACGTCCAGGCTGAAGTCGTCCTGTAAAAGAATCGACAATGATGACCTCACCATCTTTCACTACGTAATCCTTATTGTTTTCATAAAGAGCTCGTGCACGGACAGCCGTCTCGAGATGATGAACATATTTAATTCCTTTTTCAGTATAAATATTCGAGATACCAAGTAACTCTTCTGCTTTTGTAATACCACCATCAGTCAGAGAAATAGCTCGAAGCTTCTCATCAACAGTATAATCATCACCTTTTTGTAACTGTTTTGAGATATCAGCAAACGTATAATATAAATCTTCAGAATCTTCTGCCTGAGAGGAAATAATTAATGGTGTACGTGATTCATCTATTAAAATAGAGTCAACTTCGTCCACAATGGCATAGTTGTGACCACGCTGAACGAGATCATTTATATTGTTAGCCAAATTATCGCGCAAGAAATCAAAACCAAATTCATTATTTGTTCCATACGTAATGTCACATGCATACGCCTCTCGACGAGTACACGGACGAAGGAATTCGTACTGTACTTTAAACGAGCCAAGGTCTGTCTCCTCACTTACGTGAGACTGATGAGAGGGATCGTACACATATGAAGTATTCTGTGAATTAACTACACCAATAGATAAACCAAGAGCAGAAAAGAGTGGTCCCATCCACACCGCATCACGACGAGAAAGATAATCATTAACCGTCACGACATGAACTCCTTTTTCTGTAAGTGCATTGAGATATGCAGGGAGAGTTGCCATGAGTGTCTTACCTTCTCCAGTTCGCATTTCGGCAATATTGTTTGAATGAAGAGCCATACCACCAATAAGCTGAACATCATAGTGCCTAATTCCAAGAACACGAGATGATGCTTCCCGTACCAGAGCAAATGCTTCGGGTAACACACTATCAAGAGATGCCCCATCCTTTATCTTTTGTTTCAACGTATTTGTTTGAACAATAAAATCACCAGAGGATATCTCTTTGAGTGATGATTCAAGGGCATTAATTTCCTTGATTATTTTTTCTGAATTTTTGACAAAGCGAGCACTTGTGTCGCTAAATATCGTATCAAATATACCCATAGTTTTAGCATTCTAACACAAAAAGAAAATCCCCGATAGAGAGAGGATTTCCTTTGTGCTTAAACTCAAAGAATTATTACGCGCGCTTCTTTGTTGTCTTTTTTGCTGACTTCTTAGTAGCCTTTTTCTTTGTTGTCTTCTTAGCTGCCTTCTTTTTTGCTGCCATATATTTTAAAAAAAATTATTTTTAAAGGATGTGCGATTTCACGACCTTACAAAAAATTTTAAAAAAAATAATTTGTAAAAAAATTAATCACACTCACATATACATTATCGTATATCATATACATACACGCAACATGTTTTATAAAAAAAGTGTGGATAACTTACAAAATTTATTTTTTAAAAAAAATAAAAATAAAAATAAATTTTTACACACTGTATCAATTTTTTAAAAAATAAAAAAATTGAAATAAAATTTTATATCATCAAAAAAATAGTTTATGCTGGCAATGAAAAACACCCCGCTTTGGACAAGGTGTTTTTCATATATGTGGTTTGTGTCTATAAGCCGAATTCTGTACTTCGACAAAGTCGAAGTGATAGATATTTATCTAGGATGAAAATTACTCTTCACCTCAAGCGATTCAGACTTCGAGTAAACTCGAAGAATACGATCTTGCACACACGTAAGGATTTAGCCGTT
>JBAYUP010000015.1:0-21418 GCA_041675045.1 Minisyncoccota bacterium | reverse complement strand
TGTCTCTCTCGTATATAGTGAGCCAACGTATGATCAGTTTGTACCGTCTTCACAAATAGTAGAGCAACCAAATACAAAAGAGTCCTGTGTCGCTGTCGGTGGGCAGTGGAATGAAAATACCTATCCAGAAAAAGAGACAAAAATTCGCGGATGGTGTGATCCAAATTATACAAATCAAAAACACTACGAAGAAGCTCGCAAGGTATACGAACGAAATGTGTTTATTACTCTTGTAGTACTTGGAGTAGTCTCACTTATTGTTGGAGCATTTGTCGTGCTTCCAATTCTTTCGCTCTCATTCTCATGGGGTGGTGTGCTCTCACTCGTTATTGCTTCAATGCGATATTGGGGTAATGCTGATAAGGTCCTCAAAGTCGTGATTCTCGCAGTTGCACTCGGTGCGCTCATCTGGCTCGCAGTGAAGAAATTTTCAAAATAATACTCACTCGTAATCATGAAGTCGTACAACCATCAGAAAATTGAAAAGAAATGGCAGAAAGTTTGGGATACAAAGAAAACATATAAAACAGCATCTCCAAACAAGAAAAAGAAATTCTATGTCCTTGATATGTTCCCGTATCCATCTGGTGCGGGTCTTCATGTGGGGCATCCAAGAGGATATATTGGTAGTGATGTGTACGCACGCATGAAGCGTATGAGTGGGTACAATGTACTTCATCCGATGGGGTATGATGCGTTCGGATTACCGGCAGAACAATACGCACTCGAACACAAGATTCATCCACGCAAGGCTGTCGAGAAAAATATCAAAACGTTTCGTTCTCAGCTCGACAAGATTGGATTTTCATATGACTGGTCTCGAGAGGTGAACACAACTGACCCCGAATACTACAAATGGACTCAGTGGATTTTTCTCCAAATGTATCAATCCTACTACAACGCAGAAAAGAAAAAAGCTCGACCTATAAGTGAGCTCGTGCGTACATTTACCAAGACTGACCCATCATGGAAGACACGCACCGAAGAAGAGAAAGAGAAAATTCTCATGAAGTATCGCTTGGCATACGAAGGGTACAGTGAAGTAAATTGGTGCCCCCAGCTAGGCACTGTTCTTGCAAATGATGAAATTGTTGATGGACCAAACGGTGAATTGCTCTCTGAGCGCGGGAACTATCCCGTAGAAAAGAAATCAATGCGCCAGTGGTTCATGCGAATCACAGCGTATGCAGATAGATTACTCGATGGACTAGGTGGCCTAATGTGGCCAGAGCATATCAAGGAAATACAAAAAAATTGGATTGGAAAATCTGTAGATGAAAGTGGTACGACGACGTACACAATGCGCGATGCTATTTTTGCACGTCAGCGATACTGGGGAGAACCGATTCCACTCATGCATAAAAATGGAACGATTATTCCACTCGAAGAAAAGAAGCTCCCGCTTACTCTTCCGAACGTAACATCATACGAGCCTATTGGTACAGGTGAATCTCCGCTTGCAGGGGTTTCTGCGTGGGTGAAAGCAGGGTACGAGACCAACACAATGCCCGGATGGGCTGGGTCTTCGTGGTATTTCTTGCGATACATGGATCCAAAGAATAAAAAAGCACTCGCTGATAAAAAAGCGCTCGCATACTGGCGGGATGTTGATGTCTATATTGGCGGGGCAGAGCATGCGACAGGTCACCTCCTCTATGCTCGTTTTTGGCACATGTTTTTGCACGATATCGGTGTTGTGCCGACAAAGGAACCATTTAAACTTTTAAAAAACCAAGGACTTATTCTCGCATCAGATGGACGAAAAATGAGTAAACGATGGGGGAATGTAATCAACCCTGACGAGATTGTGAAAACATACGGTGCTGACACGCTTCGTGTCTACGAGATGTTTATGGGGCCGTTTGATCAGAGTTTACCATGGAGCACTGAGAGTATTATTGGTTCACGTCGGTTTATTGAAAAGATATGTCGTCTTGAAAGTAAGGTGGTTACGAAATACTCTATTGATTCAAATGATTCAAAATCTATTGATAAGGCGGTACACAAAATAATTAAAAAAGTAAGTGATGATATTGAAGGGTTTGCGTTTAATACTGCAATCTCTGCGATGATGGTCTTTCTCAATGATACTGAGAAGTTTCCTGAGATATCACAAGAGCATTTCAAAAAATTCCTTCAACTCGTTGCACCATTTGCTCCGCATATCGCCGAAGAACTTTGGTGTGAATTAGGTGAGAAAAAATCTATTCACATATCAGCATGGCCAAAATATGATGCTCGAAAAGTTGTCGACGAAGAGATCACGATTGCGGTCTCGGTCAATGGTAAGGTTCGCTCAGAAATCACTATCTCTCGAACTCTTGATGAAGAATCAATCAAAAAACAAGCACTTGCTGATGCTAAAATTTTGCCATGGATAGAAGGCAAGGAAATCCGTCGTGTGATTTATGTTACAGGACGACTTGTGAACATTGTTGCCTAGCGCCATTGCGGTTGTTTCTGGTATAATACAGGCATTATTACTGGTAGCATAAAAACAATGGAATCAAAAAAAATAGAATTTTTTAATAAGCTCTCGTTTACAATATTACTCGCGACAATTTTCACTTCAGTTTTCTTTTTCATACCGTATACTCCGGTAACGCTCGACGCAAGTAAGGGGTTCTTGCTTTCCATTGGTATGGCCCTCTCACTCTTCTTTTGGCTCATTGCTCGTCTTGGTGAAGGAAGATTTTCTTTTCCTAAAGAAAAATTACTTCTCGCTGGTGCGGGAATCGTGCTTGTATTTCTCGTTGCCTCATTCTTTTCTTCTTCGCACTACGTCTCACTTTTTGGGGGTGGTTTTGAGATTGGAACTTTTGGTTCAATGCTCATTTTGTTTATCTTATTTTTCCTCTCATCAATTTATTTTCAAACAGAAAAACGTATCTGGCAGTTCTATGGAGCACTTTTCCTAGGTGCTTTTATTCTTGCTGTTTTTGAATTCGTACATGTTTTTATTGGAGTTGACCGTATGCTCCCAGGCCTTCTCGGGGGTGTAGCTTCTGGTAACCTTGTTGGTAGCTGGAATGATTTCGGTCTTTTCTTTGGACTCGTTGCAATCCTCTCACTCTTTACACTTGAATTTCTACATACTCGCGTATTATATAGAGTTCTCCACTACTTCTTACTCGTTTCAGGGATGTTGTTCCTTATGATAATCAATGTGCCGATTATCTGGTTGCTCGTAGGATTATTCGCAGTGCTTGTATTTGTGTACAATATTTCACTTCAGCAGGCAGAAGTAACAATCGTGCGCGACGGGGACACACGTAAAAAGTTCCCATTCACCGCTCTCATTGTTGTATTTATCTGTCTTATCTTCTTGGTTGGAAACAACTTGATTGGTGGATGGATCTCACAATATGTATCTATCAATAACCAAGAAGTGCGTCCGTCAATCGTGACTACTGCACAAATTACATACAAAGCTCTTCAGCACAATGTGTTCTTTGGGACAGGGCCCAATACATTCTCATCAGCTTGGTCTCTTTGGAAGCCGCAACAGATTACACAGACAGTTTTCTGGAATACTGATTTCGTGAATGGGTTTGGTTTGATCCCAACATTCGTAGCGACAACAGGAGTCATCGGGCTTTTAGCATGGGTTGTCTTCTTTGTCTTTTTCGTCAAAAAGGGAATTCGGGCAGTGAGGATTGCTCTTGGTGATTCACTTTCTAACTATTTTATAGTTACGAATCTCGTTATTTCGCTTTATTCATGGATTTCGATTATTGTGTACACTCCGAACATCATCATGCTCATGCTTGGGTTTGCTTCAACAGGAATCTTGATTGGTATTATGGTGTACAAACAAGAAACAAAAGTTATAAGCTTTTCTTTCTTAACAGATCCTCGTAATAGCTTCTTTTCAATTCTTGGCCTAATGGTCTTTATGATTGGAACACTCTTCCTTACATACGTATATATTGAAAAATTCACTTCAATAATGTATTTCTCAAGAGGTGTAGCACAACAAGGCTCTAGTTTGGAGTCTCTCGTGAAATCAGAACGAATGCTTACAAATGCGATTACTCTCGATAAAAGTGACGTCTACTACAGAACACTCTCACAGGTATACCTCGCACAACTTGGTGCAGTGTTGTCTGATAAATCAATTTCTCAAGATACATTGAAATCAAACGTTCAACAGCTCGTAACGCTCGCTGAGAGTTCAGCAGGGCAGGCCGTGACACAGAATCCACAGCAGTATTTAAACTACGTAAACCTCGGCAATGTCTATAGCGGTCTTGTCCCTCTTTCTGTAACCAATAGTTATGAAAGTGCCCTTGCTGCATACAATAAAGCTCGAGAGCTATCACCACGGAATCCATCAATCTTCTTATCTCTTGCTGATCTTGAATTTAATCGAAAGAACAATACAGGCGCACGAGCGTTTATACAACAGGCGCTTGATATGAAATCAAACTACGTTGATGCAATCTTTCTCTTGGCACAAATCGAAACAGCCGAAGGTAACCTCTCTGGAGCGATAAAGCAAGCTGAGCGTGCTGGAGAATTAAATCCGAATGATTCTACTGTATTCTTCCGACTTGGATTACTCCGCTATAATGCGAATAGCTTTAGCGATGCAGTGAGTGCCTTTGAACGTGCAGTAATACTTAATCCAAATTATTTGAATGCTCGATATTTCCTCGCGCAGTCATATCAGAAAACAGGTAGAACAGCAGATGCTCGTGCACAGCTCGAGTTATTAAATAAACTTGTTCCTGATAATCAAGATATTAAGAACGCTCTTAATAATCTATCTCAAGCACCGGCACCAACCCAAGCTACAACTACAGCAACAAAACAGGTTCCTAAAAAAACAACTCCTCCATTAAAAGAACAGCAATAATTTGAGGGACAATGGTGAAGAAGATTCTGACATTCCTCAATAGAGAGTTCCATGGAGTAAACGAAGCCGCCGTATTGCTTGGCGGTTTTGCGTTTCTCTCTCAGCTCCTCGGGCTTGTTCGTGATCGGGCCTTGGCTCACACTGTTGGGGCCGGGCCTCTTCTTGATGTGTATTATGCAGCGTTTCGTGTTCCGGATTTTCTATATATTTCTATAGGTTCTCTTGCTTCAATTACCGTGTTGCTTCCATTTTTAGTTGAGAAATTAAACGGCGGAGCAGATGATACAGTACGTGCCCGTACCTTTATGAATAGTATTTTCAGTGCATATATGATGTGCATGGTTGGGATAAGTATTATTGTAGCGCTCTGTATGCCATTCTTGGCTTCATATATTGCTCCAGGATTTTCTGCTACTGATAAAGCATTGCTCGTAGACGTCAGTCGCATAATGTTGCTTTCACCGATTTTTATTGGCCTCTCGAATTTAATTGGAACAATTACTCAATTATTCAGACGGTTTTTTGTGTTTTCTTTGTCGCCCGTATTTTACAATCTTGGCATTTTGGCGGGGATAGTTTTCCTCTATCCATCATACGGTGTTCACGGACTTGCTCTCGGTGTTGTGATTGGAGCATTTTTACATGTCGCCATTCAAATACCTGTTATTATTGAGCATGGATTTTTCCCTAAATTTGTTTTAAGAATAAACTGGAAAGAGGTAAAGGATGTTGTACGGTTGTCTCTTCCTCGAACACTAGCACTTTCAGCGAACAGTTTTGCGTTCATTATACTTATTGCGATGGCTTCAACACTTGTTCCCGGTTCTATTTCTCTCTTTACGTTTGCGTATAATCTTCAGTCTGTACCTGTTGGTATTATTGGTATTTCATATTCAGTCGCAGCATTTCCGATTCTTGTGAAATCGTTCTCGATGAAAGACATGGATAATTTCATTGGTCATATTATAAGCGCTGCACGACAAATTATATTTTGGTCACTTCCTGTGCTTGCTCTTCTGATGGTGCTCCGTGCCCAGATTGTGCGTGTCATACTAGGGTCAAACACCTTTTCATGGGCGGATACACGACTCACCGCTGCATCTATCGCTCTTTTTGTGATATCACTTGTGTCACAAGGGCTCGTTCTGCTTTTTGTTCGTGGATATTACGCAGCAGGGAATACAAAGAAACCTCTTTTTGTTAATATCTTTTCGTCCGTAATGGTTGTTGTTTTTGCAAAATTATTCTTATTTATTTTTGCGCGCTATCCTCATGTTCTTTCAGTCCTCGAAAATGTTTTACGTGTGAAAGATGTGCCGGGGACTCTCATGCTCGCATTGCCACTCGCGTATGCCTGTGGGTCGCTCGTCAACTTTTTCCTTATTTGGGGTCTTTTCAAAAAAGATTTTTCACACAAAGCTACACGTGAGTTATGGGTCACCTTTTATCAGAGTGCCATAGGTGCACTTGTAATGGGAATGACTGCGTATCTTGCACTTGGTATTCTTGATAACGTATTCACTCTTTCAACATTTCGTGGTATTTTCCTCCAAGGATTTATTTCAGGACTGATTGGTATTAGTGTTGGAATATTTACACTCTCACTGATGAAAAATAGGGAATTAGCTGATATCACACGTGTACTCCATGCGAAGTTTTGGCGAAGTCGCATCATCGCCCCTGAACAAGGGGAGCTCTAGAATCTTTTATTTTCAAGCATTTTTTGCTAGAATTGGGGAATGTTTTTATTTCGTACTATTTTTAAACATATTTGGCCACATATAATGAAATATAAGTGGTCTTTTTGGTCTCTCTTTGTGTTGCAAAGCGCGCGTGTTTTTAGTTCGGCTATTTTACCACCCTTGGTGCTTAAAAAAATAATTGATTTAATATCAGACTCATCTACCACTGATCATCTCCAAAAAGTACCACTTCTTTTTGATTACATTTCTTATTTGATTATTATTATTGTGAGTGGGTATATCGTGGCTCGAGTGAGTGGATATATCGTTGTTCAATTCCAAGCTAATGTAATACGTGATTTACATGCGTATGCTTTTGAGAAGCTAACAAAGCATTCATATAATTTTTTTACGAATCAATTTGTTGGAGGGCTCGTCGCAAAGGCAAAGCGTTTTGTGCGTGGCTTTGAAGTAATGCACGACATTTTTCTATATGAGTTTTTCATGACATTTTTCTCTCTGATAGGAATCTTCTATGTCCTTTTTAGAGAAGTGCCGACTATTGCGCTCACATTTCTATTGTGGGGCTTCCTGTATATCTCGGTCATGATTATTTTTGTGAAATTTAAAATGAAATATGATTTATTAGAAGCCGAGGCAGATTCTCGAGTTGGAGGATCACTTGCTGATGTTATTTCTAATATCCTAACTGTTAAAATTTTCTCTGCTCGACCAAAAGAAATTATTACTTATTCCCATGTGATTAACAGCGAGCGAACACACCGATTGCGAGCTTGGCATCTAGGCAATATTCAAGATGCAACGCAAGGCCTGCTAATGATTTCAATTAATATACTCATTCTGTTTCAGTTGGCTGATAATTGGAGCCATGGATTAATCACAGCCGGTGTATTTGTGCTTGTTCAGTCATATATGTTGAATTTGTTTGATAAATTATGGGGCATAGTAAAATCGGTTACAAAATTCATGAAAGCATTAACTGATGTGAAAGAGATGACTGATCTTTTTGGTCAAACTATTGAGATTGCTGATCATGCTAATCCTCAACCATTAGCTGTTCAAAAAGGAGAAATTTCATTCACTAATGTGTCGTTTAAGTATATCGAAGGTGTGAATGTTTTTGATACATTAAACCTTACTATTACGAGTGGAGAAAAAGTAGGGTTAGTTGGGCATTCAGGGTCAGGTAAGTCAACCATTACAAAACTTCTACTTCGATTTGCTGATGTTTCAGACGGCAGTATTACTATTGATGGTCAAGATATACGTTCTATTACGCAAGACGACTTACGTAGTGTTATTTCGTACGTACCACAGGAATCCATTCTGTTTCATCGTACTATTCGTGAGAATATCGGTTATGGAAAACCAGATGCTCGTAATGAAGAAATTATTGAAGTTGCCAAGAAAGCTCATGCTCATGAATTTATCTCGAAATTACCTAACGGATATAACACTCTTGTTGGTGAACGTGGGGTAAAGCTTTCCGGTGGGGAACGTCAGCGTGTCGCTATTGCGCGAGCCATGCTTAAGCAGGCGCCAATTTTGGTTCTAGATGAGGCAACAAGCTCTCTTGATAGTATTAGTGAACAATATATCCAAGAAGCGTTTAATGAGCTTATGAAAGGGAAGACAACGATTGTTATTGCTCATCGCCTGTCGACTATTCAGAAGATGGATAGAATTATTGTTCTCGAAGAAGGGAAAATTGTAGAAGAGGGAACTCATGCGAAACTCATAAAAAAGAATGGATATTATGCCGATCTTTGGAATCACCAAGTGGGCGGTTTCATTGAATAAACATATGATTGTATTTCTAAGTTACATCTTCTATTTCATTACTGCTAGCGCCTCACCACTTCAGAGACGGTGGCTAGCAAAAACCAAAAACATAGATAACGCTGGTCAAATAGCGTTTGCTTTTCATGTCACTCTCGTTACTGTCATTCTAAGTTTGGGGTTGCTCATATATCAGCCATTTTCCATTACAGGGAACATTTTTCATTTAGGTATTGCAACCTTACTATGTGGAATCTTTGGGGCAGTTGCATATGTATTTTCATATAAGGCACAAAAACATGTTGAAGCGGGTGTTACTAGTGTTATAGCTAATATTTATACACCAGTCACGATCATACTTGCCACAATCTTTTTAAGTGAAAAATTGACCCCGATACAAATACTCGGAACAGTTGTCTTGCTTATTGGCATTCTTATTGTTTCTAAAAAACACAAAACAGGTAAATTTACATTTGATAAATATTTCTTGATGATGCTTTTATCGGGTATTTTCTTGGGTGTGTTGCTTGTTGCAGAAAGATATCTTCAGAAAACAACAGGATTTACAACAGGCACGATGCTTTCATGGTGGTCAACCTGTTTATTTTTAGGTCTTATCACCCTGTTTACGAAAAATAAACATACCTATTCAAAAAAGGATGTACTCACAACAGGAACTTTGAGATTCTTACAAAACTTATCATGGGTCAGTTTAGTGTATATAGTAGGGAATCTAAGTATTGTATCGGCAATAACAACATTTAAAATAATATTTATGTTTATTGCTGGAGCTCTCTTTTTAAATGAAAGAGAGGATTTGCTGACGAAGATTATAGGAAGTTTGGTTGCATTAGTTGGATTATTTTTGATGAAATAAACCCTTTTATTTTAAGCATTTTTTTGCTAGGATAGGGATGTAATGGATCCCATTAGAATCCGCGGTCGCGGGTGATGGGGTTAAGTTTCTTTACCTATATTTACTTATTTAATTTTGGCACGTGGTGTATTTATAATACTGACCGCGACCTGTTTCTAACGGGATGAATATTAATCACATCAGAAATTTCAGCATTATTGCTCACATTGATCACGGGAAAAGCACGCTTGCTGACCGTATGCTTGAAGTCACGGGTACGATTGAAAAACGCAAAATGAAAGAACAAGTTCTTGACTCTATGGAGCTTGAACGTGAGCGTGGCATTACAATCAAAATGCAACCAGTTCGAATGGAGCATCAGTATAAAGGAGAGAAGTATATTCTCAATCTTATTGATACTCCCGGACACATCGACTTCTCATACGAAGTCTCTCGTGCGCTTAAAGCGGTAGAGGGCTCAATTCTCCTTGTTGACGCGACGCAGGGTGTGCAGGCACAAACACTCACTACACTCCAGATGGCACGAGATTCAGGTCTCGTGATTATTCCTGTTATCTCAAAGGTTGATTCGCCTCTCGCGCGACCAGACGATGTCAAAATGGAAGTTGCGCTTCTTCTTGATATTGATCCAGATACGATTCTTATGGTTTCTGGAAAGACTGGATATGGCGTTCCAGATCTTCTTGGTGAAATCGTCGAACGTGTTCCTCCTCCAAAGGCAGGCATGGTTGCTCTTTCTAGCACAGGAAGTGCGCTTGTTTTTGATTTCAAATATGATAATCACAGAGGGGTTATTGTCTACGTTCGTGTGATTGAGGGGCAGTTTAAAAAAGGCGAGTCACTCCTCTTTGCTATTTCTGTAGAAAAATTTATTGCCCTCGAAGTTGGTATTTTTGCTCCCGAGGAAAAGCCATGTGATTTTATTGGAGTAGGAGAAATTGGATACATCGTGACTGGAATTAAAAAGCCAGGTATTGCATCTGTTGGAGACACTATAACGTATCTCAAGAAACCACTACCAGCGCTTCCTGGGTACATGAATCCAAAGCCAGTGGTCTGGGCATCTATCTATCCTGAGAGTCAGGATGATTTTATGAATCTCAAGCAAGCGCTTTCTAAATTACGTTTGAGCGACTCATCGTTTTCATATGAAGAAGAAACATCAGGCACGCTCGGACGAGGCTTTCGTTGTGGGTTTCTCGGGATGCTTCACCTAGAGATTATTTCAGAGCGACTCTATCGTGAATTTGACCTTGCTCTTATTGTGACAATGCCATCAATCACCTATAAGGTTATTCTTCGAAACGGGAAAGAAGAGATGATATATTCTCCGCATCTTTTCCCGAACGATGGTGATGTTGTGCAAGTATTTGAGCCATGGGTTCGCGTACGTATTATTGCACCTACTGTGTATACGAGCTCACTCATGCCATTTCTTTTTGATCATGAAGCCGTTGTTCGTGCCACTGAAAACTTTGGAGACAACCGCGCGTCTATCGAGCTTTCAATGCCTCTTCGGGAATTGATGCGTAACTTTTTTGATGATATGAAAAGTTTAACTTCTGGATATGCGTCAATCTCCTACGAAATAGAAGATTACCGGGAGGCTGACGTGGTACGAATGGATATTGTTGTTGCTGATGAGGTTATGCCAGCATTTTGTCGTGTGGTGTCTCGTCGTCGGGTTGAAGAAGAAGCACGAACACAAGTTGAAAAGCTACAGAAGATTATTCCTCGACAACAATTTGCTTTCAAAATTCAAGGGAGAGCTCTCGGACGTATTATTGCAAGTGAAGCTGTGTCTGCTTTTCGTAAAGATGTGCTTATGCACGGTAGTAAGGTTGTGGGAGGGGGTGACGTAAGTCGTAAGAAGAAACTCCTCGAGAAGCAAAAGAAAGGTAAGAAAAGAATGCAAGCCAATGCAAAAATAAACATCTCTCACGAGGTGTTTCTAAAGATGATGCGAGGTAAAGAGGACTAGTTATTGAAGGGCAGGAAGGTATAAAAGTACCATACTGGCAATAACGATTATTGACACAATAGCGAATACCTTTTCCATTCTGCGCTTATTTTTCTTGCTGAAAAACATGGTATAATCATAGCAGTAAATATGCATCATTTCAAGAAGAAAGCCGAATACAAGTTCTGGCATTCACCGATTATGCTTGTCGTTCTTTTTGGTGTCGTTGTTATTTTTGCATATAATCTGATTGGATTACTTGAGAAGGAGCGCGAAACAAGCAAGAAAAAGGAGCTCGCTCTTGATCAAATTGAATCCTTAAAAAAACGACAAACTATTCTTGAGGGTGACATTGCTCGACTAGAAACTGATGATGGTATCGAGGAGGCAATTCGTGATAAATATCAGGTTGTAAAAGAGGGGGAGAAAGTTGTGACGATTGTGAATGAAGAAGCGCCGACAAATGTAGATGATGAAAATAATAAAGAACATGGATTTTGGAATTTTCTCAAGAGAATCTTTTAATGTAGTCTCTATGTCTTGGTACTGTAGAGACAGGGATAAAATTTAAATATAATTAATGGATTTATATCAAACAACAAATCAAGACGGAACCACAGGAAGCCCTCTTTTGCCTGACGGAGTGAAAAATTATCTCATTGATATTGACGGTACTATTTGTGAAGACATTCCCAACGAAGAGCCAGAACGAATGAAAACAGCATCTGAAATTTCTGGTGCCAAGGAAATAATAAATAAATGGTATGAAGACGGTCATATTATTACCTTCTTCACTTCACGATTACCTGAGCATAAAGAATATACCGAGAACTGGCTCACTGAGCATGGTTTTAGATATCATGGTGTTCTCTATGGTAAACCACGTGGAGGTAACTATCATTGGATTGATGACCGGAAGGTTCGTGCCACACAATTCAAGGGTCAATTTACTGAACTTGTACCTGAGCAGAAAGAGGTTTTAATTTTTAAAGAATCATAATTTTGTGTGTACGTAACCTGTGCTATAATAGAGGTCTAATTATAAAATAACTTCCGCATTTTGCGGGCAACATATACTATGAACAACGTTATTATATACAGCACACCATCCTGCCACTTCTGTCACATGGCCAAAGAATTTTTCAAAGAAAAGAATATCGCGTATGAAGATTTTAATGTTGCGGAAGATCACGAAAAGCGACAAGAAATGATTCAAAAAAGTGGACAGATGGGTGTCCCCGTAATTCAGATAGGGAATAATCTTATTGTTGGCTTCAATAAGCCAAAGATTGTTGAATTGCTAGGAATCACAGAGTAGCATTTACTATACAAATACCGTATTATAAAAGCACCAGAAATGGTGCTTTTATAATGCTCTTGTAGTTAAATGGATATAACTGCCCCGTCCTAAGGGGTAATTGCAGGTTCGATTCCTGCCGAGAGCACATAAGCTGCTTTATGTGCGTCCAGGAATCGAAGACCTTTTCCATATGAGTGAACTCGCGAACGGAAAAGGTGTACTGACCCTGTAAGGGTCGATAAGCGTACTCGCGGTCCTGCCAGAGACACAAAAATTAGAGACATTACTACGGGGGTCCTAAGGAATAGATGTACGTTCGATTCGTGCTGAGGGCACATAAACTGCTTTATGTGCGTGTGGGAATCGTAAACCTTTTCCTTGTGAGTATGCTCGCGAATGGAAAAGGTTTACAGACCCTGTGATTGAGTACAGTCACCTATTGGGTAAGGTTCGATATGCGCGAATATACTTATTCGCCTACTGGGTACTCGTGGTCGTGCTTATTAAGGGCACCCTGATTTGACTTTCAAAACCAATCTTGGTACTGTTTACTTATGTTTAATAAATTAGCAACATTTGTATACACATATCACTGGGTTACCAATTCGGATCCAGTAGTTTCTGTATAGTTGTCTAATATTTAGATATCTCACTAAGAAAACTGGTTCCGTGAAAGCGGGACCAGTTTTCTATTTTTATGAAAATAATTTTTGATTATAACCGAACACTTTTTGACCCAGAGACCAATGATTTATATTTGGGAGTTTTAGAGTTACTACAAAAATTGTCTAAAACGTATGAACTTTTTTTAATTAGTAGAAATGAGCCTGTGCGAAAAATGAGATTAGAAGCGTTTAATATAAAAAACTATTTTCAACAAATCCTGTTTGTTGATGAAAAATCAGAACAAATATTTAAGAAAATAGGAGGTAGTACAAAAAAAGTAATTGTAGTTGGGGACAGTATTAGTGATGAAATTAAAATAGGTAATCAACTTGGTTTTATTACTGTTCGAATTAAGAAAGGAAAATTTGCTTCGGAAGTTCCTAAAACTAAAGACGAGATTGCAAAATTTAATATCACAGATTTGAGAGATTTAGAGAGTATAATTTTAAGTTATGAAAAATAAAATCAAAACAATTAATTATTGGCATTGGGATTATCGCAACAAAATCAGTTGGGGTTATTGTATGCGCTTCTCGATTTAATCAAGGAACTCATTCAGTAGCCTCAAATGGTTCGAGGTTACATAAAATATGTTCTTTAACAATTAAAAAAGGAGTTACAAATGTACAACAAACTTATGAATGTCATCTCTGAATCGGGTATTTGGAATGACGCTAGAAGGGAATCACATGCATTCCTGCTTTCACCAAGTGTGTATCAGATTACTGAAGCGCAACGTCAAGAACTTTCCAGTCTTGGTTTTGCACTCTATGATTGCATGTTGGGTTTGTCTCATATTGCAACAATCGCGTATGATTCAAGCTTGAATTATGGGGGAGCATGGCTTCTTGCCCGTAGAGTGTTCTCTACGGGAGTGCCAAAGTTTTACCAAGAGCTTCAGGGTATGAATATAAAACATATTCCTCAGCTTTTAAAAGTGGATCTCATGCTTAATCAAAATGGTAATTTTAAAATTGCTGAAATTGATGGTCACAACAAGCATGGACTTGGGTACTCAACGCTAGGTCTTCGTTTTCGCGAGGCAATCTATCCACAGGCGAAATCTCTTCCTGGGACAGTTAAAACTCTCTCTGAAGAGGTAAGACGACTTGGTTATAGCGAAATAAAATTATTCTATGCTGACCAAGAAAGATTTTACATTCCTGAGTTTGAAGTGGTACAACAAGAGTTCGCGAAACACGGAATCAACTGTTGTGTGGTTTCTGAAATGGAAGCAGATGAGAAATTTCTCCAGCAAGGATTATTTCTTGATTTACCGTTTCTTTATCACAGGATCGGATTGTACGAGACCATCGTGACCGCTTACAAGGCAGGTGCAGTAAAGTTCGTTATTCCTCCTAAACCATTTCTTGGTGCAAAAGGAGTACTTGCACTTCTCCGTAATGATGAAGGCACTAGCCAACTTGAGGGATTATTACGTTCTTTTATTAAAGAGAAGTCACTTGAACTGGTTCGACAATACATTCCAGAAACTGTACTTGTCGGGAAACAAGTGGGTGATTTTGAGAAGACGAAACAACGGGTATTTCAAAAAAGATATGTTCTCAAGGAATCTATTTCAAGCGGAATGAAAGGCACAGTTTTTTCAGATGATCCAAACTTTGAAACTGTCCTTATGAGTGCGTGTAAGTCGAATATGAATTGGATTCTCCAAGAAGAAGTGGTAAACAAACCACAATCATTCTCTTGGTTTGAGAGTAGGAATGGAAGTGTGCCTGAACTTAAAACCAGTCATGACTGGTTCATGAGAGTAACTACCCAATATGTGAATCGCCAACTTGCCGATGTAATTATCACAGCTCGGCAGGACAAATCGGTTCATGGGGCAAAGGATTGTCTCCAGTTGGGAACAATTGTTCTTTAATAATCAATAAGGAGCTAACAGAAATGTTAGCTCCTTATTTTATGTTTACTCAAAATTCATCCTTTTTCTATTTATTTATAAGCTTTCTTGTTTAGTAGGGCTGTATGGCAAGTCACCCTTTTATTTGTTATAAAATATGCTATAATCCGTTTTAATGGACCCAGAGACCAAACAGCTTTTAAAGGAAAACGTTGAGCTTTCTCGCCGTAATAACGAGATGCTAGAGAAGGTTGTTCGGTATCAAAAATGGAATCAAATATATCGTGCTTTGTACTGGGGGATTATTATTTTCTCGTCAGTGGGCGCGTATTATTTCATTCAGCCATATCTCTCTAGTTTTGTGAATATATCAGGTGACGTAAGTCACATAAATGATATTACAAAAACACTAGGAGGACAAAATCAACAACAACAGATAAAAGATTGGATGCAGTTGTTGGGGAATTAAAATTCCAGAAAGATTTTTTCTAAAATTAAATAGTATATGCTCGGGTAGCTCAGTTGGTAGAGCGCTCCCCTGAAGAGGGATAGGTCACCAGTTCAAATCTGGTCCCGAGCACATTATAAAAAACGCTCGTACGAGCGTTTTTTATAATGTGCGAAGGGGATTACTACATATGTAGTAATAAGATTTGAAAAGCGCAGGTATATCGCTTTAGCGATATCGAGCTGGGGTCGAGAGTACTTATGAGCCTGCCTGCGGTAGGTAGGCGAAGCGAATTAGTAACTCGTGACCAAATCTAGTCCTAGGCACCAAGGAGTTAATTACTCACAAGTATGATACCTAGTGAAAGCACCATAAACAAGATAATCTTTTTTATGGTTGTTTTCCTATCTTGTGCTTCATTGAATAGGTGTGCGAATCTTTTACCAAAAAATTTTGCATAAAAAAGTATAAAAAATGGCGTAAAAATTGTAATACTTTTAACTAAGCTTACTGGTGCCATTTTTATGGCAACACTCTCTGCTGTGAATGCTATAAATGTAAAGATTTCTTCAGTAAGGAATAAGTGCGCTTTTTGTTTGAATAGACTAAAGTGTTTTTTAATATCTTGTCGCAAGTGAGGAATCATAAGAAACGAACATGCAATCAGAAGTGAAGCTGCTAATTCGCCACTGATTGCGGTGCTTATCGATACTCCTTGATTAAAAAGATATTTCAATAAAACGCCTTCAAAGGATGTGATAAATGCAGCGCATGTGATATATCTAAGTGCTTTACTAAATTTAATTGATCCTTCAATGCGGGGTTTAATACTTAAAAGGATAACACTCACCATAATCAGGGCAACTCCTACATATTGAGCGAAATGAAGTTTTTCTCCCACAATCAAAAATGCATTGATTGGTATGAAAATACGACCAATTCCAAAAAAAGAAACGGCGGTCGATGTTTCATCTGATTGTAATCCTTTGTAATAAGGATAGAGATATCCAATATTAATAAGGCCAAGAAGAATGAAAATTGGTATTACTTGGAGAGATATAGGAGTTGGTGTGTCAAAGAGAAAAAGAACCGGGATAAAGAGAATATTAAAAAGCGAACTGTAAAAAGTAAGTGTGAATGGGTTTTTAAATGAACGCGTAGTTAGTAAGGTATCAAAAATATTCGCGACCGCATATGATGCTGGTGCGATAAGTGCAATAACAATCCACATACAAAATTAAATTGATTTAATTTTAAGTGTCGTCTTTTTGTCTTTGTTTACCTTTGGAAGCTTGATGATGAGAAGTCCGTGTTTTTCTACTGCCTCAGCTTCTTCGGGATCGATTTCTTCAGGAAGGGAAATGGTGCGAGAGAATGCACCCCAGTATAATTCTTGAACAAAATAGTCTTCTGTGTCGATAGTACGATTCTCTTCACGTTTACCACGAATCGTAATCATGTCTCGCGTGATACTAATGGTGAGATTTTCTGGTTGTACGCCAGCGACCATTGTATTAATAATGATATCATTTGCAGTCTGATAGACGTCGACAGTGAGCTGGGCTTCTTCATCTTCTTCCCAGTGAGATGCTTTCTTTGCTTCAGGTTCTTCATGTACTGAAATTTTTGAAGATGTTGAAGTAGGTGCTTTCTTGAGAGTAGCAGCTGGTATTACAATATCATCACCTGGTTCTTCTTCGAGACGCATACTGCCAGTCAGTCGTTCTAAAAATGATTTCTTTTTTAACATAAATATAATTTACGAAACAGGGATTTGTTGCCCCATTCGTTTTAGTTTTTCGAATACGAGGATGTTTATAATCGCGACGACCCACAAAAATCCGAAAACAGAAAGGAAGTTCTCACCGCTTCCTTTCATTATAAAAAAATTAAAGACACTATGCAACACGATTGCACACAGTAAACCGAAGATTAGGTAGATTGTGCGATATTTAGGGATAAAAAATGAAAGTCCAAGTGCGGTACCTATCATTCCACTTGCGATTGCGTGGAGCAATGTTGACCCTAAGAATCTCAAATTACCGGTCAGAATACCAACAATAGTACCGCTCGTCTCAAGTGGCTTGATGAGATAGAGGACATTTTCAAATGCAGCAAACCCGAGTGCTACCGCAATAAAATACATCGGGTAATCTATCGGACGATTCAGGTGTCCGCTTCCAAATACAATAAGCACAACACCAATCAACTTTAAAATCTCCTCGATGCTCGCCCAGACGATAATTTGCGTTGTTTGATTGCTGACAAATTGAAGTGAGAATTTTTCAAACCAAATTGCCAAGAGTACAGAAAGTCCGCCTAGGACAAAACAAAGCGCGATGAGCCCTCGTGGCTCGGGATCATCTTCTTCGTCTTCACCTTTGAGCCAAAACCAAAGCCAGAGAATAGCAGGTACTGCGCCACCCAAAATGGCGTACAGTAATGTTTCTGGATTTTTAAAGAGTGCTTCCATGTGGCCACTTTGTTACGATGAGTAATTGCTTGTCGCGAATCGGAAGCAATGACCAGAGTTCTTCGGTAACGAACGGCATAAACGGATGGAGTGTGATAGTGATTTTACTCATTGTGTCGAGGAGGAATTGAGCGCGTGATTCTTTGGCTTTCTCATCTGTGCCTGTGAGAATTGTTTTACTTTCTTCAATAATCACATCAGCAAGTTGTGTCCATGCGTATTGATAGAGTTTCTCACCAGCAAGATAGAATTTGTATTCATTCATTTCCTTTGTGATTGTTGTAAACAATTCATCTCTCTCAGCAATGAGTGCCTTGTCGGCGCCAGTGTATGAAGAGAATTCTGGATTATGTGTAATTCCTTCAGTCGAAGAGAGAATGAATCGTGTGATGTTCCAGAGTTTGTTTGCAAAGTTTTTGTATGCTTTGATTTTATCTTCGCTCATCTTGCTATCGTTGCCAGGGCCTGTACCAATGATAAGTGACATACGAAGTGCATCGGTACCGTATTTTTCTATCATGTCGAGTGGGTCGATAATGTTACCGAGAGACTTACTCATCTTGCGTCCCTGTGCGTCGCGTACGAGTCCGTGGAGGTACACCGTCTTAAATGGAATATCACCAATGAGGTACTGAGACATGAGAATCATTCGTGCTACCCAGAAGAAAATAATATCGTATCCTGTTTCGAGAATCGTTGTTGGATGATATGTCTTGAAATCAGAAGTTTCTTCTGGCCATCCGAGAGTTGAGAATGTCCAAAGACCAGAAGAAAACCATGTATCAAGCGTATCTTCGTCTTGAATCCATCCTTCACCCTCAGGTGCTTCTATTCCACAATATATTTCCTCACCCATATACCACACAGGGATTCTGTGCCCATACCAAATCTGTCGTGAGATACACCAGTCACGGAGGTTTTCAATCCAATGACGGTAAACTTTGTCGAAACGATCGGGAATAATAGAGAGAGAACCATTTAGAACTGGCTCAAGCATGAGTTCTTTGAGTGTTTTTCCTCCACGGTCGGCAATTGGTTTGTTTACATTGATAAACCATTGCAATTTTGGAAGTGGTTCAATAACAGCTCCTGTGCGTTCGGCGGTAGAAACATTCTGAGTAATATCTTCTTCTTTTTCGAGAAGTTCCTCAGCACGGAGCCATTCTACAATCACTTCTCGTGCTTCGGTTGTTTTTTTGCCGAGCAGATTTTCTTCGCCGACAGTTATCTTTGCAAATTCATTGATAACTTGGATTGTCGGTAGGTTATGACGAGTGGCAATATCTGCGTCTATCTGGCTGTGTGCTGGGGTGACACCGAGTGCACCCGTACCAAATTCTTTTTCAACTGATTCATCAGCGATGATTTTGATGTGAATAGGAACACCACAAAATACTTCATCGTATTCGCGTCCGATAAACTCAACATAGCGTTCGTCAGTTGGGTGTACTGCGACAGCGACGTCGCCGACTTTTGTTTCAGGTCGAGTTGTTGAAATAGAAATAGGGAAGTCCTTGCCGTATTTAAATGTGTAGAGTTTTGATTTTCGCTCTTCGTAGACTATTTCATCATCAGAAATAACTGTTTGACCTTTTGGGTCCCAGTTTACAACTCGGTGTCCACGATAGATGAGTCCGTCATCGTACATTTTCTTAAATGCTGTACGAACAGCGAGTGAACGTTTCTCATCAAGTGTGAACGCTTCACGTGACCAGTCGACAGATGCACCCATTTTCTTTACTTGGTTTACGATTGTGTCGTGGCTTTCTTGTGCAAATGCTTCAACGCGTTTGAGGAATTCTTCACGACCAAGGTCATTTTTTCGTTTACCTTCTTCTTTTTCGATTAGTTTTTCAACTTTTGATTGTGTCGCAATAGCAGCGTGGTCAGTACCAGGGAGCCAGAGTGTGCGTTTGCCTTGCATTCGCGCAAAGCGAACCATGATGTCTTCAATGACGAGCATAGATGCATGACCTGTGTGAAGTGTGCCGGTTACGTTTGGAGGAGGCAGAACGATTGAGAACGGTTCAGCATCGGGTGAAGTTATTCCTTTTTCGATACACACATCAGGATTGAAAAATCCACTCTCTTGCCAGAGCGAATAGATACGGTCTTCGGTTGATTTCGGATCGTATGGTTTGAGAAGTTTCGGGTCGATGTTCGGTTCTTTATACATAAAGAAAATATAACATTTTAAGGCTTTTTTGGCTTTATTGACAAATAAGATTAAATGTGATACAATATACGCAAATCATTTAAATCAAAAAGTATGAAAAAAGTTATGTTTCTTGTGATGCCAATGCTGGCATTATTCTTTGCTTCCTGCGGAGGAAGTTCATTTAACACAGTTGAAAAACTTGTCTTTCCTGTGACCGTTGATTACTCAAAATCAATCGAGCAGTATCTCAGAGAGGGTGAGTGTGATTATGTAGATGAAAATATCTCATCTACCACTCTTGCAAATGACACCAAAGATACGGTTATTTCACTCGAAGCGGTTCTCGTTATTTTTAACAGAAGTATGATATCAGAAGATGTTGTGGCTCAGTTAAAATTGCACGGGTTTCGTCCTGGTACCGCCCGTGAACTCTATGCTCTCGGTGCACGGTACCCTCGACTTCAGAGGGGAATTTCTATTATTGCTCTCGGTTCAGTAACAGCGGATTCTCATGTTCCTGTATTGGTTGAGTTTGTGCATGGTGGTCGGGATGCGTGTCTCTGGCCTTGGTCTCGTGGCTGGAATTCCGAGTACTGGTTTCTGGCTTTCCGCGACTAGCCCTTTGTACCTTCATGTTTTTTTTCTTATTAAAGACCTTTTGATTCTTTGCACTTTGCATTTGGATTAAAGGGTTTTTCTTTTGCTAATTTTGGCTTTATTGACAAAAAATAATTTTATGATAAAGTTACATAAAAATAAAACACAAAATAAAATGACCAAATTAGCCATTTTTCTATGTGCTACCCTTGTTGGGCACATTTTTGATTCTTATTCGGTTGGTTTTGCCACTTTCTTTTTCTTATACATAGTTTATAAATTAGTTAAGAAAATTGAAAAGAGTATAAAAAAATTAATTAAAGAGTAAGGTTTCCGTTGGCACGTAAGGCATTCGAAGTAATTCGAGTGCCTTTTTTGTTTTTCTTTTGAGATGCAAAATATCCGGCGATAGCAATCATGAGCGCATTGTCGGTACTAAGTCCTTTTGCAGGGAAGTGGGCTGTTACTTTTGGTGATATTTTTTTGAGTGTTGCCTTGAGTATTTTCTGTAAATACGTATTTCCAGAGACTCCACCACCAACGATAAGTGTGCGTGCTTTGTATTTTTCGAGAGCACGAAGTGTTTTTGAAACGAGTACTTCAATACTTGCGTCTTCGAATTCACGAGCGATTTCGGATTTCATTTTCTCTGTGAGTGGAGTATGATCACGAATATAATAAAGAATAGCAGTTTTCAAACCTGAAAATGAAAAATCAAAATCTTTCGAATGAATC
>JBAYUP010000014.1:0-23312 GCA_041675045.1 Minisyncoccota bacterium | reverse complement strand
GAGGTTGAGAGTCACACCGATTTCACCGTTTGGGAATGTCACCATTTCTGATGCTTTGATATCAGAGAGTCCTGAAATACGAGCAATACCGTCAAACACTTCAATAACGTGTCCGACTTTTTCCGCCTTCGTGTCGGCTTGGAATTTCTCGATATGCTTTCTTAGGTTTTCTACGATTGTGTTTTTGCTCATATAGTTAGTGTGCGATTAAATAATTTTCTAATTGGTTGAGGGTATTCTTGAGAGTCAGGTCTATGATTTCTTCTCCGACAGTTATCTTGATTCCTCCGATGTGGTTCTTGTTTTCTGTTTGTTCAAGGATAACTTCTTTTGCTTTGTATTTTTTCTGTAGCGTTTCAGTGATATCTTCGAGTGTTTTCTTTCCGAGTGGGTGTGCGCTTTCGATTCGTGCGCGGATAACCTGATTTTCTGTGTCGATTATTTTCTCTAATTCTGCGAGAATGTCTGGTGATTTCGACAAGAGATGACGTGATGCGAGGAATGCCGTTCCGTGCTCAAGTACCGCATCGAGTTCTTTCCCGTGTTTGTCTTTTGTGCTCTCGTAGAGTGCTCGTGCGATATGTTGTGCTCGAATCTGTGCCATATATTATGCTTTGGTAATTCGCTTGATTACTTTTTCGTCAAAACCTTTCATGTCTTCTTGCTCGAGAAGTTTCTCTGTGGCACGGACAACGAGTGAGACGATCTCTTTCTTTGCTTCTTCTACCATTTTATTCTTCTCTGCTTCAAGGATTTTCTTGCCGTTTGTAATCATCTGTTCGACGTCAGTGTTTGCTTGTGCGAGCATTTCCGCACGCTTGCCTTCTGCTTCCTTTTTCCCTTCTTGGAAGAGTACGTGGGCTTCTTCGCGGGCTTTCGTGAGAACAGCTTCGTATTCCTTTCGTGTTGCAGTCAGGAGTTCTTTATTTGTGTGTGCGTCCTTGATTCCGCCTTCGATTTTCTCTGTACGTTCTCGCATTATTTTCTTGAGAGGCTTCAGTGCGAGGAAATAGAAAATAACAAGCACTACCACAAAGTTTATTGCTTGAGCGACGATTACCTGCCAGTCGATATGAAATGTTTCGATAAATAAATCCATTTTAAAATAGTTATGAATTAATAATCACTAATTACGTATAATTAGCAACTTGCTTCTAGTAATTAGTGATAGAGTTTCTAATTACTAGTGGCTAGTCGCCAATCCTTATTACTTGATTGAGAATGCGATAACGAGAGCGTAAATAGCAATCGCTTCAGCGAACGCACATGCAATAAGCATTGGTACGAAGATCTTGCTACCCGCTTCTGGGTTGCGTCCAATCGCTTCCATAGCTTTTGATGCAATAAGACCGATTGCAATCGCTGGACCGATTGATCCAATCGCGATTGTTGCAGCTTTTGCAATTTCAGGAATGTGTGTAACTGTTTCTGTCATAAAAATGTATTATTAATTATTTATAATGTTTGACCTCTTTATTAATGAACCATTTCTGGTGCGTGGCTTGTCTCTGCGTGATGTTCCTCTTCGTGGTCGTGATCACTTGCTGCCATTGTGTAGTAGACAAGTGTCAGGATTGCAAAGATGAATGCTTGAATCACTCCGACGAAAACTTCGAGCAGTAAGAAGGGTGTTGGTACGAGATATGCCATAATTGCACCCATCGATGCCAAGAGAACTTCTCCTGCGAAGACGTTTCCGAAAAGACGGAATGAAAGTGATGCTATTTTTGCGCATTCACCAATGAGTTCGAGGAACCCTACAGCGAACATAATCGGAGCTGTCATAAGGATGGCTGGATCCTTTTTGACCTTTGTAAACATTTCTCCGAGCGCCTTTAGATTAACATATTTATTGATACTTTTCCAAATACCGAGAGAGATGATTCCAAAGAGGTTTGCACCTAATACAGAGAGTATCGCAAGTGGTAATGTGCCGTTCACGTCTGCTGTTCCGCTACGAACGAGGGGGATAAAAGATTTGCCATGCTCGGTTACTTCAATAAAGCCCAATCCTCCGAATGGCATAATTCCGAGCCAGTTATTAATCAGAACAACGAGAAAAACAGTAAAAACTATTGGGAACGCTTTGTCTGTTATTTTTCTGTCACCAGTAACCTGATCAGCAAGCGATTCTGCGCCTTCGATAACGAATTCAAAGAAATTTTGGATACCTTTTGGTATTTGCTTGAGTTTGATGCGGATGGCGATTGCGATGACGATAAGAATGAATACCCCTACCCAGCTCGTAAAGAGTGCATTTGTAACTGTAAATGACCCAATGTGCGCAATTGGCTCTGCGTAGAGAGTGTGCTCATGGTGAACTTCTTCATGAGTGTCTACTGGCTGAACTTCGGTTGTATTTAATTCTTTAGTTTCTTGGGTCATCTTTTTTCGTGTGAATATTTTCGATGTCTTTTAAATATCTGATGCAAATTTTTGCGATGGCTGTAATTGATGTAATAAATGCGATTGCGGTAAGTCCGATAAATATCCAGGGGTCAGTATCGTATTTTGCATCAAGTTTTTTACCAACAATTAAGGCAATAATCACTGGAAAGGCAATCCATCCAGAAATTTTCATAAACAAATATAACGGTGATTGCCACCAGGGAATTTTTGTTTTCAGTTCTGTGTCGTTCATGATAAGGAAAATGCCTTTCTTTTGGCGTCACGATTATAGCAAAAAATTGCGATTTTTCAAAGTTTTTGCTATAGTATCTCTGTTTCTTGTGTTTGAATTATCTATGCGTGTGTAGTTCAGTGGTAGAACGCTGTCCTGATAAGACAGAGGCCGAAAGTTCGATTCTTTCCACACGCACAATCTCAAAACCCCACTTGGGGTTATTGCGTGTGAGCTTCAACCCTTCAGTTGAAACGGGAAAGAATTGAAAACCTTACGCACAAAATAAAAATCCCCTTCTCTTTCGAGTTGGGGATTTTTATTATAATCACAGAGTGATTATCGGTTTCCACGGAAACCACCAGATTGTGGACGAGCTTCCATAGGACGTGCTTCGTTGACTGTAAGATTTCGACCTTCGAAATCTTTACCGTCGAACATTGAGATAGCTTTATCAGCATCAGCATCGTTTTCCATTTCAACGAAACCGAAACCTTTTGAACGGCCAGTCATTTTATCCATGATAATAGTTGCAGATGCAACTGGACCTACCGTCTCAAAGAGTGCTTTGAGCTCATCGTTAGAAGTCTTATAAGGAAGACCACCAACATATAATTTCTTTGCCATATATGACAATGTGCTTCTCGGAGTAATACTTTGCAATATTATTCTTTGAAGAAAACTAATTTATAAATGTAATCGCAAAAGCTGATTTCATTTACATGCCTCAATGTTTGCACAACGAAGAATGAAACTAATACCAAAACATAAGCTAACTACTGGGGTTAAGTATACCACAATATATAGGTCAATGCAAGTAAATTCTACAGTGGATAACTTACCTAGCAAGTAGAGTTTTAGCTCTCTATTTAAAAGTACATTTCTTGCTAATATCGTCGTATCCCCCATTCGTATTCTTTACTTCAAGGGAAACAGTATTATTAGGGTCAGGATAAATTGTACGCAACCTTTTACACATTTCTCCATATTTTCCAAGGTAAAACTCTTCTATGGCAATACTTGTTTGGTATTCATTTTCTAGATTAGAATGCTCTGGCAGAAGAGTAATTACTTTTTCGAAATCAGAAATCGCTTTTGCGTGATCCTCATCTTCACTATAAGCATTTGCTCTCCCCGCATATAATTCAAAATTATTAGGATTAATTGAAATCATTCTTGTATATGTATCAATGATTTTACTTTTATTATTCGTCTCCGCATGGATGTTCATTTGGTTTAATAATAGTTCCATATTTGATGGTTTTTTCTTATTCTCAATATCAAGGTTAAGAGCTTTTTCAAAGTAATCGATTGCTTTTTTGTATTCCAAATTAGAATAATAAACCAAAGCAATTTCTGCATACTGGGGCTTGTTATCTTCAGGGTAAATTTCAATTGATTTTTCAAGATCAGCTAGGGCACCCGCCTTATCCCCCAGATTACTTTTTATGGCACCGCGTATACTGTACTCCTTTGACAATAAATATCCATTTTTATACAAATCACCTTTTTCAATAAGTGGATTGAGTATTTTTAATGCCGATTCATATTGTCCTAAAGAGTGATGATAAATAGCGTAAGATATTAAAATTTCAGTTAGAGCGCTTTTATAAAAGATCTGTTCTGGGTCGATAGAGATTGCTCTTTCCATATGCTTTTTTGCGTTAAGTAAATCATCCTTTTTGGTTCCATTTTTTGAATCACGGAAATGATATATTAGTGCGATCTGACTTTCGCATCTCCCTTCCTCGATTGTCGCTTTGTTTATTGAAACAGCCATTCTTTGAGCAATTGAAAGACATTTTTCGGCTGCTAGTAATGCATCATTAAAATCACCAGTTTCCATTAAAATTCTTGACTTTGTGAAATAAGATTCGGGCGAATATTCATTAAGGCTGAGAGATTTAGAATTATGTTTAAGTGCACTCTCAAAATCACCTAACATAATTTTTGTTTCAGCCATCCATTCGTTTGCAATAGCGAGCTCGGTGTCATTGCGGGCAACACGTAAAAGTTTTTCAGCGAGAGGCTCCATTTCTTTGCCAATTTTTTCATTAATTAATGTAGTATTGTCTCCAATCAAAAGTGCATTTTTAATTGATATCAATCTGGTTTCTAGCACATCAAAATTTTGATTTTGAGTGTTTATAATATTATATGTTGGTGGTAGTGCAAGTAATATACAGATAACAATAATCTGCTTTAGATTAAGGCTGTATTTTTTATATAGAAATAATACAAAAAAGAATATTACCGTAATTGAAATCAGTATTTTAATTGGGGTATCAAAATGAACAAAAGCTAGTGTGAAGTACGTACTATCGCTTCCTAAATAGTATGTTGTGACAATCGTACGAAGTGGTAGTAATGTAAGAGAAAAAAGGATTACGGTAATATAATTTGCCCATACTTCGCTTCTTAGAATTTTATTCTCTGATTCTCTGTTGTGCGGATCATATTCTCTGTCTTTTCTTAAAAAATTTAGAAAAGTTTTAAACAAAATACCAATAAAAACTATTATTATGGAATTTTTAAATGACTCGGTGAGTATTTTACTCCAGACATAATTATTAAAAACAATTTGGTCGAAAAATTTATATTCAGTGTACGCAATAGATATACATATTGATATAAAAAACAAAAAATAAACAATAACAAATCTTGTAATGATTTTATTGCTTGTTAACATGTGTAATAATTTATTTTTCATATATTATTCATCTTCTGCGTCCCCTACTGTGCCACTTGCAAGTGCATCAATGATTTTCTGAATGTTTCCTTCAAGGATTCCTGGGATATTTGACCATGATTGTCGTATTCGATGGTCGGTGATTCTGTCTTGGGGGAAATTGTAGGTGCGGATTTTCTCACTTCTGTCCCCTGTTCCGATTTGATTTTTACGATCTGAAGAATATTTCTTTGCTTCCTCTTCTTCCTGTAATTGTTCGAGCTTTGCAGTCAAAATCGCCATCGCTCGTTCACGGTTCCCAAGCTGTGACCGTTCACTGGTACAGCGAACATCAATACCTGTTGGTTTGTGAATCAAACGCACGGCTGTTTCAACTTTGTTCACGTTTTGTCCTCCCGCACCACCAGAGCGCGAGTATTCCATGTCGAGATCAACTGGATTAATAACGAATTTTGTTTTCTTTCGAATAGGTAAGATTGCTACTGATGCAGTTGAAGTATGAATGCGTCCATTTTTCTCTGTAGCGGGAACGCGCTGAACACGATGCACTCCTGTCTCGTATCGCAAGAGCTTGTAGACATCCTTACCTTTGATTTCAAAAGATGCTTCTTTGTATCCCCCGACGTCATTGCTTGACTCACTGATAGATTTCCATCCCCACCCCTTATTTTCTGAATATCGTTCATACATTCGTGCGAGTTGCCATGCAAAGAGTGATGCTTCATCGCCACCTGCCCCTGCGCGTACCTCGAGAATAATTTCGTTTGGGAATTCCTCTTCTTCTTTGTCGGCTTTTTGGATTTCTTCTAATTGTCGTTCGATAGCTTCTTTTTGGAAACGGATATTTTGTAATTCTTCCTCGGCTAAATCACGCAAACTCTCGTCAGTCGCAACCATTTCATTTACTTTTGTTTCTTCGCCAAGCAAGCGTTCGTATTCATTTGCGAAGTAACTTGTTTTGTGATCTTTTTTTAATTGTTCTAAATCGAGAGACATAAGACTAATTGTATACTACTTTTATGGCAAACAAAAAACCGCTCTGAAAGAGCGATTTTTTGTAAGGCGTTATTTTTTCTTTGCAGATACTCGCTTTTTGAAGCGATCAACACGTCCAGCGGTGTCGAGGACTTTGTCGTTACCTGTATAAAATGGGTGGCACTGACTGCAGATTTCAATATTCATTGATTCAAGTGTTGAACCAACATCAAAAGACGCTCCGCATACGCAGGTAACCTTTGCTTTATTTGTATGTTTTGGGTGAATTGCTTTCTTCATAAGTCCAATTATCCTACCATAGGAAGCTTAATTTTGCAATAAATCGATATTTGATTGAATTCCCTTCTTAAATTTCATGACACTTGTACTATATGAACATGAAGCCCCACCTGTACCATAGTACTTACAGGCCGCTCGTTGCTGGGCGCTCGCGCTGTCTCCAATAGCTCCTAAATCGGTCAAATACATCGCTGAAGCCATAAATGCATCATGTGGGTTCCATGGGTTCGCTTCTCGCCCCAAGAGACTACGGAGGCGATTTTCAAAGATTTTCCACGTTGAAGGAATGAACTGCGCTGGCCCCATCGCCCCACCCCAGCCGTACGGTAGCTTATCTTTCTTGCCATACATTGGTATCCAGCATGATACACGTGTGGATGAATAATCAATCCCGAGCTTGCTCGTGATACTCAGAAAGACAGGCACATCTCGTGTTGGGCTCATAACTCGAACTTGTGCGCTTCCTGTATTCGCTCCCTTACCGTTTCCCGTTGCGGTGTCAGTAAGGAAACACTGCCCGACATTTTTACCGAGGTTACTTTCTTGGGTCAGAATTGCAAGCAAGAATGCTGGATCAATACCAAATCGTCTTTTTGCTTCGTTTGCATATCCGAGCGCTGTCTCGAAGTTAATTTTTTCTGACCCTGCCACGAGGTTGAAGATTGCAGCGAGGATTTCTGATCGGCGACGTGCTTTGTCAGCTAGTACTTTCTGGTATTCTGCTTCTTTATTTTTACTAATTGAGAGAAGTTTTTGTTTTTCTGCTTCATTGAGCTCGACTTGGCGTTTACTGTTCTCAAGTTTTGCTTTTACGTCTGTTTCCTCGTCTTTTTTCTTTTCCAAGGTCTTTTTTTCTGATTCAGTTGTAGTACGAATGCCTTGAATTTCATCTACGGATTCTTTAATACCTCGTTTGATAGACGTAAATGCACCAATGTCACTGTACGCTTCTGAAAGTGTTTCGTTCGCTAGAATAATTCCTAATATTGACTTATCATCAAGCTCCCTGTCTTTACGGATGAGTTGCGCGAGAGATTCCTTCTCGATTTCAATTTGTGAGGTAAGTGTTTTTATTTTTTTACTCTTTTGATTGATTTCACCACCTAATTTTTGAATAGTGAGATTTTTTGCTTTAATATCGAGCTGAGCTTTTTTGATTTGAGTGGTGAGGATAGCGATATCACGAGAAATCGAGACGGATTGGCCTTTTTGACTATTGAGTTCTTTCTGTTTTTGCGCGATTTCTTTTTCGAGTATATCGAGTTCATTTTGGAGTCGTGCCTTGTCTGCCTGTGCGTTATCTAGGGCAACGTTTGCATGAACACGAGTCGTTTCAAGAAGAGGCCCGCATGCAAGCAAAACAATAAAGAAAGAAAACAAAAAATATCGAATATTGCGATTCATAATATAAGTATAGCATACAAAAATCCCACCAGTTTGAATGGTGGGATTTTTGTATTTGCTTGGTTGCGTATATTACGCAGTTGGAGCTTCTTCTTCTTTTTTACCTTTCTTTTCTACTTCAATAGATGAGAGGTCAACTACTGTTTCTTCTTCTTTCTCTTCCTTTGCGACAGTCACAAGAGCTACTACTTCATCTCCATCAGTAATCATCGTAACTCCTACTGGGAGAATGATGTCCTTAGCGTGGATTTGATGTTCAAGTGTTTCAAGTCCTGAAACATCGACACTGATTGTGTGTGGAAGATCTTTTGGAAGAGCTTCGATTTCAACTTCATGAATAACTTTTACGAGTGTACCAAGGCCATTCTTTTCTGCTGGTGCGATACCAACGAATTCGAGTGGGATTGCTACTTCGACTGGCTTATTCATATCAATTGCGAGGAAGTCTACATGAATTGGGAATCCATGGACTGGATCAACCTGTAAATCGTGAATAAGTACATCAATTTTTACACCTTCGAGATCAAGCGTAATTGCTGTTGATTCTCCGGCTTCTTTGAAGACCTTTTTAAAGGCGACACTCGGCACGGAAATTGATGTGTTCTCCACGCGAGCGCCATAGACGACTGCCGGCACCATACCGTTACTTCGTACGGCTGCAAGCTTGTCTATCTTACTTCGCTTTGTTGCGGTTAATGTTTGCATACTGGGCAATCCTACCATGATTACTCTTTTCTGGCAAATAAAAAAGCGCCTCGGTTTATAGCCAGAGGCGCTTTTGTTGTTAGATAAATGTGCAATAAATCATGTCTGACGGCTTAAGATAAAATGTTTACGATCGGGGCCCACTCCAACCATTGAAAGATGAGCTTTTGTATTTTTTTGTAACCATTCATCAATGAATCTCAAAAATGCGAGTGCCTCATCATTTATGGAAGTCACAACTGTTTCTTCTTCACTATCAGGATTAGTTACAGAGATTTCTGTATTCTCAAATGATTCGTAGTTAAATGAATCGAATGTGAACTCTTCCCGGCTCTTACCCGCTGATTCTTCCTTAATAGTAGTTGCGACACAAAATGGCATTTTGTTTAAAACATCAATTTTGTTCATAAACACATGAGTTACTCCATTTATTTCAATGGCTTGTTTTAGTTTAGGAAGCTCAAGCCATCCCACTCTTCTTTGGCGACCTGTTACCGAACCGTACTCATTACCCTTTTTACAAAGATCTTCAGCTATTATTCCATTAAGTTCCGTTGGTAATGGTCCGCTACCTACTTTTGTCGCGTAGGCCTTAATAACACCATATACTCTACGAATACTTCCCGGAGGTATACCAAGTCCTACATAAATACTTCCAGAGCCGGTATTGCTTGAAGTAGCATTTGGGTATGCGTCAGTGTAATCAATATCAAGGCCCCATGCTTGTGCACCTTCGGCCAAGACAGTTTTCCCTTTCTTTAACTGATCATTAATCCAATATTTGGACACAATCATTTCAGGAGTTATTACATCAAGTGCTTCAAACCAAATACGTATTTCATCTGACATCGCTTCTTCGGAAATATCATATTTCTGTAACTGCATCAACTCAATGTGAGTTCTCATGGTTTCCATGATTTTTTCTTTCACACCCCTTTTAAGAAGATCTCCTACTCGTATTCCTTCTCTACCAAGATCACTTACAGCAGCCGGAGTAATACCGTTTAAGGTAGATCCTATTTTATCCTTACCTCTTCTTTCTTCAGACATCTTGTCCATAGCAATATGCGTAGGGAGAATAAGTCTTGCTATTTCGGAAACAAAAAGTCGACCCTTGGTGTGAATATTATTTTTTCCAAGTATGTCAATACCTTTTTGTTTAAGAAGTTGTGCCTCTCCTTTTAAAACAATAGGATTAATCAAAACTTTATTCCCGAGGAATAATAAGCAGTTTGGATGACATGCTCCAGATGGAGTTATTCGTAAGATGTGTTTTTCCTTACCAATAATAATTGTATGGCCAGCATTTGGACCTCCTTGCCAACGAGCTACAATGTCGTAATGAGGAGCGAGAGCATCAATATTCTTACCTTTCCCCTCGTCTCCATCTTCTAATCCGATTACTCCATCAACCATTCCTGGCACAGGAGTAAAATACTTTTTCAAAAACTCATTTCTAAGTATTTGGTCACAAATAAAATCTAAATGCATAATTTTTCCTCCTTTTATTTACTGTAGTTTGGTGCTTCTTTTGTGATTGTAACATCGTGCGGATGACTTTCTCTTACGCCAGCCGAGGTGATTTTCGTAAATTTTGCCTTTTGTAAATCGGCAATAGTTTTGGATCCAGTGTACCCCATGCCTGCGCGAAATCCACCGATAAATTGATACACAACTTCATTCAAGTATCCTTTGTATGGAACCGTCCCACTAATACCTTCGGGTACCAATTTATTGATATCTTCTTCAGCATCTTGAAAGTATCGGTCTTTTGAACCCTCTTTCATTGCTTCCATTGAGCCCATTCCACGATACGACTTACACTTCCGTCCTTCGTAAATGATTGTTTCTCCTGGAGATTCATCTACTCCTGCAAATATTCCACCTGCCATTACCGTGCTTGCTCCAGCAACAATTGCTTTAACGATATCTCCTGTGTGACGAATTCCACCGTCAGCAATAACCGGAATGCCTTTTTTTTGCAATGCCTGAGCAACTTCATAAATAGCAGTAATTTGCGGAACACCAATTCCTGCAATGATGCGTGTAGTGCAAATAGAGCCAGGCCCTACTCCTACTTTCACGGCATCAACGCCAGCTTTTGCGAGCGCCTTGGCTGCATCACCGGTTGAGATGTTCCCTGCAATGATCTGTAATTTAGGAAATGAATGCTTCACTTTTTTTACTGCTTCAATGACTCCCTTTGAGTGTCCATGTGCAGTGTCGATTACTACAACATCCACTTCTGCTTTTGTTAGCGCCCTTACTCTTTCGAGTATGTCGGATGTAACACCAACAGCAGCACCTACAATTAATCTGCCATGCTTATCTTTGCATGCATTTGGGTGGTCTTTCAGCTTGAGAATATCTTTGTAGGTTATTAATCCAACTAAGATATTTTTCTTGTCTACAATTGGAAGCTTTTCGATTTTATTTTCTTTCATAATCTCTTCCGCTTCGCTAATTTTTGTACCCTGAGGCGCGGTGATTAAGTTCTTTGTCATTACTTCACTGACTTTTTTGGTGAAAACTTTTTCGAAGCGCATGTCTCTGTGAGTAATGATACCGACTAATTTCCCTCGGTTGTCTACTACAAGGATTCCACCAATTTTGTGTTCATCCATAAGAGTTTTTACTTCTTTTAGTGTTGAATCGGGGGAAACTTTGAACGGGTTAAGAATGGTTCCACTTTCGGAGCGCTTCACTTTTCGTACTTCGTTTGCCTGTTGGTCGATACTCATATTTTTGTGAATGATACCGATACCACCTTGCTGAGCCATTGCTATTGCGAGTCGTGACTCAGTTACGGTATCCATCGCTGCGGAAACCAGGGGGATATTTAGGCGAATGGTGCGCGTGAGTTGCGTTGAGGTATCAACCTCACGAGGAAGAATTTCTGAATATGCTGGAAGAACCAACACATCATCGAAGGTGAGACCATCACCAATGAATTTCTTTTCTGGAATTTTCTTTTTCATGATTTATTCTTTTTTTAAGTTTTGCACACTTTATCACTAAAAAATACCCTTGTCAATAAAGGGTATTTTTTAGTGATGAGCTTATATTATATGGTGTATCTTATGTTTTTCTTTAATGATATGAGAGCGGAGATACTCCTTTGTCGCACCTACCTTTTTACCAGGATTGCAGATATTTTGTGGGTCAAAAATTCTCTTCGTTTCTTCAAATAGTGCATAGATTTTCTCTCCAAACATTTGAGCGAGGAATGGTGAACGAATGATGCCGTCATTGTGTTCAGCGGTGGTTGAACCCTTGTATTCCAGAACAAGATCATATACCTGTTCAGATAATTCTAAAATTATTTTTTCTGTTGCAGGGTCAGTGAAATCCATCAATGGAATAATATGGAAGTTTCCATTTCCTGCATGTCCAGCGATGGTGTAGGTTATCGGGTAATGCTTCAGGATTAAATCGAGTTTCGGTAGGAATTCTGGCAAGAGTTCAGGACGAACAATAATATCATCGATAAACGGCGCAGTGTGTTTGTCTTTGACGTGTTTACGAAGCAGTGCGAAACTTTCTCGTCTGATATCCCAATATTTTTCTGATTCAGCTTGTGATTGAGTGATTCGTGTTTTATATGGAAATTTTTTCAAGTCAGTGAGAAGTTTTTTTGCTTGTGCATCAATTGTTTGTTCATTTTCTCCAGCAAATTCAACAAGAAGAATTAATTTCGGTATACCAAAGGTGCTCATCATAAATACTTCCGGCCAGAAACTCCACATGAATTTGATCATTCCCCAGAGACCTTTCTTTTTGAGAAAATCAGGGAAGAATTTTATGGCGAGTTTCATTGTCGCATCATCGTATGATTCGAGACTTTCTGGGTGATGAGGAAGGATTGTATCAACAAGTTCACCGAGACGCTTTATGTCTTTCATAAAAATCACTACAAGTTTAGATGCTTTTTTCTGCTCAACGAGATGAAAAGTAATTTTCGTCACAATACCAAGTGTGCCCTGTGAGCCGACAATTAATTTAGTTAAATCAAATATCTCTCGTTCAGAATCCCATACATTCCATAAATAGTATCCTGCAGAATTCTTTGAAACATTTGGTTTTGCCTTTGTAATTATTTCTTTGTTTTCATTGATGAGTGCAAAGATATTTTTATAGATGTCACCTTCGAAATCCCCTTGTGCGATTTTTGCATAGAGTTCTTTCTTTGTGAGAGGTCTCACTATGTATTCTCTGCCATCTGTAAAGACAACTTGTAATTCTTTTATATAATCTTCAGTTTTGCCGTAATTAAGCGTCTTTTCGCCCGCAGAATTATTCCCTACCATTCCACCAACTGCGTTCAAACTTTTTGATGCGGTATAGCATGGTAAAAGAAGCCCTTGTTCAAGTGTTTTGGGTTCAAAGTCTCGATAGAAACATCCTGGTTCGACAGTTGCTTCGCCAGAAATAGTAACCTCATGCGCATGGGGATATTTGGGTGTGATTTGAAATGGAGTGACTTTATGTACAGAATGAATCTTGTTCATGTACCGAGTGGTATCGACGATAATTGATTCACCGATTGCCCCACCTGCCATACAGGTACCCGCAGCACGCATGGTGAGTGCAAGATTTGGATAATTACTTTTATTTTCATGTATCCATTTCACAATTGCTTGAATATCAGCACTGTCTTTTGGAAAAACAATTATTTCTGGGCGAACTTCGAGAAGTGACGCATCTCGCGAATACTTTGTCCGTACTTCGTCGCTATCCTCAATGTCACCTTTGAAAATTTTTTGTAATTGATCTTTCATGATTTCTTATTCTAATGTTCTAACGAACTTTAGAGTGTTTTTTCCACGGTTTGTAAGTTTATGTCGTACAGCACTTCCGGCACTTCGCTTCATTACAAGGCCAGATGTTGCCATTTTGTTTATATGGGCTGATATGTTTTTAAATTCAGATGACAACTCTTCGGCAATTTCTACAACAGACATTTCGGGTTTTTTATATAAAAGGTCGAGGATCTGTATTCTTCGGTGACTGGCTACCCCTTTAATTATTCTCTCTAATTCCCGATATGACTTTTTCATTATTCCTAATTCTTATTCTAATGTTCTAACGAACATTAGAATAAGAATTGATTACTATTTATTCAATTCCGTTAAATAATCTCAATCGTGCTTCAACAACTTTTTCTACAGCATCAACTGCGGGCTGGAGGAATTTATACGGAGCAACTTCATTTGGATTTTCAGCGAGCGATTTTTCAAGTGCTTCTTTATAGGCTACACGGATTTCTGTATTGATATGCACTATGTCGATACCAGCTTTAATACAATCAATAAAATCTCCACTCATTGTGCCTGACCCACCATGGAGTACGAGTGGGATACCTGTTGCATCGCGAATAGCACGTACACGCTCGGGGTGAAGTCGTGGGTTACCACCTCGGACCATCCCGTGTACATTGCCTACAGATGGTGCGAGCATGTCTATTCCCGTTGCTTCGACGAATGCTTTTGCGTCTTCAGGTGTTGTCATTGTGGCCTCACTCACGCCTTCGGGAATTTCGTCGAGGATTTTTGATGATTGACCAATAAATCCAAGTTCTGCTTCAATCAGAATATCACGATTTTCACGCTTTCCGACTTCACGAGCATAATCTACGCATTTCTTTGTGAGCGCGATATTTTCTTCGAGGGGAAGTTTAACTGCGTCAATAATCGCTGCGTCATACCCAGCATCAATCGCTTCTTTGACTGATTCAAAACTATAATGATGATCAGCGTTTAGGAAAATCGGATAATTGTCATTTTCACGAATGCTTTTAATGAGTGCTACCGCTTCGTCTTTGCCTACAAAATCTTCTTCACCTTCTGAGAGTCCGATAATAACAGGCACATTGAGATTTTTTGCTGCATTATAGATACCATGGAGCGCCTCAAGATTTGAAATGTTAAAATGCCCAATAGCGATTCCCTTTTCATCCGCTTCTCGGATATATTCCCGTAGTGTCTTTATCATATTTTGATTATACCATATCGTGATATAATCAAAATATGAATACACAGATAGATTTTCTCGCTATTGGCGATATTGTTTCAGAACCATTTATTAAATTACAAGATGCTCAAGTTCATTGTAATATCGATGAAGAAAACTGCATGCTTTCAATGCGTTTCGGCGATAAAATTCCGTATGAGTCCGCTGAAATTTGTCATGCTGTTGGGAATAGTCCTAATGCTGCTGTTTCAGCAAGTCGTCTCGGTGTGAAGTCGTATCTTATGTCATATCAAGGTGATGACCAGATTGGAAAAGAAAATCTCGAATCTCTCGCACGAGATGGTGTGCGAACTGACTACATGCAGATTGTAAAGGGGCTTCCTTCTAATTATCACTATGTGCTTTGGTATGATGTTGAGCGAACAATTCTCGTGAAGCATACCGAATTCCCATATTCATTCCCTATGGATATTCCCGAACCCAAATGGATATATCTCTCATCTCTTGCTTCGAATTCAACAGCGTATCATCTTGAAATTGCTGAATATCTAAAGCAACATCCTTCTGTGAAGCTCGCATTTCAACCAGGGACATTTCAGATGAAGCTTGGAACAGAGACTTTGAAAGATATTTATGCTCATACAGAAGTATTTTTCTGTAATTATGAGGAGGCGCAACGGATTCTAAAAACAGAAGAAAAAGATAAAATAAAACTGATGGAAAATCTCCGTGCGCTCGGCCCAAAAATTGTTGTCATGACTGATGGTATCAAAGGTGCGTATGCGTATGACGGTACGGGTGCATGGTTTATGCCAGTGTATCCACAGGAACCATTCGAGCGTACTGGTGCCGGAGACGCATTTGCTTCAACATTTACCACAGCCCTCCTTCTCGGTAAGACTATTCCAGAAGCACTTTTGTGGGCACCAATTAATTCAATGTCAGTTGTACTTCAGGTGGGAGCACAAAAAGGTCTTCTCACACAGGCACAAATAGAAGAATTTCTTGCGAAAGCACCAGAAGACTATAAACCAAAGAAAATAAACTAATATCTAAAAATCCCTTCAAAATGAAGGGATTTTTAGATTGACAAATGACCTACAATTTGCTATAATGGAGCTTAATTAAATTAATCATACAGCTATGTCAGGAAGTCTAACCGTTACCCCACCGCCCTTTACTAGTGATCAAGAGATGGTTGATTGGTATTTGGACCAAATTAATTATCATCGTGCAAAAATTGTCGAGTTGGAGTCAAAGCTTTCCACTGTAGTTGTTTATCTTTCTGATAGTCAAATCAGAGATGATCAACGGTTGGTCCAGCAAAGAATATCTGATCCGAAAATTTTTGGTGAAATCAATGCTGAACTTATGGCAATAAAAGGATTGGAAGCAGCCATAGATTCAAATACTCACCACGATTAATCACTAAACTAAATAAAAAATGCCTTCCTTTTCAGGAGGCATTTTTTTCTATATTTGTGTTTCTGGAGCTTGCTCACCTTCTTTTATATCTTCGTAGAATTTTGCGCGAGTTGTTTGTATGTATGGTAGAACCCAAAGAAACCCAACTCCCAGTGTTAGAACTGAAAGCAACATCCATCCAGAGAATCTACAGTATAGGTAGAATAGTTTTAATTTGTGACCTTTCATCATCGCTCTACTCTTTTTAATCGCATTATATACTCCGATTGATTTGTCATCGGCTAAAATATAGACCGTTTGTGAATACGCAAGTCCCATGATAAATCCAGGAATAATGAGTAGCAAGAACCAACACAACAAAAGTAGCATCATAAGAGTGTATGCTTTCATTGATCGAATCCAAGACTTAAATCCGATGAAGAAATATGAAAATTTCGGATTTTCACCACGGGAGAATGCGAGATAAAACATCGCGAGTCCGAGCCACAACGGAGACATTATAACTATTTTCGTCAATGTCGCCACAGTTAATGGTTTTACTGGTAATAATAAATTTATAAAAATATAAACAAAAGCAACGAGGACATTTACTCCCCATTTGCCTTTGAGTGATTCCCTCGCCTGCTCCATTAATAGTTTGTTCGGTGTATTCATGATTTGTATTATATATTATATTTTTCGTTTTAACACTTTCATAACTGCGTCCTGTATGTGTGATATTCCCATACCATAATGTTCGAGCAATTCTGTGGGCGTGCCTGATTGGCCAAATTTGTCGTGCACTCCAATGAATTCTATTGGCACGGGATAGTTTTGAGCCAAACATTCCGCAACGGCACTCCCCATACCACCGATTATCTGATGTTCTTCGATTGTGACGAGTGCCTTTGTTTCTTTTGCCAGAGCGATGAGTGCTTCACTATCGAGGGGTTTGATTGTCGCTAAGTTCATAACTTTTACTTTTATTCCTTTTGCTTCGAGCTCTTTTGCCGAGAGAATTGCCTTGTGGACAAGCGCACCTGTTGCAATAATTCCTACATCAGCGATTCCAATTTCTGGAACAAAAACGATCTGTGCCTTCCCTATTTCAAATGGCGTATCTTCTGTCGTGATGATTGGAGTTTTTTCTCGTGCGAGGCGAATATATGTTGGTTCTTTTGTTTGAGCAGATGCGATTGTTGCCTTCTTTGCCTCTATCGCGTCACATGGAGAAATAACGACCATATTAGGAATGACACGAGTAAGTGCGAGGTCTTCGACTGCTTGGTGCGTACCGCCATCAGGACCAACAGAGATACCTGCGTGTGAGCCGGCAATCACAACCTTGCGATCGTTATAACAAATCGTAGTACGGATTTGTTCCCAATTTCTTCCTGGTGAAAACATTGCATACGAAGAAATAAATGGAATCTTACCCATTGCAGACATGCCACTCGCGACACTCGCGAGGTTTTGTTCAGCTACACCTATTTCGATAAATCGTTTTGGAAATTTCTCAGCGAAGAGATTCATTTTTGTTGATTCAGTGAGGTCCGCACAAAGAGCAACGATCTGTTCGTTTTCTGTTCCTGCTTTCAGTAATCCCTCACCAAATCCTTGGCGAATAGGAGCCTGCTCCACATCGTTATTAAACAACTTAGTATTTAATTTTAAACTTTGATTTAACATACAATTATTTTCCTTTCTTTCGGTATTCTTTTTTAATTTCCCAATATAGAGATGCTGATTCTTTCTTTTTCATTAATTTTACAGGGTATTTTTTCTTGATATGTTTTAGTTTTTCAAGAATAATTTTTTCAGTATTAAATCCAAGAACAATTGAAAGATCTAAACAGTAAATAAAAATATCTGCCAATTCCTTTTGTATTTCAATATATTTTTTCTTATCTTTTTTAATCTCTTCTATACTAGGATTAGACCATTGAAAGTGTTCCAACAATTCACCTGATTCAATAGCAATAGATTTTGCCAAATCACCAGGCTGTAATACGTCCCAACCTCGTTCTTTCAAATATTTCTTTATTTCCTTTTCAACAGTATTCATAACTATGCGTATTATACCTCTTTCACTTCCAAAGATAAAAGATTATGGTCAGAATCAAACTCACCCTCGCCTTTAAATGGAATTCTTTTTAAAAAATATGGGAACCACCCAGTGTCACTCACCCACATATTTGAAAAAGGTATTTCGTCAAAGGTAAACCATTTTGGCTTCATCTCTTCTGTTTCCATTGGTTCGCCTCCCCATTTCATTCCTTCGTAGATATATACATGACGAATAATATCTGGAAATGTAAAAATCATTTCTCCGCGCTTCTCATAAAGAGATAGCATAACCGTACTTTCTTCCTTAACTTCTCTTGCGAGAGCATCTTCGAGTGGTTCTTCTTCGTTTAATTTTCCCCCGTATCCGTTCCATTTACCTTCACCAAAGCCTCGTTTCTTCATGGCAAGCAGAATTTTATTATCCTGTCTCAAGATGCAAAGCGTCAATGGTTGAATCGGTTTAGACATCTAAAATTATTGATGTTCACTTGTAATTTGCCCACCAAGTGTGCGAAGCTCACGGAGCGCCATATCACCCTGCTCCTTATTTGGTGGTGTTCCGTGCCAATGATAATCACGTTCGAATTCTTTGACTCCCTTACCAGGGATTGTTCGTGCAATGATAACTGAAGGCATTTCGTAGACTGCTTTTGCTTTTTCTATCGCATCATTTAATGCTTGGAAATTATGCCCATCAACTTCTTGTGTGTGGAAATTAAACGCCTCAAACTTTGCAATGAGATTATTGAGTGGCATGATATTTTCGGTAAATCCATCTATTTGAATATTGTTTCTATCAACGATTACGATGAGATTACGAAGTTTCTCTTTGCTTGCAAGCATGAGTGCTTCCCAGTTTTGACCTTCATTGAGTTCTCCATCACCAGTAAGACAGTAGATTGTCTTGTCTGTGCCAACTCCGAAATCAATGCGGTCAGCGAGTGCCATACCAACTGCTTGTGAGAGGCCTGAACCAAGTGGCCCCGATGAATTCTCGAGCCACGGCATGTATTCACGGTGTGGGTGGCCTTGGAGTCGTGATCCAAATTTGCGAAGCGTCATAAGCTCGGATACTGGCATATAGCCCGCGTGTGCCATCGTTGCGTAGAGTACAGGACAGATATGTCCATTTGAGAGTACGAGGCGGTCTCGTTCTTTCCATTCGGGGCGACGTGCGTCATGCTTCATTGTATGAAAATACAAAAGAGTAAAAACATCTGCCATGCCAAGAGGGCCTGCAGTGTGTCCACTCTTTGCTTCAACAAGCATTTCAATAATGCTCTGGCGAATGAGATTCGCTTTTTCTGTGAGTAAATTTATTTTTTCATCAGTGAGATTTCCCATCACTTTAGTATATCACTATATACTCTCGAGTTCACGCATTGTCTCTCGCATATCAAAACTTTTCATCAATGCAGATCCGACAACGAGACGATTGGCACCAGCTTGTACAAGACGTGGTGCGGTTTCTTCGTTCACACTTCCATCAACACTGATTATAAGTTCAGGATAGAGTGTGCGTAAAGATTTTATTTGAGAAAGCACTCGCTCGTCGAATGGTTCACCTTGTACACCGATATGTTCGATTCCCATACATTGCACAAAATCAATAGAAGAAATAAATGGCTTCAGAGTTTCAATGGGTGTTGTTGTATTTATCGCTACACCTATTTCTATATTTTCTCGGGTATACATGTCGAGACCCTCAAGGAATTCTTTGAATTTCTCTTTATCTGATTCTGCTTCGATGTGAAAAATAACTTTCTTTGCACCGAGGCGTGTAAAGAATTCAAACTGTTCATGTGCATTTTGCACCATGAGGTCAAATTCAAAATCAACAGCATCCCAAAATGGAATCCCTTCTTCTTCGGCGAGGATTGGTTCAATACTATCACTATCATGTGGATTCATTGGCCATGTGCGAGACTTCACAAAAACACCATCACAGATATCAATCTGGATTGTTTGTGCGATACCCGCAACTTTTGCAAGTGAGTTGCGTAGGTCATTAAAATCGTGAGGTAGGATGGCTGGGATTATTTGAGTCATAGGAATTAGGTTCTCGGGGTTAGTTATTAGATTCTAATTTGGTAATACGGCGAAGATGGCGAGGTTCGTCAGAAAATTTCGTAGTAAGGAAGAGTTCTACTGCTTGTTTAGCATCTTCTTCTGTGAGAAATCGCGCCCCAAGAGATAAAATGTTTGCATTGTTATGCTCGCGAGTGATTGTAATCATATCGAGCGTGCCTCCGTAGTATACTGAAGCCCGCGCGCCTATGACACGATTTGCACACATTGCTTCGCCTTGTCCTGAACCACCGAGAATAATACCGAAACTTTCAGGATCCTGTGCGACTTTTTCTGCGACAGGTTGAATGAAATCTGTGTAGTCATCATCATTGTCGAGGGTAAATGCACCACAATCTTCAACTTCATACTTCAAAACACTCAAATATGCTTTGAGCTTTTCTTTCAATTCGTATCCTGCGTGGTCCGAGCCAATGTAGATTTTTGGTTGCATGATTTGCTATTTAAACGGAACACCAAGCATAACTTGAACAGTTTCGTTCGCAAATTTCTGGTCAATTCCAAATTCTTTCATGTTGAGGGTAAAATTCGCAATATAGGCAGTGCCTGATTGTGTATAAGGGAATGTAATGTCCTTTGTTACACCGTGGATGGTGAATGTGCCAGTAACTGTTGTGTCCCCCATTGATTTCAATGTGAATACTGCAGTTGGGTATTTAGTAGTATCAAAGAAATCTTTCGTGTTGAGATGTTTCGTAACAGCTTCAGTATCTGTAGAGAGACTATTCATAGTTATTGTTACCATACCTGTGATTGCTCCAGTGTCAGTGAACTTCAAATCTGATTTAATTTCACTAAATGTTCCAGAGTGTTCTTTTCCTGGACCAAACCCTTTGAATCCGATAGTAACATTTGCATTATCAATTTGTTGCGCGCTTGTTATTTTTGTAACAGTCGATGAGTCTGTTGTTCCTGTAGTATCTGTAACGACTGCTTGCGGGATAGTATCTGCTGGCTTGGTCTGAATTCCCTGCCATGTGAAGTATCCGATAATGAGAAGCCCGATGATTATAAAAATTGTTTTTTGCATAGAGTATAAAAGTTAGTTATATGAATGTATTTTAGCAAGATGAGGTTGGGATAGCAAACCAAATAGAAAACAGCCACAAACACATTGTGTTCACGGCTGTTACACTCCATTTTTTAATTCTTTAGAAATTCCATCGATTGCAATCAATGCTGAAAGTATTTGGAATACTGCCAAGATTGGCGAGTCTGTTTTGAACATTGTGTAAGTAAGTATTACGTGTGCAACGAAATACAATACCCAACCAATAATGTTTGTTACTTTTTTATTAAAAGCCAACAAAAGTGTTCCAAACAGAGAACCTACGGCAAAAAGAAATTGTGTTAATACCAAAGTTGATGCTATTGCCTCAATGAGAAACAATGAGCAAACAAAAATAGTAATAACAAGAACAATTCCTTTGAACAGAACATTCCATTCTTTAAGAAAACCTTTTAATCGGTCTCCTTCTTTCGAGCGAGCAATTAAGTATCCGTATGTCATTAATACGATGAGTGCTATATCAAGTACAACCATAATCCAAAGGTTTGCTTTGTGTTGCAAAACCATTTGAAGATAGAAATACAGAGTTATAACAGCAGCACCAATAATGCCATATATCCAACCAATTGCTTTTTTTCTGCGAACATAGAATTTATTTAGAAAAAGTAAAAGAGCTGCGAGAAACTGAATTACTACCATTTCTGTAAAATTTATTACCTGTATTATACTACTTTATATAAAAAAAGTCAATATCAACAGAAAAAGCCCTAAATTAGGGCTTTTTCTGTTGATATTTATATTATTCTGTATTTTTTTGATTTAGATCCTCAATATATTTTTCTACTCGCTCGTAAAATTTCTTACCATCATTGTCACGGTATTTTTCCTGATTATGTTCCATAAGATTGTATAAACTATTTGTGTAATGATTTGCTTTCTCAAGATTATCAGGAAACATGACTAATTTATTCTTCTCAAGATTTTCCCAAATATTGGAGACCTCTTTGTTCCACTCTGCTGTTTTCAGAATATCATCAAAATTTTCCATAATTACTTTATCGTCTGCCCCGTTTTAATGACGTGATCAACGAGCGTATATGTATACCCCATTTCGTTGTCATACCAACCCATTACTTTCACGAGATTCCCACCCACAACGCGAGTCATTTCGAGGTCGGCGATTGAAGCGTGAGAATTGCCGAGAATATCACTTGAGACAAGCGGTTCGTTTGTGACGGCGAATAAGGTGCTCCATCGAGCATCTTTTGATGCATTTGTGAGGATAGTATTTACTTCTTCGGCTGTTGTAGGACGTTTTGCGATGAATGTGATATCGACAATTGACCCAGCAGGTACTGGTACGCGGATAGAGATACCATCAAAGAGTCCTTCGAGCTCTGGAAATGCTTTGGTGACGGCGATAGCGGCTCCTGTTGAGCTTGGCACGATGTTTTGTGCTGCGGCACGACCCTCACGCATATCTTTCTTACTTGGACCATCGACGAGTGATTGAGATGCGGTATATCCGTGTACTGTATTTAAAATCGCTTTCTCTATACCAATTGTTTCGTGCATGATAGCGATAAGTGGTGAAGCAGCATTTGTCGTACAGGAAGCATTAGAAGTAATATCACACGTGCCGAATTTTTCTTCATTGATACCAAGGAGGATTGTCTCGCCAGCGACAGAACCGTCACTTCCCTTTGCTGGAGCTGAAATGACAACTTTCTTTGCACCGCAATCAATGTGGAACTGCGCTTTGTCGTATGCAGTAAAGAGTCCTGTTGATTCAACAACAACATCAATATCTAAATCTTTCCATGGAAGTTTTGTCGTATCTTTTTCTGAAATAAAGGTTACTGTCTTGCCGTCTATGACGAGATTTGTACCAGAAACCTCCACGTTATGATTCCACCCACGATATACCGTATCGTGACGGAGTAAGTATGCCAAGTTGCCTATCGAACCGAGGTCATTAATTGCGACAATTTCAATCTCTGGTCGTTCCCATGCAATCTTTAAAAATGCTCTTCCAATTCTGCCAAATCCATTAATCGCTACGCGTGTCTTTTTCATAGAGT
>JBAYUP010000013.1:0-25428 GCA_041675045.1 Minisyncoccota bacterium | reverse complement strand
CAGTATTTTCTTTGGATTATTCTTTAGTGAAAATGAATCCCTTGAAGCAATCTTAATTACCCTCTCGGCTGGTATTATTCTCTGGAAAATCTCAACAGACATCCTTCATGCAAAATGGACCGCGAAAACAGTGTTTGGATTCTTCATTGGTGTTGTTCTCCTCACCGCGAGTTTGATTCTCATCCCGCACGGGCATTAAAAATTTTCCCTACTAAAAAACGCACCTAGGTGCGTTTTTTAGTTATTGTCCGCCCTCCACGACTCGAACGTGGGACCCCCTAGGTATAAGCTAGGTGCTCTAACCAACTGAGCTAAGGGCGGAATAATATGTGTACTATATCCTATGATTTTTTATTCCGCAACAGACGCAGTGAACTGCGAATCGTATCAAAAATCACGGGCAGTTCAAGATAGTCAATTGAAATAGCGAGCCACGACAGCCATGCCGGAAGAGGGAGAAGAACAGCCCCAGTTAAATTCGCATAAATAATCTCGTCGGTAATCCAAAAGAGATGCACCCATTGTGAGTTGATGAGGATGAGGAACAGTATACTTCGCCAGCCTCCCCCTTGGCGCAACTGATGAAGATAGAGTAGTGTGCTCGTGATAATAGCCGGTATTTCTGTGTAATCAACAATTGCAATAACCGAATTCCAAAATTCACTTGGATTCCACAATGGATACCCATAGAGGCGAAAGAAAACAACGTTTGTCGTCATCCAGTAGAGATGAACAAGTTGGAGAAGAAAGAGACCTGCGGTGAGCGGTGCGATAACCCGATAACGTTTTTCATACCACGCCCAAAATCGCTGAAGCATTACAAAGATATTATATCACCTGTTCCTGCTTTTTCTTTGGCATAATACCGTGAGCGATAATTATTTTTTCATATTCATCTTGTTCAAGTGTTTCAACTTCAATCAACTTATTTGCAATCGCATCGAGCACGGCGCGCTTTTCTGACAAAACCTGATTTGCAACAACGAGCGCATTGTTCATAATCTTTGAAACCTCACCATCAATCAATGCTGAGACTCGTTCTGAATATTCTTTATCATCAACTCCACGCCCAAAGAGTGTTCGTCCACCATCTGATTCAAGGGCAATCGGTCCAATCTCGTCACTCATTCCCCATCGAGTAACCATCGCACGAGCCATAGAGGTCGCCACCTGCAAATCATTCGATGGACCAGTTGTAATATCCCCAAAAATCATTTGCTCTGCGGAATACCCACCGAGAGCCATTGCGATATCGTCGAGAAATTCTTTTTTGCTTTGTAGTTTTCGTTCTTCGAGTGGGAGCTTGAGTGTATATCCGCCAGCACTCCCGCGAGAGACGATAGATACCTTGTGTACTGGATCAGCATACGGAAGCACTGATGCAACGAGCGCATGCCCTGCTTCATGGTAGGCAGTAATTTTCTTTTCTTCTTTTGAGAGAAGATGACTTTTACGTTCAGGCCCCATCATTACTTTCTCAATTGAACGAATGAGGTCAAACTGCGCCACTTTCTTGCGGTCTTCACGGGCAGCGAGAATTGCCCCTTCATTCATGAGAGAGTAGAGGTCAGCACCAGAGAATCCTGGTGTTCGCTCAGCGATTATTTTCAAATTCACATCTTCAGCAAATGGCTTTTTTGTTGAATGAATTGTGAGTATTTCTTCACGGTCAGCACGATCAGGTAAATCAAGCTTAACTCGGCGGTCAAAACGTCCTGGGCGGAGAAGCGCTGGGTCGAGCACATCAGAGCGATTGGTCGCTGCCATAACAATCACCTTTTCATTTGGATCAAAGCCGTCCATTTCCACAAGAATCTGGTTGAGTGTTTGCTCGCGCTCATCATTTCCCCCGCCGACACCTGTACCACGCACGCGTCCAACAGCATCTATTTCGTCGATAAAGACAATCGCTGGAGCAGATTTTTTTGCCATCGCAAAGAGGTCACGTACGCGTGATGCACCAACACCAACAAACATCTCTACGAATTCAGAACCAGAGAGGTGGAAGAATGGAACACCCGCCTCACCTGCAACTGCACGAGCGAGAAGTGTTTTACCTGTACCTGGACTTCCTGTTAGAAGCACGCCTTTCGGAATACGCGCGCCGATTTCAAGAAACTTTTTTGGATTGCGCAAGAAATCTACAATTTCTTTTAATTCTTCTTTCGCTTCTTTGTTTCCTGCAACATCTTTGAATGTAACTTTATTATTCTTATCATTTGGGTCAGTGATACGCGCCCGTGATTGTCCGAATGTAAATGCCTGCATACCAGCACCCTTTACTTGTCGTGAGAGCATCCAGATAAAAAAGAGCACGAGCATAATTGGCAAAAGAAATGGCAAAATGTTGCCGAGCCAATACGCAAAGCCACTTTCATTTTTGATTTCAATTGGAGTTACCGCGAGCTTCTCTGGTGTGACACCATAGTTAAAGAGTGTTTCAGAAAGAGAGCTTTCTGCTTCTTTCTTTGCTTCACCTTTTGTTTTGTCTTTAAAGAGGATAGTCGCTGTGTCCCCCGCAACTTCAATTTTTTCGATTGTGCCAGCAGTAATACCGCTCGCAACATCAGAAATAGTAAGTTCTTTTATCTCCTCTGGTTTTTTCGCAACAAATGAATAGACAAGTGCAATACTGATAAAAATAAACACTGCAACAAGAAGCTGATTGCCAATACCAGGAACTTTATTTTTTGATTTTTTCTTTTTAGAATCCATATCTCGTAGTATACACAAATGACAGACAAAACAAAAAGCGAATCATCTATGATGATTCGCTTTCACGGGTGAGTGTTGGTGGTTATTGGGTTGCTAATATGTAAACCCAAATGAAAGTTCCAAACAAGGTCAATCCAATTGCCCATCCCCAAACCCATCCTGGTACTTTTTTAAAAATTGTTGGCATAAAAAATACGATTTATTAGATGTATTATATACCAAATAACAACTATTGTCAATAGATACGAACGAATCTAAAATAGAGCTCTATTTTGATATTATTCCCTATTACTGGTACGATAAACCTGTAATGGCTACATATATAGACAACCGAAAAGCCTATTTTAACTACGAAATCGAAGAGAAACTCGAGGCAGGTATTGAGCTTCTTGGGCATGAAGTAAAATCCCTAAAGAACGGCTCAGCGAGTCTTGCGGGTGCGTATTGTTCGATTCGGGGTGGTGAAATTTTCCTCGTTGGTATGCATATCACCCCCTATCAGCCATTAAATAATATTGGACACAACCCTGATCGTGAGCGTCGCCTCCTCCTTTCCAAAAAGGAAATCAAATACCTTGCTGATAAAGATAGCACCAAAGGATTGACGCTTATCCCACTTTCATTGTATAGTAAAGGGCGTCGAATTAAGGTTGAGCTCGCAGTTGCCAAAGGCAAGAAATTGCACGATAAGCGTGAGACAATCAAGAAACGCGATACAGATCGCGAGATTCGCAGAACTTTGAAAGAATAATATGGGGATGACGGGCTTCGACATGAGCTGTCATTTTATGTGTGCATGTAAAGTACGCAGGAATCTTTTAAAACTTCTTGCACAAGACTATCTGCAAAGACTGTCGCTAAGGTGAAGTCACCATATTTGGGTAACTTCGCTCCTGCATTCGCCTAATTTAGGTCAATCAGGTGTCTCTTGTATCGACATCCGATACATATAAGAGGCATAACTTATCGGGTTACGAATCTCTAAATGCTCGATAGAGATTCCGACAATTAAGAGCTCGGTATATGTTCCCCTTTCGTATTCTTTAGAACATATATTTAAACCAATGAATGCGATACACATGTAGATTCACATAAAAGCATCTTCTGCATCTGGGTTCAACTCCCAGCATCTCCACTTGTAAAAACATTCACCCCTTAAGGGTGTTTTTGTTTTTTAAGTGGAGATGAGTATGCAAACTGCTTTGCATACGTCTGGGAGTTGAAAGACTTTTCAGTATCAGCCCAAGGCTGATTGAAAAGTACCTGCGACCGTAGGGCGAAACTCCCAACATTCTTGACATATCCATGTATACGTGATATTGTTTTATAAAACAATTCCGCTTATGAAAAAAATAATGTTTCTTTTTCTCGTTCTTTTTTCGTTTTGCATCGCAGTATCTGCCCAAACCAAAAAAGAAAACTTCATCGATTCCTGTTTGCAAGTATCAAATAAGACACTTAAAAACTTATCCTTGAGGTATGACTCTAAAACAGAGTGCTTATTTGAAAATAAGCATATTGAGATCATCAAGATTGATAGTAACAGTTTTGAGCTTAGGATTGATACAACATATTTTTATGCATTCGACACTTGTGTTGGTAAAGTGTTTTATCGATTCACTCTTTGGGAACATCGTATAGAACTTTCTAAAAGTAATGGCCCCCAATCTCCTGAAGATAGTACTTCTTTCTTCTTGAACAAAACAGAGCTTTATACCATAGAGAAAAAAGTTGATTATTTTGGAGAAAAAATTCTTAGGGTAGAAGGAATTATTGACACCGACCCGCAAGCGATTCGAGGAGTGCTCACAGAGAATTCCAATACTGAGCCAAGATTTCTAAAATTAGAAACTGACCGAGTTGTTCAACAAATCAGTGTTATATTCACTCTTTGGAAACAAATCAGCGAGATTAGGGAAAATCAATTTTATCGCTCCCACGGATAAAAACTTCATAAACACATCGACAGAAAGCCTTGCGATATTCGCAGGGCTTTTTATTTTCCCAAAAATTAAAACCTGCTATCATACTCACATGGCACAACAACCCAAACTAACCGTTTCTGGATACCGAGGCATCTGGGGAGAAACACTTACAGCTGAAATTGCGCAAAGATATGCAAGCGCTTTTGCGTGCTTTGTACAAGAAACACGTAACACACATCCAACATTTCTCATCGCCCGAGACGGACGAGAGAGTGGACTTGAAATCAAGCATGCAATTATTGAAACACTTTCCTCTCTTGGAATACAGATTATCGACGGAGACATCCTGCCAACACCGACAGTATTATTCGCAGTGCGAACACATGAATACGATGGAGCGATTATTATAACCGCAAGTCATAACCCTATCGAATACAACGGGCTTAAATTTGTTACTCATAAAGCATTATTTACAAGCGAAAACGAAGTCGCTGATATACAAAAACGATATGACACAAACGAAGACACTAAAGTATTAGAAAAAGGAACAGTGACAGAAAACACAACTCTCGGAAAAGAACATATAACAAAAATCATCTCTCATATTGATAGTGAGAAAATTCGCGCCCGGAAATTCAAAGTTGCCGTCGACATGATAAATGCCTCGGCCTGTGTACTTGACCCATTGCTCTTTGAAGCACTGGGCGTAGAACTCATACCGCTCAATAATATTCCCAATGGAAAATTCGCCCACAAACCAGAACCACTTCGAGAAAATCTGACAGATATTGCACGGCTGGTGAAAGAATCAGGTGCTGATATTGGATTTGCCCAAGACCCTGACGCTGACCGTCTCGTAGTCATAGACAGATACGGTGAAATTATTTCTGAAGAATATACACTCGCACTTGGGGTAGAAGCGGTGTTATCAAAACACCAAGGGGGAACAGTGGTGATAAATATGTCGACCTCACAAATGAATGCTGATATTGCAGAAAAATATAATGGCACCTGTGTTCGTACAAAAGTTGGTGAGGCAAACGTCGTTTTAGGAATCATGGAACATTCTGCAATTATCGGTGGTGAGGGTGGAGGTGGAATTATCTACCCTACCATCAATACTGCTCGCGATAGCTTCACAAGTATCGCGCTTATCCTCGCACTCTGTGCCGAACGCGAGGCGTATATAGATGAAATAATCAGTTCACTCCCCCACTATGAAATGAGAAAAGATAAAATACCACAAACAGGCACACCTGATGTGATGTATAGAAATATGAAAGAGTATTTTAAGAATTCAAAGGTAAATGAACTCGACGGACTCCGACTCGATTTCTCTGATAAATCATGGATTCATCTTCGTCCATCAAACACAGAACCAATCATACGTCTCATCGGAGAAGCACAGACAAAAGAAAGAATAGACACTCTTTTTGAGGAAACAAAAAAACTTCTCGCACTATAAGACAGAAAATTCGCCGATTTTTGTTCGGATGATTTTGAGTGCAAGTGCTGGCACACCAAGTGATTTGCCAATATCATGAGCAAGGGCACGAACATACACTCCACTTCCACATTTAATTCGCAAAGTAACAACGGGGAATGTTTTCCCTTGATAGTTCTCAAGTGTTTTATTCCATAGAGAAATTATTTCTTCTTGGCGAAAATCACCGTGAACGCGTGCAATATCAGTATGGATACGCTTCACCAATACCCCATGATCAATCTCGCCATGACTTACAACTTCGATTGATTCAACAAACACATCGTGTGACGGGATAGTGATCTCATGTAATTTCCCCTCACGCGCCCATTGAAAGAGAGGCTTACCATCTACTGTCCGTGATGAATAGACAGGATATGTCTGGCGAATACGACCAGTGAATTGCGGGGTGATTTTTTCAAGATTAGAGATAAAAGAAGTATCTTCAGGCAAGAAAGTACTCTCGGTTATTAGACCCATAAGATCATACGTATCAGTAGAAAATCCAAAAAGAATCGAGAGTTCGTACTCTTTTGAAAGTGCGAGATATTCATCCTTTTTTAGACATTCCTCACCTGCAAGGAGAAGGAGTGCTCCCTCTGCAAGGGGGTCGAGTCTCCCAGCGTACGTCACAGGCACATGTTTCCAGTTCGGATAGGTATTTTTAGCTTCGGTCACTGCCTCAAGAGGGGTTTGGCCTGGTTTTTTATAGACAAGGACTCTGTTATCTGACATATTGCCATACTAGCACGAATATGCTATTATTCCCCCTAGGTAGGTAGTCTATTTATTTTCTATCGGCTGGTAAAAACTCACTTGAGAGAACGAATCAATAACCAAATACGAGCAAGCGAAGTCCGTGTGATTTTGCATACAGGTGAAAACCTTGGTGTTTTGAGTTTCAAAGACGCCCTTGAAAAAGCCCAATCGCTCGGACTTGATTTGATTGAAGTCACAAGTACAACAAACCCTCCGATTGCAAAAATTGCCGACTACGGAAAATTTAAATACGAACAGAACAAAAAGGACAAGAAGTCAAAAGCAGGTGCCAAACGAACCGAAACAAAAGCGATTCAAATAAAGATTGGTACTGGCGACAATGACCTTGCAATGAAAGCCCGTAAGGCGTCAGAATGGCTCACTGAGGGTCATAGAATCAAGGTAGAGTTGTTCCTCTCTGGTCGTTCAAAATATATGCCAGACGCATTCTTGCGAGAACGACTTGATCGAGTATTGCACTTGATTACAGAAAACTATAAGATTGCCGAAGAATATAAAAAGGGTCCAAAAGGTCCAACAATTACTATCGAAAAAGATAAATAATAAATATATGAGTATTAAAACAAACAAATCACTAACAAAGCGATTGAAGATAACAAAAAAGGGTAAAATTTTGGCACGTGCCCCTGGATTTAATCACTTCAATTCAAAGCAGTCACGAAAAAAGCAGTTAGCTGGAAAGAAAATGGGAGAATTACATCTTTCAAACAAACTTACCCGCACATATTTGCCAAACGCATAGACAATTACTAATTACGAATTATCTCCCTAGGGGAGATCACCCGAAGGGTGACAAATTAAAATTATACATATATGACACGAGTTAAAAGAGGAGTTATAAAAAACAAGCGCCGAAAGAATATCCTTTCACAAACAAAAGGATTCCGTTTTGGACGCAAAAACAAAGAAGCTGCCGCAAAGGAAGCTCTTAATCACGCTGGTGCGTACTCATTTGCACACCGCAAAGACAAGAAAGCTGATGCTCGAACAGTCTGGACCCTCCGTATCAATGCTGCTATCCGACCATTTGAAATGTCATATAGTAAGTTCATTGACGGTCTCAAAAAGAAGAACATCGGCCTCGACCGAAAAGTACTCGCTGATATCGCCGAAAACAACCCTGAAACATTCGCTCGTATTGCTAATGCTAGTAAGTAGAAAGTAGTTAGTGGTAAGTAGAATAAAATTCCCCTAGGCTGTGCCTAGGGGAATTTTATATTTGTGGTTCTACTTGCGGAATATCGATTGGTGGTGTATCTGTTGTGCCTGAACCAGTATCAGCCGGTGGAGGGGTTTCCTCTGAGGAGGTCTCTGGGGCAGTATCGGGATTCTCGGCAGAAGGCTCCTCTACGGGAGCACCATCAGGGGGTGTTGGTGACCCCTCTTCAGGAGCACTAGGTACTGTACCAATATTCCCTGCTCCTGAATCTGGTGGTGTCACAACAGGAGAAGATGTATCTTTATCTGTAACAATTCCTCCTGCATTTCTCAAGAGTTCCTTGAATTGATCTTTAGGGAGACAAACTTTCTCGAACTCATCCTCCACACACACTTCCCCATCAATACGAAGCACTGATGCAGTTAAATCTTTAATAGCAAGAATATTTTCAGCAAGGAATGTTTTAATAAGAGAACCGAACGATGAAGGATTTTCAAGATCAAGAGAAGTAAATCCGGCTACAACGAGTTCGAGATCAGACACTTTTGTATTGAGCTCTTGTAGAGCACCCGCAAGAAGTGAAACAAATTTTTCATATCGTAGACCACGCGGTGTCACTCCATCTGCTTCATAGAAGACAAGGCGTGGCTCAATATCGTATATTTCTTCAGCGATGAAACCGATGTCTTCTTTATTTGTTCCATTGTATAAATATGAAACAGGGCGCATAGCGAGTACTTTATCCAAACTATTATCTAGATTTTGAATATCATGCTTAAATCGCATCGATGATGCACCACAGTTTAGACCAGTTGTAATAACTTTAGTTCCTGGATTGATACAAAGATATTCATCTCCGGAGTTCGTAGCACCAATACCACTAAATGTAATTGTCCCACTTGAAGTAATCCCTGTCGCTGCAGTTATTGCACCAGCGGAACTCACTTGAAACGGATCCCCACTACCAACAGTAAAGAATCCAGACGGTGTTTGGTCACCGATACCAACATTACCGCTTCCTAAAATAGTTACCGCGATAGAGGATGTTGTATCAGTACCTCCAGATGATCCAGCGGGACTTGTTTTAAAATAAATATTTGAAGAACCCGTTCCTGTTGCAATACCAGACTGAAGGAATAGATGTCCTCCATTGAAATTAGTACCTCCAGAAACAGCAGATCCAGCAGATAGTGTAAGATCTTTACCTACACCAGAAGATGTGCGCTCAAGACCAATCGTACGGTTCTCATCTCCTCCAAATGACAAGATAGTACTCGGAGATGTAGTATGAATACCAACATAGCCATTCGAATTTTGGTTCGATCCATTCTTAATTATCATACGAGTAATAAGATTGTTGGGAGTAGATACTGGGGATACACCTATTTCAGACGTCTTAAAGAGAATATCTCCTCCTATTCCTCCACCAGTCGAATTTCCTCCAGTTAAAATAAGATTCCCTCCGTTAATATCATTAGCTCCAGCCCCACTCCCTCCTGAGACAGTGAGAGTACCACTTGAACCCGAAGCGTCCGAACCACCCGTTGCCGTAAGTGTCGAATTAACAGGAGTCGCTGATGTTACACCATTACCAAACACTAGACTTGTATATGAAGTACTTGAAGATCCAAAGACAATTTGATTCGTGGCTGTATTTGTGGCCCCCTTACCAAAAGCAATAGAATTAGAAAATCCACCTGTTGATGCTCCGTCTCCAATTAAAATCGATGAACCAGTTGATGTATTATCGACAAGATCAGTCACACCAGTGGATGTTCCGATAAAAATAGAATTAGACGCAGTCGAAGCACCATTTCCTGTTCGATACCCAATAAACACAGATGATGTTGTTGAAGCATCACTACTATTCGCCCCCGCTGATGACCCCAGAAAGACAGATTGTTGCGCTCGAACAGTACCAGACGTCGATCGTCCTGCGTTATACCCAACCGCCACGAACGTAGCCCCTGTTGTATTCTGACCTGCTCCTTCACCAACAAACACTGTCCGGTCAGTTGACGCCGAGGAGCCAGCATTAAGACCAAGGAATGTTTCATCATCCGTACTTGAAGTTGAACCCTCTAAAAGTTGACTGAGCAAGGCAAGTGTTCCCGATGTGTCAGGTAGAATCCATGTACGATTCGCAGTCAAATCGGCAACAGTCAACGTTCCAGAAAACCGAGCCGCTCCACCAGAACCCGGTTCAATAGTGAGTATGTCATCTGTTGCTGTTGCTGAAGTCGCATTAATTTGTGCAGAGTGTACCTTACGTGTCCCCAGAGTAAGGTCAGATGTAGCTCCAGTGTACGGAACATATGAGGCAAGATCTGTTGTTGTCGCAAGTGTCCCTGATGTCGGCAAAGTCACATTTGTTGCGCCAGTAGTCGTAAGTGTTAGGGAATTTGCACCAGAAGTTGCAAGCGTTGAACCATTAGCAACAGTAAGTGTGCCGTTTGATGAAGTTACTGTTAAACCATTATATGTTTTATTAGTTAACTCTTCACTTCCAGCGAGTGTAGCAAGTGTCCCTGACGTTGGTAACGTAATACTTGTTGTGTCTGTCGTTGTGAGAGTAAGCGCATGCGCCCCTACTCTTGTGAGAGCACCTGTAAGTGTAACTTGATGTCCTTGAATACGATCTAGGTTATCAAGTGTATCAATCTCTCCCTCAATTGTTGTCTCTGTGGTTGGATCAAGATCGTCCACATTCTGAAGAGTGAGTGTTCCTGATGCATCACTGAATGGAACAGAAGAACCGACAGTGAGACCAGCATTTGGTAGAACAAGTGACCCACCAGCGAGAGTCACAGCATTAAGACTGTGTGTAACAGTAACGTCTCCGTTATTGAAATTCACCACTGCACCATCACCAAGAAATAAATCTGACCATCCGATGAGTGCTGAACCGAGAGCGTCTGTGTTGTCAGTATCAGAAACGAGAGAAGTGTTGATAGCGACCGAAGCAAGGTTATCGAGAGCACGTGTTGCACCAAGCGCAGCAAACGCTCCTGTACCAAGTGTTCCCCCCGCACCAATGTTAAGTGTTGAGCTATCAGTCCCCGCGAGTGTGAGGGTATTCGAAACAGTAAGCGTCTTTGATGATGTTCCTCCTGCTATTGAAAACCCAGTTCCTCCTGCAGTTAGTGTCAGGCCATTTACGCTTGAAGGAGTAATAGCCCCAAGTGTAAGTGTAATTGCAGGAGTAGTAGTATTGTTCGAAACAGAACCAGAAACACCATTGGCGGTACTCACCGAAACTGATGTGACAGTCCCTGAACCAACACCACTTCCAAACTCTACCCAGTCACTATTAGTAATACCATTTTGTAACTGATATGTTGCGGGATTACCAGAGCCATCAGAATCAACAACGTAGACAACCATCCCCTCATACCGAGCCCCCGAAGAAATTGCATTTCGAGTTGTGATTGTAGTAGCAACACTTCGTGCATCAAGCGGAAGCTGTGAGTTCAACTGGAAATTCGAACCGAGTGGAATAGCTGCGAAAACATGATACGCAAATCCTCCGAGCAATCCAACGATTGCAAAGACAGTGAAAATTCGAGTAATGATAATTGATTTGCGCATGATTATTGAATGAATGTATGAGTAAAATCTGATCCTTGTGTTGTTAGGTTGTTGAATTCATAGACTCTGTATGTTGTTGCTTGTCCGTATGTATTTGTAATTGATTCACTTCTTACTGTAAAGTCGTTAATTACTGGGAAGCCATTATCCTCAGTAATTGAAGTTAAGGCAGGGTATGATGCAGGATAGGCAAAATAATACACTTGATTGCTTGCAGCTGAATCAAATGAAACAGATGAAGTGCTACCAATAACTGATTTTGTGAGTCCAGCAATTTGTGCACCAGTCAACCCTTGCGCACCAACACCGTAGTAGTATGCATAGACAAATGTATATGTCTGACTGTTTGAAGTGACAACCGTTGTACCGTCATTCACTGTTGCGGTAAATGTAGTTGTTGTTGTGACATCAGTTGGTTCAGTATATGTCTCTGTTCCACCTGATGGTGAAGCTGGAGGAGTGTTTGTATCAATTGCTACTCCGTCACGTTTGAATACTACTGAAGTGAGCGTGTCGGATTGTTTCGTTGTTGTTGCAGTTAACTCAGTACTTGTAACGTCATTACCAAATTCACGAAGACCTGCGGATGGAGAAATGGAAAGAGTAATAGTAGGAACAGTATATGGATACAACAAATCATCAAACATTTCTTGGAGTGTTTTCCCAGCAAATGTTGAGCCTGATGACACACCACCAATCGTCGTGAGTGTCGGTGTTGAATTCGTGTATGTTGGAACCACAGTGACTGTACACCCATTTTCAGTGGGCCCACAACCTGGATTGAGTGTTTCCCCGGGAGTAAACGGTCCGACAGCAAAAATATACATGTAGACACCGCTCAGAAAGACAAAAAAGAAGACTGAGAGTATCCGTGACCAGTGAGTTTTAAGAAATGTAAAAAGTGAATTTTTCATGAGGTACGTAAGGGCGCAATAATAGAATCTACTCTTTCAGTATAATACATATTGAGCAATAAAGAAATGTGGACAGGAACAAAAAATTCACGTACTTATGCGTGAATTTTTTTATCTTTTTCTACGAGCGCAATTACTTTTTCCACAAGCTTTTTTGGGTCAGAATCAAACACAATTTTATCATTCGGACGATTTCCTCGAGCAATGATATCTTTGATTGTTTCTGCCATTGTCCAATCCCCTTCGAGAACCCCAATTGGTTTTCCATCTTCGAATGCGATTGTGAATTCATGTACGGTGCCAATTCTCCCACAGCCGATAATTACCGCATCACAACTGCGAGTAAAAAGTAAATCTCGTCCTGGGAATCCAAATCCCGTATAAATAATCAAATCCATGTAATCAAGTGGGAGACGATACGTCTCGACGTGTTCGTTTTCATTCGAGGCAGGAGAAATTCCAATACTAACCCCTTTCTCTTCTTTAGCACCCATAGCACTCCACAAAGGAAAACCGGAAGATGCCCCGGTTACGATAATTCCACCCTGGCGAATAATTTCGCGTCCAAGTTCTTTTGATTGATCAAGGGCGTTGATCCCGCACGTGCCAGTTTCAGCTGCGCCTGAAACACCAATTTTTAATTTCAAATGATTATGCACATCACCATTACCAATTGGTCCGTTATAGCACAGATATTCTGTTTTTTTATTTGTAAGCATATAGGATATAAAAAGCTATTGTTTAGGAACACACTCAAGAATGGCAGTATCTCCTGCGTCAGGTGTCACGACAGCAACCCCGAGATTGTCGTGCAACTTCTGTGCCAGAAACATCGCTGACTTCGGTTCACCCATAACAACAAAAACTTTTTTGAGGGTATGCGCAGTTTTTGAAACGAACTCAAGCAAGTGATCAGAGTCTTTGTGACCAGAATACCCATTGATCATTTCAACGCGCGCACGAAGAGGAATGTCTTCTCCTTGAATACGGAGTATTTTTTGTCCATTTTGAATCAGTCTCCCGAGCGTACCTGCCGACTGATATCCCACAAGAAGTATAGTGTTGTTCGGATCAGGGAGATAATTTTTTTCATGATGAATAATACGTCCACCGTTAGACATTCCGCTTCCTGCCATAATAATTTTCGGATTAGGAATATGTAAAATATCCTTTGAATCTTGTGTTTGTTCGGTTTGTTTCAGTCCAGGAAAGTTGAAAATGTCATCACCGCCGGCGATTATCTTCTTTGCCATATCATTGAAATATCGTTCGTGTCTTTTGTATACCTTGGTGAGCTTAATCGCCAGTGGTGAATCGAGGAATATTGGCATAACGGGAATTTCTTTTTTCTCAATGAGTAAATCAATTTCAAAAAGAAGTTCCTGTGCACGCTCAAGAGAAAATGTCGGGATAATGAGTGTTCCCTTGCGATGATAATTCTCCATGATAATCTTTTTAAATTTTTCTTTACGAACCTCACGATCTTCGTGATTACGGTCACCATAGACGGATTCCATGATCAAATAATTCGCTTGATTGAGTTCTTCGGTGTCGCGAATGATTGGAGATGGTGAATTACCGAGGTCACCCGTGAAAATAATTTCTGTATCATTGTACACAATCTTGAGCATGCCAGACCCTAAAATATGTCCTGAGTCTTTGTATGAAAACTGAAATCCATGATCAACATTAAGCGTTTGATGATAATCAATCCCCTCCCACATATCAAAAATCGTTTTCAGAACATCAAGATTGTACATCTCCTCAAGATGATGATCTTTATCGTGAGAGAGAATTTGAATTGTATCAATCAACATCTCACCCGAAATATCTTTAGTGGGAATCGTTGAGACGATTTTCCCCTTGAATCCATCGTGGACGAGCTTTGGAATACGGCCAATGTGATCTATGTGAGCATGAGTAATAAAAAGGATATCGATTTCAGCCGGATTGTATGGAAATGGTTCCCAGTTTACCTCATCAGCAATTTTGGTATCCTGAACGAGCCCGCAATCAACGAGGAATTTCTTTCCGTTACCCTCAATAAGAAAATTGGCGCCTGTTACTGTGCCTGCACCTGCGCAAAATGTTACTTTTAGATTTTTGTCATTCGTCATCAGAGTCTTGAAGCTTATGAATATATCTTTATTATACACAGAAAGAACGAAATAACCGAAATAAAATAAAAAATCCTCGACCAAAAGGTAGAGAATTCTTTATTAGGACTATCAACAGACGATTACCGTAGCGAAATGCTAGGTGGGACAATGAATGGTACGGATTTGTATACAATAATACTGTTACAGCACCGCATCAGAACACAATGTCCCCTATAAAATATGTTCTAGGTAATGCATCGTCAATAACCCTACCCTAACTATACTCCTCTTGTGCATGTGTGCAAGTTTTTTATACACAAAAACACAGTTTTGACAGGCTTTCAAATTATATTCCCGATTTATATCTCGAAATTTTTCAAATCTTCCATATACAGAGCGGTTGATTCATCGTTTATGTCTTCAGGTTTTATTTTTGAATGAGAAAAAATTTGTTTTTCAATTTCTTTTCCGCATAATACAAGGGCGTGGCGTTTTTCTTCTTCAATAGAATTCTTATGGTTCGCATACCGCACGCCTGCATCATCCATTCTCTCATCGTAAGAGAGGACGCCATGTGGCCCAACGCGTGCATCAGCATAATGAATGATTTTCAAAGCGAGGTTGTCAGATTCTTTGTGTTTGCAAAGCCAAGAGAAACGATTTTGATTTGCGAGTTCCACAATATCTTCTGATAACCCAAGCTCTTGAATGATTTTTACTGTTGCTTCGTGTTCGTCGTGTCCATAACGAGAGAGATATTCATTCTGTATATTTTGCCAGTATGTGAGACCCTCTGGCTCAAGAAATTCTGGGAATGTTTCGAGGTGAAATTTGATAATATTACCCATATCATGCAATAAACACGCACTAATAACCGAACGGGTATCAATTGGAACATTCAGAGAATTACATACCTGAGAGGCGACACCAGCCACTCGAAACTGATGCGCCTGTAAGTTGGGCATGATGTTGTATTCAGTATAGATATCAGTAATTTTTTTCATTGCGATATCATATCATAAAATCCCCTTGTAAGGGGATTTTATGCATGTACTCTATTTCTTATGTTCTGCGTAAATGAAATCCGTATCAATTTTTTGATAAGAAAATATTTCTTCGGATTTAAAGAAACGTTTTACTTCTACTTCTCCGTTCTCAACAGAATCAGATGCGTGAACAATGTTTGATTGTGTTGAAAGAGAAAAATCACCACGAATAGTACCTGCATTTGCTTCCCATGCTTTTGTTGGGCCGACAAGAAGTCGAAGAGAAGAAACTGCATTAATACCTTCTACGGCAAGCACAACAACAGGACATGATTTCATAAAATCACGAATGCCAGGGAAAAATGGCTTATCTACAATGTGAGCATAGTGCTCTTCGAGAGTTGCATCTTCGATGCTCATCATCTTCATACCGACAACCTTAAGCCCTTTTCGTTCAATACGACTTGTGATTTCACCAATTAAATTACGCTGAACAGCATCTGGCTTGATAATAACGAGGGACTTTTCATGTATAGGATTCATAAATATATACTTACTTTTTCTGAATGAATAATACGGGCATCATAACAGAAAAACGTTCCTAAAACAAATAAACAACATTCACATTTTATGAGTTAACATTCGTCACCATGGTGACGAATGTTAACTATTGCAAGTGAACACTACTTAATTCGGCTTATATTTCGCCATAATTTCATTCTCGACTTCGGCGCGGTCGCGACCGTATTTGAGATATGAAAGTTCTTTAATATTTTCAACCACATCCATATTGCCTTGTGGTGGTGGGAACGTACCGATATTAAATGGCTTGGTCGGCTGACCATTTACAAGCATTGAAATATACGCATTGCGATTCTCAATTTTCATAATATCTGACGCAGTAAATGTCGGCTTGAATTTACTTTCGAGGAATTGTGCATCTTCGGCACCAACACGGAACACTGCCATTGAGCCAACGTTTCCAAAGACGGCATTTTTAATATTATCCTCGAGTTGAGCGATATATTGATGGGCCACTGTAAGTGACAATCTATATTTACGTGCCTCAGAGAGAATTGATTCAATAGAGTCAGTTGTCACATTTTGGAATTCATCAATATAGAGGAAAAAGTCTTCCATTTTTTTGCCATACATATCAACGCGTGAAAGTGCTGCCATCTGAATTTTATTCACAATCAAAAGCCCTATGAGATTCGCATTGATATCACCGAGACGGCCCTTTGACAAATTCACGAGCAAAATCTTTTTGTTATCCATAATCTCACGGAAATTGAAAATTGATTTTTCCTGCAAAACAACTGGTCGCATAATATCGTTTGAGATAAAGTTATCAAATTTTGAGGTGATGTACGGCACAAAGTTCGCAAGCGATTGGTCACCTGTTGTTTGCTCGGCGTTTTTCCAGAATTGAGTAATAATAGGATTTTTACAATGCGACATCTTCATATCACGAAATGCTTTATCAGAAAGCACGCGTCCAATCTCCAACAACGTTGAACCAGATTCAGGGTGTTCCATTACGAGAAATGCCGAATTCTTGAAATACTGTTCGAACATTGGCCCACCTGATGTTTTCATATCGAACAATTTATTAAAGATATTCATCAATTCATTCACCACGAATGTTTTCTGTTCTGGATATCGTACATCATATTCGAGCATGTTGAGTCCCATTGGTCGCGCCGTATATGCAGGGTCAAAATAAATAACATCATCGAGACGCTCTCGAGGAATATAGCTCAAAATATCTTGAATATCCGTACCGTGCGGATCGATATAGCACACACCGTGACCTGCTTTGATATCCTGAGCAATCATGTTTTTCATAATTGTCGTCTTACCAGTACCAGTCTGACCGATAACGTAGAGATGACGCATACGGTCCTCATCAGCAAAATGAATTGTTGTATCCTTTCCTCGGTAATTGTTTATACCAAGAGCCACACCCTCCCCACCCATTTCCATGGGTGCTGGAGCAATGCCAGCTTTTGCCTGCTTGAGCTGAGGAGAAACAATGCCATAAGGGAAGTGAAATATTGTTGCGAGCTCTTTGAGGTTAAGTGGCATCGCATAGTCATCAGAAAAAGTACGGAATGAAAAATCCCGAATCAGGTTTTGCATTTCGACACCCTGTGGGTGAACGAAATTAAAGCCATTACGATTCGACTCAGTGAATTGATTGAAGGATGACTCGATTTCACCAAGTATCTGCTTTGCACGCAAGCTTGATTCGGCGGACGCAACAACACGAATCGTGCATGCCTGTATGGTGCTCTTCATTTTCTCGGTAATATTTTCAACACTCTTCTCGTTTATCTTTTTCTCCTTTTCTTTCGTTTGTCCAAAAATCAAATCTTTTGCAAGTGAAGTAAATTCCTTCGCTACCTGACGAGTAATACTTTGAGCGTCTTTGACAGACATACCACCCTTCACATCAGAAAGTACTGTGTGAAATTTTTTAATGATAGTGTCATCTTCAGGACAAATAGTAAATTGAATTGCGGCTCCTTCGCCTGCTTTTTTTAGTTTTGTAAAATTATTCAAAATGATATTCATCGGGTCATGATCGAGCGCATCATACATTTTGATTGGGAAAACATCATACTGAGCAAGTTTGGCATAGGAACCAACAACAACTCCGTCATCAGTAAACACGTTGTAATCGTCAGGAACTTCGACAATTTTTGCATCAGGATGAACTCCCAAAAGTTGTTTCTCAAATAGGTCTGCTTTATGTGATGGCACGGATGTATAAAATACAAAATGGTCTGTCCCTTCGGCGAGCGCAATCTCTAGAGTAAAATGACTCCGATTATAGTTTTGGCGACTTTCACCAACTGAATGCATACCAGCATAAAATTGTTCCATTGCCGAAAGTAATTCTTTCAAACCCTTTTTTGCACCATCTTCATCTGAAGCGTCAGGAAGAGTGATCTCAAAAAGTTTCATGTCGAGTGTTTTGAAAAGTGGGGTTCCTTCTTTGAGCCCAGGGATTTTGTGAGTACTCGCGAGGTATTGCACGAGAAAACGATGAAAATCATCTTCGAGGTGAGGATTGTTCATTTTTCCGACAACAGAGAGCGCACTTGAAATACCCTTATCGAGAAGCACTGCGAGCATTTCTTCCATTTTACTATCATGTGTTTCTGGGCGGAGACGAAGAACGAGGGCATCAGCATCCCCCTCTTTCATGAGTGCACTTTTGTGCATTACTTGCTCAGGAGCATGTTCTTTGTATTCAGAAACGACAGTATGTGCAACATGCTCACGAGTAACATCCTGACCTTGTTCTTGAAGTGCTTGCTCTTTCTCGGCAATATGCGCACGCAAAAAAGCCAACTCCTCTTCAGGACTTTTGAATTTTGGCATACTACCAATAAGACCTTCCATGTGTTCAATTATAGCATCAAGGCAACGCACAAAAAAGCTTTCTCTCTGAGAAAGCTTTTTTTATTATTCTCTTGCGGTCAAAATTTCTGGTTCGCCTTCAGTAATCAAAACAGTATGCTCAAAGTGCGCACTTCGAGAGCCATCGGCAGTTTTGATAGTATAGCCATCGGACATAGAAATAATATCTGCTCGTCCGATATTGAGCATTGGTTCGATAGCAATCACCATCCCTGGAATGAGTTTCTGTCCTTTCCCTTTTTTACCAAAATTAGGCACGTAAGGGTCTTCGTGAATATACTTCCCGACACCGTGACCAGAGAGTTCTCGTACGATACCGTATCTTTTATTTACAAATGATTCTATTGCATGACCGATATCGCCGACAGTATTGCCAGCGACTGCCTGCTCAATACCGACAGCGAGCGCTTCGCGAGTTGCATCGAGTAATTTCTGTGATTCTTTTGAGATGGCACCAACGGGCACAGTTACAGCATGATCAGTAAAAAGTCCTTTGTGTTTCAATCCAAGGTCGATACAAACAACATCTCCTTCTTTGAGGATTTTGTCTTTTCGTGGAATACCATGTACGACTTCACTATTCACTGAAGTACAGAGAGATGCAGGAAATGCCTTATGATGTCCGTCTGGTTTGTAACCAAGAAACGCTGGTTCATCACCACCCTCCTTGATAAGTTCGTAAGCATACTGATCAAGTTCGTAGGTAGAAATCCCTGGACGCACCTTCTGTGCAACCTTTGCCAAAATAGCCGAGAGGCGTTTACCACCTTCGCGTAGTATTTCTATTTCATCTGGAGTTTTTATAATAATAGACATTGGTTATGCGAGAATAGAATAAAAAATTAAAAGGAATACCCTATATACAGCACGTCTCGCCCCGTTTGAAATAAGACGCGCATTCGGTGTCTTATTTTCGTTCGGGGTTTATAATAATTGCCATGCATGACACATACTAGCAAACTTAAGGATTTATACAACTTACTCTCTAAGATATTTTCTATAAAATATCTTTCAAGCGATTTACGAGATCAAGATGGATTTCCTCAATAGTGCGCTCACCGTCTACTTCAAAATAGATAAATTCTGATTTTTCTTTGAGATATTGTATGGCTGGGGCAACCTCATCGTTATAAAACTTGATACGTTCAACAATAGCTTCTTCTGTATCATCAGGTCTTTTGCGAAGTAGCATACGTTTTTTAGCTTCTTCTGCACCGATTCCAATATTAATAATAAAAACATCCGAACGATTATAGAATTTGAGCATTGACATGATAATGTCAGACTGAACAACTGAACGTGGAATACCATCTATAAAAAGATGATCGTCATGATGTAAATCACGAAGAAGTGAGGAAACAAACAAACCCCCAGAAACATAATCAGGAATCAACTCACCTCTATTCATAGTGTCGCGTATCATATCTTGAGCATACCCTTCGCCTTTTACAAACGAACGCAACACGTCACCCATAACAAATGAACACTCTCCATTGTCTGGCATTTGTTCTTTTATATACTTCTTCAAAAGTTCAATTTGTGTACCTTTACCTGAACCAGAGATTCCACTGAAAATAAATGTTTTTGGTGTGTGCATTGTTTTATTATATATTATTAATACCTAGGCATGAAAAAATCCGCTAACCCTAAAACGGGAAGCGGATTTTTAATACTCTCTCATTGATAATTGAGCGTCCATTTTCTTAATTAAATCAAGAACAACAGAAACAACGATGAGGAGAGCTGTACCACCAATTGCAAAAGCGGTAATACCGGTAACTGCACGAATAATGAGTGGAATAACGGCAATCAAACCGAGGAATACCGCGCCAATCATTGTGATACGATTGAGAACTCGTGCAACATATTCACGTGTCGCAGGTCCTGGGCGAACTCCTGGGATAAATGCACCATTTTTCTGTAGGTTTGTAGACATTTGATCTGGATCAAACGTAACCGCAGTATAGAAATAGGTAAACATAAATACAAGCAAGAAGTAAACAATTGAATACACCCATGTATTATTCACAAACCAAAGCAGGGCACGTGAAATTGACTGAAGTGTGCTACTATCCATCGTCGCTAAGAAATTACCAACCAACTGTGGAAAGAGAAGAATTGAAAGCGCAAAGATGATTGGAATAACTCCTGCTTGATTGAGACGAAGTGGAATATATGTCTGTGTACCACCCGCCACGTGTTCACCACGAACTTGTTTTGCATACGTTACAGGAATTGGTCGCTCTGCTTCAGTGACTACCACAACCGCAGAAACAATGAGGACTCCAGCGATAAGGAAGAGTATGTACGTAGGAAGATTTGCAACATCAAAGGTAAAGAGGAACTGAGAAACTTCTTTCGGAATATTTGCAACGATACCTGCGAAGATGATAAGTGAAACACCGTTTCCGATACCAAATTCAGAAATCAATTCACCGATCCACATAACAAGAAGTGAACCAGCCACAACAACTGCAACGTTTGCAATCATACTGAATGTTGTAACCTCACCTAAAATTCCCTGACGAGAAAGAACGATGACAAGTGACAAACCTTGGATAACTGCGAGTGGCACGGTAAGAAGACGGCTTCGTTGGTTGAACTTCTTACGGCCAATTTCTCCATCCTCCTGATACATCGCCTTTAGTCGTGGCGACATGATTGTCAAAAGTTGCATGATGATAGAACTCGTAATATACGGCCCAACACCAAGCATGAGTATTGAAAGATGTGACAATCCGCCACCAGAGAAAATATTCAAAACACCGATGAGCTGACTACTACTCAAAAAAGATTGAAGTTTGAGTTGGTCAATCCCAGGGATTGGAATAACAGAGAGTAACCGAAACACCACAAGAGCCCCAAGCACAAACAAGACGCGAGAACGGAGCGTCTTGTCAGTGAATATTGTTTTTATTTTATTCCAAATAGCATCCATTGTGAGTTTTGTGTGTCGCCCTATTCAACCGAACAATTTACTTTATACTTCCACCTGCCTTTTCAATCTTTGTTTTTGCAACAGCTGAAACGAGACAATTTGAGACTTCAACTTTGACTGAAAGTTCACCAGTTCCCAAAATTTTCACTTCTGGCATGATACCGCCAACCTTGCGAATGAGTTTCTTTTCAAAAAGTGTTGCTGGAGTAACTGATGCACCGGCTTCAAAGATATTAAGCGCGCCGACATTGACTGGAGCACATTTATTTACTGTTGATTTGAAACGATATCCTCGAAGCTTTGGAAGCTTCTTAATGATATCACGAAGTTGTGGACGGCGCTTGTTACCTGCACGAGCTGTCTGACCCTTACCTCCACGACCAGATTGTTTACCACGAGTACCACCACGACCAACGAGTCGAGATTTTCTATTTGGATTTTTTCTTGTAAGTGTGTTTAGTTGCATAAAAATTATTTATCTTCTTTCTTTTCTTCTGCGACCTGTTCTGCAACAAATGATGTAACTTTTGGAGCAACACCACCCTTTGCACGAAGCACTGCAAGCGTGACATACGCTGCACGAGCATTGTTGAGTTTGTTCTTACTACCAGAATTAATCTTTGCAGTTACGTTTTTGATACCAGCGAGAACAAGCATATCGCGCACTGTACTACCAGCCACAAGACCTTTACCACGATTTGGCATCATAACGAGACGTGAACTTGAGAATTTACCTGAAACTTCATGAGGAAGAGACATGTCTTTTGTAACCTTGATTTTGAACATGTTTTTCTTTGCCTGACGAAGAGCTTTTGCAATAGCAACAGCAGTATCAGCACCCTTTCCTGTTCCGAGACCAATTGATCCTTTCTTGTCACCAATAGCGAGTGCAACAGCAAATGTCATACGACGGCCACCTGAAGTCACGCGAGTCACGCGACGAATTGAAACCATCTTCTGATCAAATTCTGGTTTTGGGCGTTCGAAAGTTGCACGTGGACGACGATCTCCGCCATCACGCTTTGCACCACCAAAGCTTGATCGGTATCCGCTATTTTGTTTTGGTTTTGTTGTATCCATATATACTATTAAAAAATTAATCCTCCAGCGCGTGCGCCATCAGCAAGAGCCTTTACGCGACCAGTGTACTTGAAACCATTACGATCAAAAACGACTTTAGTAATTCCTTTTGCCTGAGCAAGTTTTGCTACTTCAGTACCTACCGCAACTGCGCGTTCAGTCTTTGTTCCCTTCTTTGCTTCCATATCAGATGAAGATACGAGAGTTATTGCCTTTGAATCATCAATAAGCTGAGCATAGATGTATTGATTTGAACGAAACACAGAAAGACGTGGACATTCTGAAGTACCATTCACCTTTGCGCGAATCTTTTTCTTTAATCGTATTCGTTTTTCTGTTTTCTTGTTCATAATTTCTTTTGAATTCGTAATTACTTTTACGCTGCTTTCTTACCTTGCTTACGTCGGATAACTTCGTCAGAATAACGGAATCCTTTACCTTTATATGGTTCTGGTTTCTTCATTGATCGGACAGATGCAGTGAATGCTCCAACGAGCTCTTTATCAATACCAGTGACAGTGATGTTGTTCTTTTCAGCATTTACTGTAAGGCCAGTAGGGATTTCAACTTTCACAGGATGAGAAAATCCAAGAGCGAGGTTAAGAACTGTTCCAGCGACATCTGACTTGAATCCAACTCCTTCGAGAATGAGCTTCTTTGAGAAACCTTCGTTAACACCAGTTACCATGTTCTTCACATGTGATGCGTATGTTCCCCAGAGAGCGTTCAATGTACGATCGCCTTCGCGTGCTGGTGTGAATGTTACCTCGTTACCATTGATATTAATTGCGATATCACCAGGGAAATCACGTGTGAGTGTTCCTTTTGGACCTTTCACAGTAAAAGATGTACCAGCGAGTGAGACCTCTGTACCAGTTGGAACTATGATTGTTTGTTTTCCGATTCGTGACATAAAAATTATTTATAGTGAGTTTACCGAACTACCAAATCTTAAAGAGAACTTCCCCGCCGACCATTTCTTTGCGAGCTTGTTTGTCAGTTAAAATACCTTTTGGTGTTGAAAGTACTGAAAGACCGAATCCATTGCGTGTTGGACGAATATCTCGAACACCCTGGTAGACACGACGTGATGACTTTGAAACACGTTCTGCGCCTTGTATCTTTGGAGAACCATCAACATATGCGAGTTCGAGCTCAAGTACTGGTGCGCCTTTCTTTGTTTTCTTTGAAACACCTTTCAAGTAACCCTCTTTTATAAGGCAAAGGGCGATAGATTCCTTGATTTTTGAAAATGGAACAACAACCGTCTCGTGTTCACGGAGACCTGCGTTCTTGACCATATTTATCATGTTTGCGATTTGATCCATAAAAATTTAGATTACCAAGATGATTTTCGAACACCTGGGAGCATACCTTCGTTAGCGAGTTCACGGAAGCAGATACGGCAAAGTCCGAAATCTCTCATATATGCATGACCACGACCACAGCGAAAACAACGATTTGTTTCTCGTGTTGAAAACTTTGATTTCTTTAAATGTCTTGCAATTACTGATTTTTTTGCCATAAAGTAAGGAGTGGAACGACTATACTTTATGGACATCTGCCGTAGGCAGGTGCCATATAAAGGTAGCATCCACTTTGTGTAAGTATGATATCTCGTTCCTTTTCTTAAATACCTTTATTTTGAAGGCACTTAAGGAGAAGAACGGATCTACTACTTACGTTCCACTATCCTATCAGATAGGGCTTTGGATGTCAAATGTAGTGTTTATTTACACTTCACCCCTGCTACATAGCCCTCCTCGGTAGCGGAAATGGTATTAAACCCTTTGGCATCAGCACAGAAGTAGTCATCTGAGCGAATTGTTTTAATCCGAGCGGTAAATGAATGCACCTGTGCTACACACTCGACTGGATTTGAGGTAAATTGTTCAAGCCCAGCAAACAAAGACTTGGCGCTCAAACACACATTGTTTGATTTTGAGACGAAATAGTTGTTGTGGTTATAAAAATAATCCTTGGCTTCGGCAGTTAGTTTTGTTGAAATAGTCTCACGCAACACAGATTCAATTTTCTTAAAATTACGCTCTTTGACTGATTCCTGAAAATACGTATTTATATCAAGGGCAAAATACTTATATATTGCAAAGATAACGAGTGCTCCGAGGAGAATATAGACAATAATTTGTGTGAATTTCATAATAATTAATAGTGAAATATCTTTCGAGCTGATTCAATAATTTCTTCGAGTTTTTCTTTGGTCATTGACTCGATGTTTGTATTTATCTCGACAGCTAAAGCATCAAGCTCTGCTGATTTTTGAATAAACACTTCATCTTTTCTTTCTTCTTCGGTCAACATGTTGGGATTT
>JBAYUP010000012.1:0-27152 GCA_041675045.1 Minisyncoccota bacterium | reverse complement strand
GTGGAGTGTTGTAACATACAAATAATCACCGTCCTCAGAAATAAATAAATCTGAAGACTGCTGTGGGAGGGCCGTGCTTCCTACGAGCGTAATATTTGCAGGATTAGATATATCATACACTCGCAACTGAGGAGTTCCCGTCCCACTACCAACTAAATATGCGTAATCACCTGAAACTTGAACACGCAAACCACTCTCAGGATACGGACTCGCAAGTGCTCCATTAAAAAGATTAAGAACGGACCAATCCCCTGCTGTAGAAAGAGAACGGCGCCAGTTTGTAAAATGAGTTACAAGACTTGTGAGACCCATACGAGACGCTGTTTGTTGCCATGAGACATTTGTAGTAACAAGACTTCTGTTCACTGAAGCATCCAGACTTTCGATTTGTACTTCACGAGTAAAGGGACCTGTCGTATCAGACGACCCTGAAAAACTCCATTGACCACCCGCAGTCGAGAGTCCACTCCCCGATGTGTATGAAAGGTTTGCCCAGTCTGAATCACGAAGATTACGAAGGGCTGATAATCCTTCATCAGCAAGAAGTGTTCCTCGAGTAAGAGCTCCTCCAACAGCAGTCGTTTCCTGTCCGTAGATTAGTACCCCAGAAAGTCCCATTACTACGAGCAAGAAAATTGCGCTTGAGAGCACAACCTCAACAAGAGACAATCCTGTAGAAAGTCCTCCGGCACATCTTTTTTTTCTTTTAAGAAAATAGTGTAGAAATGTATGTTTCATATATTAATTTGGCGCAATCACAAGAAGTTCATATGCATCAACTCGTGTTGCAATAAAAATTCGGTCAGATATTGAAGAATACGCAACTCCACGCATATTTATATATGCGGGAATATCATAAAACGAAGCCAGAACTGGACTCGCAGGATTTGTAATATCAAGAACAAGGAAATCCCATCCGCCATCAGTGAGCATAAATGCATACGTCTTACTATTTGTCCCGTGTGCACTCTCAAGTGTAATATCAAAAATTTCAGACCCGGTAGTATTAAATGTACCTAGAATAGTCGGAGAAAGTGGGTTCGCAATATTTAGGATACGAAAAAGACCTCCATTAGAAATAAGGAGTCGAGTGCCATCAAGAGCAAGCGTCGCAGAATCTTCGCTACCAGCAAAATCAAGAGAAGTTACCTGAACTGGACTTCCAGGATTGGAAATATCAATCACTCGCAGTTCATTAGTATTAGATGCTGAGGCAATAAAAGCGTAATTGCCTAAAATAACAACTTCATACAAACTACCCGCAAAAAATGCTGAACCAACAAGTGCTGGAGATGCTGGATTTGAAATATCAATTATCAAAAAATCATCAGCCCCACTACTCTGCTCGCGCACAAGGTACGCATAGGATCCAGACACATATATACCATTAGAATTATCATACGAAGGAGCATCGTATGTCCCTACGAGATACGGTGATGCGGGATTTCCCACAGAAACAATTTGCAACTCCGATGTGTTATTTGAGGATGCAATATATGCATACGCCCCTAAAACAAAAATATTTACAGGATTTGCATTGAGCGCAAGAGACCCTGTAAGTGTCGGATTGGCTGGATTTGAAACATTATAAATCAACAACTTAGGAGATGCCCCTGTTGTTACGAGATAACTATAATTCCCTACTACCTGAACCTTTTCTCCGTCATCATTACTTGGAGCATCAACCAATGCATGTCCATTGAGTATATTCCAATTACCAGACGACAGAGAGAGATTAGGAAAAATAATCCCCTTTTCATTTATGGAAATAGTTCTCACGTCGCCATTGACTGAACTAATCGTCAGTGTGCCAATTGTTTGTGGTTCACCAGTAAGAAGATCAAACACAACTTCAGTAAGACCTGACGCGGATATTGTTGATGGCACAGATGTTTCTTCGTCATAGTCAGTATCACGCGAAGCATAACTTGCTCCTTTAAAAAGAGTGATTTTCCCTGATCCAATATATACACCCCACGAAGAATCACCGTGCATTGCTTGTGATTGCGTTTGTGCATATCTTAGAACCTGAGATACAGTCCCTGTCGCAATATCAAGATCATTGCGTACCATAAATGACTGATATATAGGCACAGAAAAACCAGCAATAATACCGATAATTGCAAGTGAGAGTAGAATTTCGATAAGCGTAAAACCTTTGTTGTATGACATAACAAATTCTTACGCACCGCCATTACTATTAATACCACCGATCAAGCTATAGATTGGCAAGACGACCGCAATCGCTACAAACACCACACCGAGCCACACGATAACAAGGAGGACTGGTTCGAGAATGACCGTCAAATCTTTTGCTGTTGTTTCTGTTTTGTCTTCAAAATTTTTCCCAATTTTTAAAAGTGTTTCCGAGAGATGCCCTGATTGTTCTCCTGAAATAATTAACTGTTGAATCGCTGGTGGAATAAGTGAACTTGACCGCGGATAGAGCGCAAATGTTTTCTTAAATGAATTACCTTCTGATATCCCCTTGCGAAGCAACCGATATAATCGCTTGTGTCGGTTAAATGAAGCAGAGAAGACAAGAGAATCAAGGGCTTCGGTCGGAGAAAGTCCTGCTGAGAGCAACGTCCCCAATAGATACCCAAAACGCGCAAGCTCCGTCTCGCGTAATAATTTATTTATTCCAGGAAGCACAAAGAGAATAGATTCTCCGAGGTGTTTTGTGGCAGGAAAGAAAAAAGTAAAATAAATACCCGCAATAATAGATATAACAAAAAGAGGTACCGCGATTATTCCGTACGCTTGGAGGAAACTACCAATCCCCATCAATATCTTTGTGATGAGTGGAAGAGTGACTTTGAGTTGTGACGCAATGAGTGAAATCTTTGGGAGAATAAACCACGCGATACCAATTCCTACGATAAATGTGAGCGTAAAAACGAACGCAGGATACATAGCCGCAGAATGCAATTTCGAAGAAAATGTTCGCTCTTTTTGATCTTCAATCGCAAGGATTTTCAAATTCTCCACGAGGCGACCAGACTTTTCTCCAATACGAATAAGTGAAATCGCATGTGGTGAAAAAATTTCAGCATTCTCGAGTGTTGTCGACAAAGAAATTCCCGACTGCACATCGGAAATCATTTCTTCGACAATACGTCTGAGTCCGGGTGAGCGAATTTCTGATTTAATGGCATTAAATGCCTCAATCACTGGCATTCCCGATCCGAGAAGTAAACTCAAATTCTCAAAAAGATATTCACGTTCCTTAGGAGAACCGCGTCGTGTTAAATATTCAAAAAATGTTCTTTGTTTTTTTCTAGGTACGTTCATTTTTCTATTTTAGGTGGCTCAGATACACGAAGTAATTCATGAATACTTGTTGTTCCATTTTTTACTTTTTCAACGCCATCTTCAAAAAGAGATTCCACCCCTTGTGTGCGTGCCATTTTCCAAATTTCCTGACTTGATGGATTTTTAAGCACAAATGCTTTTAGTTCTGTAGTCATTGGGATAATTTCAAAAATCGCAATACGCCCTTTGTAACCACTATCGCCACAGGCATCACACCCCTTGCCTTCATAGAGCGTTACTTCTTTCGGGAAGAATTTTTCAACACCAGGATAGATTTTCTTGAGCGATGCACTTGTCATCACAACACTATGTTTACATTTAAGACAAATTTTTCGAACAAGACGCTGAGCGATAACAAGCTCGAGAGTTGATGAGAGGAGGAACGGTTCAATATTCATATCAAGCAAACGAGGAATAGCTGTCGCTGAGTCATTCGCGTGAAATGTCGAGAAGAGCAAGTGCCCTGTAAGCGCCGCATTCACAGCAATTTCAGCTGTCTCTTCATCACGAATTTCTCCCACGAGAATAATGTCTGGGTCCTGACGAGCGATAGAACGCAATCCCTTGGCAAAGGTAAGATTCGTCTCGCTATTTACTTGAATCTGATTGACCCCGCGCATCTTGTATTCGACAGGGTCTTCGATTGTTGTGATATTTATATCGGGACTATTAAGCGTCTTCAGAAGAGCGTAGAGAGTCGTCGTTTTACCAGAACCAGTTGGCCCCACGACAACAACCATTCCGAACGGTTTACGGGCCGCCGCTTCGAGAAGTTCTTGATGTTGAGAAGAGAGGCCGAGTTCCTTGAGGAGTAATTCTTCCACGTACGCATTCAACACACGAAGTACAATTTTCTCCCCACCAACTGTCGGGATGATAGAAACACGGAGATCAATAGTAACATCAGCATCTTCAAGTCGGAATTGCATTGAGCCATCTTGTGCTGCGAAATGTTGGTCGAGGCGAATCCCACTTTGAATTTTGATAAGGTTCAAAACATTTTCGTATTGTTCGCGAGGAAGTGCCCCCATATCACGAAGAACACTGTCGACACGGAAACGAATCAAAAAGGTGTCTGCTCGTGGTTCAAGGTGGACATCAGATGCATTAAAAGTAAGCGCGTCAGCAAAGATGGCCTTTAGGATTTCAGGAGCAACTTTTGTCCCTGCTTTGATGATTAGCTCAAGGCGGGATTCGAGAGTCTTTTGGTAATGATTGAAACTTGTATCGATATCTTCTGAAATAGAAAAATAAACCTGTATTTCTCTGTCTGGAAAAAGTTCAGCGAGGGTTTTATCTAATTTTGCTTGACGAGGGTTATCAGTCGCAATACCAACACTCTCATCAGAGTACGACGCGACAACGATACGGAATTTTTTCGCAACCTCTTCTGGAATAACCAACACTTGATCGCGAGAGGGAGCGTTTTTTTCAAGATCAAAATATGGAACGCCGATAGATTCAGCAATAGCCTGAGCAATAATATCTTTTGTAATATATTCTTCTTCTAAAAGAACATGAACAAAATCAACGTGACGTTTTGTCGCGAGAGCTTCTGCTTTTTCAGCATCTTCTGCACTGATGTAATTACCATCGAGCAGAATTTGCTTTATGCTGTCATCATTAAAATCCATAGATGATGTAATATGTTATTGTACGTAATAATGTACTAAAGGAACTTTTTAATAAAACCCACAATTTCCACAAGGGGCGTATTTGATTTTATGAAAAAATCTTTCGCACCAAGTTCTTTTGCTCGTTTTTCGTCTTCTTCTTGACTGAGATTTGAAAGCATCACAACGGGAGTTTTGTTACCCTTCTTCTTAAGTGTCTCAAGAACGGTAAATCCATCCATGGTTGGCATGATCACATCAAGAAGAATGAGGTCTACGGGATTTTTTGCAAGATAGGCAAGCCCCTCAGCCCCATTATTTGCAACAGCGGCTTCATACCCCGAATGAGAGAGCTTCAACTCAAGCGCCCGCGCAATAGGTTTTTCATCTTCGATGATGAGAATTTTTTTCTTGTCTGACATACCTGTTAGTTTAGTATATCACCACCACTTTATAATTCATAGTGAATTATCTGTGTATAGTGAGTCTATTTCTGCATAAGACGCATGACTGGTTCGAGAATCTCACGATGTTTTATGATATCTGATTGGTATTTTTTCATAACAAGCATCGACGCATACACTTCTGGAGTTCCAGCCTTCTTCTTTTCCTCAATTTCTTTTTGAATTTTCTCAAAAAGTGTCTTAACTTCCTTGTTTGATTCAAGAGCCTTGAGACTTTCGGCAATTTCTGGATTATTAGACAACTGTTCAGCGATTATTTCTGCCTGATCATCAGAAACACCTCGCATCTGAAGCACCTTTTTTGTAATAAATGATTTGAATGACATCGGATTATATATAGTATTAGGTATAAAGTTTTTTAAAACCAGTATGGATACTATAGCAAAAAGTCGCCTAATATGCGAGTATAAAAATTATGAAGGAACACCCACAGGTTATTGTAATTCTCGGACAAACTGCCACTGGTAAGAGTGATTTCGCGGTGCAGATTGCCAAAGAAGTACATGGTGAAATCATTTCGGCGGATTCACGTCAGGTCTATATAGGTATGGATTTAGGTACAGGTAAAATCACCAAGAAAGAAATGCGAGGTGTTCCCCACCATCTCCTTGATATTGTAAAACCAACGAAAGTATTTTCTGCTAACGATTTCAAAAAACATGCCGAGAAAAAAATCAAAGAAATTATAAAGCGTGGGAATATACCTATTGTATGTGGAGGTACAGGATTCTATATTGATACAATCCTCGGAAGTGCTACCTTCCCCGAGGTTCCACCAAACAAAATTCTCCGTGCAGAACTTATGAAAAAGACAGCGAGTGAATTGTTTGTGCTGTTACAGAAACTTGATCCTGTACGTGCGCAAACTATCGATGCGAAAAATCCCGTTCGCCTTATTCGTGCGATTGAAATAGCAAAAGCCCTCGGTTCTGTGCCTGTGGCACAGAACCGAGGGCACGAGTATGAAGTATTGAAAATTGGTCTCACGCTTCCCGATCAAATCCTTAAAGAAAAAATCTATGCTCGACTTCTTTCTCGTATCAAGAAAGGTATGCTTCGAGAAATACAAAAATTGCATGACAATGGTGTCACATGGAAACGAATGAGTGACCTTGGGCTTGAATATCGCTACGGCGCACTCTATCTCCAAAAGAAAATCAGTAAAGATGAAATGATTACGAAATTAAATACCGAAATCTGGCACTATGCCAAACGACAAAAAACGTGGTTCAAGCGTGATAAAGATATTATGTGGATTGACCCACGCGAAATTCACGAGAAAGCGAAGGTATTGAAGAGGGTTAAAGAGTTTATAAAATAAAAAGTACGCATAACCGCGTACTTTTTATTTTATATTTAGTATTAAGTTAATTTGTAAACTTAATAGAATAAGCTAACGCTTTAAAATCAGGGAGATAAGAAGCATAGTTATCAATTATCACTCTCACAGCAGGCCCTGCCCAATTAATGAAAAAATTTGATTCTTCCTGAAAAAGGACTTTAACGAAATACCCATTATTAGAGATTGTGTAGCTGTGATTTATATATGGAGCATAATTATAAGGATCTGGATACTTATTTTCCATAGGTGTACGAGAATACTGATAACAAGCAGGATAACCATTTATTGTAAGCTTTTGAGCAGATGAACCAAGTTTAATTATTTTATCACAATAATCAGTTGCAGTTATGTCATTATAATAATCACCTTGTGGTGATTTATAGGCCAAAATAGTCATATCAGCGGGTTGAATATTTGTTAACATACCTTCTTTTTCTGATCTATTTGAGGAATGAATTGGATACGTAAAACTAATAAACTCAGATTGCTCTGGCATATCACCTGCACCAGAATGACCATAATCTGGATCATGCTTTACTAATTTTGATATGGAAGTATTATAACTAATCTGTGCTGGAATAGTTTTAAGAGTAATCACCTCAGAAGATAAATAATTTGTCTTAGGTACAATAGAATCAATTAAAAATGTTTTTTGTTGAGAAATATCTAATTCTTTCTCTTGTATCGTTACCATTTCAGGAAGTTTTGTTTCTGTGTAAAAAAATTTTTTAACTATAACACCTATGACCAGAGCAAAAACAATACCGATCAGAATGCCCAAAAATAACTTTTTCATAATCTAATAATTTTTATATTAATATCAAAATTATAATACTATCTTATTAAATTAGCTAATAAATTAGGCGTGATTTGTTAGCCCTAAACAACGTAGAATCGCAATCGCATTTTTATGTATTTTTTCTCCCTGACTTGCTCCTGTACATTCTTCAATCACATATGTGTAAAAACCAAGGTCAAATGCTTCTTGGGCCGTTGCAAAAACACAATCGTTTGTATCAAAGCCAACAACATGAACTTCTTCTATTTTATTTTTCTGTAACACAGAAAAAAGATTCACATTTCCCTTAAACGCAGATCTTGTTTCTTTTATTATTTTTATAACATTCTTGCCTTTTAATAAATCTAAAACTTCTGGAACTGTCGGCTCATATGGAAAAGTCCAATTTGTCTGCTTATCCCAAAGAGATCCTTTCTCAGCATGAAAAGTTACTTCAACGTACAAATCGTATTTTTGTTTTGATATAAGGTTCTTTATATTTTTTAAAAATGACTTGTCCCACCGTTTAATAAAACCGTTTTGTATGTCAACGAGAATAAGAGCTTTCTTTTTATTTGATTTAGGAATTTTGATATTCATATAAGCAGTATATCAAAATTCGTTTGCAGGCAGTAACGAGGTAAATTAAAAAAACAAAGAATCCCTAGACATAGATTGAATAATATGATTATATATAGGAAATCTTCTTTAATAAACTTTAAAATGAAAAAATCAAAAGTAACACTATGCCCTTTGTATGGCGACATCTCTATTGATTGGAAAAATAATCTTCTGCTAGAGAAATCTATGCTTAACTGGCCTATTTTTTATGACGATAAAGATAGGGGCCAAATAAGTAGAAAAGAAGAGCGATCCTATCAGAATGCCTTAAAAGCTCTTTCCCAAATTCCTAATTTCAATTTTTTTGTTGGATTAGAAGCTGATATGAAAAAGAAACGTTTGGTTTTTTGGAACTACAAATTCAATGTACATATCTACATTGAAAACAAAAAAGTATTAGAACTTCCTATTACAGGACATGGACTTGGGGCTGGAGTAATGCATCATTTTAATGGCATGCATGACTATGTAGAAAAATACACTCCTGGGGAATCCCCTGTTCTTGATTGGACCACTAATCAGTGGATAAAATATTTTTCAGATAAAATACGTCAGTATTGTGATTCTTGCTCCAAGCAAATGCGGGATTTAGAGGAACAGATAATTGACTTAAATAAATCCCGAATTAATACACTTAGGCGTCTTGAAGTTTAATAAGTATCTAAATGTTAAAAAGAGGAAGCTTCGGCTTCCTCTTTTTAGGCTAGATAAAAAAGTTAAGGAACTTTTGGAATAGGATTATTTTAATTCCTGAATCACAAAAGGGACCGCTCCCCCTTTCTTCCCTATTCGTAAAGTTGCAAATTTTCGCTTAAGCGAATACCCGAGCCAGCGATCATCAACCACAAAAGATGAATCTCCTGAGTGACGAAACAGTAGCGAACTCCCAAGAAAGTTAATAAAATTTTCTTCTGTTGTAATATACTTACCTAAAAAGTGATACGAATTATTTGTCTGTATAATATAACCCTTTAAACTATATTCAACGTCACCACTTGTATCAAAAATAGTAAGTCGTTCAACTATACGTTTCAAATTTTCTTCAGATTGTTCAATTTTGTAATCTAAAACAGGAAGATATTTCATTCCTCTATTGGTCATAACAGTATTGACCAAACCAACAGACCACCCATCATTTTCAAAAGTATTGATAATGGATTCGATTTTATTTAATAAAGAAACTTTGACCCATTGATAGTCAGCACCATCTACTGGATCATGAATAGACCCAATTGTATGTTTGTAAATCCGCAACAAAAAATGAGTAATTGATGGATTTATTTCTGCGATTTCTTCTAAGACTTGATGGGTATTTTTCATGGAAAATACTGTAGTTTATTATTAAAAAATTATTCCTTGCCACCTAGCCTGAATCCGGTATAAGCTAAGTAGAAACTAATAATTATTTCGACCCAACTAAGCCATAATGGATACGTTATCCCCATTATCACTATTTGGAATTGAGTAAATATTTTAAAAATGTGCACAACGCCTACAATCAAAAAGACAACAGATACTATATAAAAATAAGTTTTCTTTTTCACTGCGGGCGATGGAGGAATCGAACCCCCACCAAAGGTTTTGGAGACCTTCGTTCTACCACTAAACTAATCGCCCTTGCGTGGTGAGTATACTACACAACACCAGAATTGTAAAAAGTAAATAATTGACAAAAGCTATTTAATTTGTTTTAATAAGGAAAAATCATCCCCTATATGAAAAAGAACAACAAAGGACAATTGCTCTTCGGAGCAATTCTTGTAATTTTAATTACGTTCAACGTACTAGTATTTCGACAATACGAAAACGTCCAATTGAGAGGATTTATCATTCTCAACTATGGAACAGCTCTACTTTTTGGTTTAGTGTTGGCAACACGTCTAAACTATTGGGTACTGTGTATCATTACATGTCTTTTGATGTGCAGTATTCCACTCATGGAGGCGCTCGTTTTCTTGCCTAACTTACACAAGACAGATACAAGGACAGCATTAGTACTCTATGGAAATGAAGGTATCTTTACCACCAGTGGTACTATGACAATCACGCTCTTTGGTTTTATTATTCCCTTAATACTAGTAGGAATTAAAGGAACAACCACAATCAGCCATTGCATGCGCAAAACATCGTGAGACACATAATAGAAAAGTAGCCGGACGCGAGGATTATCATCCTCGCGTTTTTCGTTATAAATCAAAAAGCACCCAATTGGGTGCTTTTTGATTATCCTGTCATTTTTGCTTCTTTGTGCTTTGTATTTTTAACACACTCCTTGCAAAACTTCTTAAGCTCGATCTTTTTAGTGACGAGTTTCTTGTTCTTACTAGTATAATAGTTAGCGTTTTTACAAACACTACATTTTAATCGCAAAAGTCGGTCTTGTGACATAGTGGGTATACGATACTATAAAAAGCTTTAAAAAGCAACTATTTGATAATTCTTGGCAAAAGTGGGCTAATTCGCGTAACAATTTCATAGTTAATTGTCGTTTTTAAGGCCAATTCCTCTGCCCTGATTTCATCTTTGCCCTGCCAGCCAAGTATTACTACTTCATCCTCAGGTTGCACATCTTTTATCTTCGAGACATCAACGACAAACATATTCATCGCCACGCGTCCGAGTATCGGTGCACGCATGCCCCCAATTAATACCTCGCCTCTATTTGAAAGCGTACGCGAAAGACCATTTGAATAGCCCTGTGGAATCACGGCAATTGTTGTCGGTTTTTTTGTAATATACGTGAGACCATACCCAATAGAATGTCCCTTCGGAAGTGTTTTCACTTGAGCAATATGCGTCACCCAGCGAATGACTGGTTTCAATGTAATCTTACCGTGATATTTTTTCTGTAATGCTTCTGACGGCCACAAACCATAGAGACCAAGTCCGACACGCACGATATGATTAAATCCATTCCCCTTTTCATACGCAAGTACACCTGACGTTGCTGAGATATGAGTATATAAGTTTTTGTATCCATACACACGCAATATCGCACATGCTTTTGTGTACGTATCTATTTGTTTCTGCGCATGAGAAAAATCAGTCGTATCTTCGATGTTTGCAAAATGAGAATACACACCATCAATTAAAAGATTTTTCATTTTTTGAAATTCTGGCAATACTTTTTCTAAGTCACTCGGAAGGAATCCTTCACGTCCTAAATGTGAATCAACTGCAACATGTACTTTTTGTTTTTTGCCAAGTGTACGCGCTATTTCATTGATAAGAAGCGCATGATGGAAATCAAACACGCTGAGAATACAGCCGAGCTTCATCGCACGTACTAAATCATTCTTCCCTACGTAACCCAAGAGTAAAATTGGCTTCTTTGTAACCTTTCGTAATCCTTCTAATTCTTCAACACTATTTATTTGAAAATAATTTACATAAGGGGCAAGAATTTTCGCCACTTCTTTGTCACCATGACCATAAGCATTGGCCTTGATAACACCGGCAATCTTTGTTCCCTTTTTCACAAGCGCCCGAAACTGCTTCACATTGTGAATGAGATTGGCTTTTGAAAGCTCTATATATGAAAGGGGTACATTTTTTTGCATACGAGTTATTCTAGCATTTTTGTCTATTTTTGCTATACTGGCGTGGTATTTGCCGGAGTGGGATAAAAACAAACTGCTTTGTTTTTATCCGGAGCGTAGCGACGTGGACCGCCACTCCGGCAATACAAAAAGAGAAATACGAAGTATATTTCTCATATTGCCGGAGTGGCGGAATTGGTATACGCGCGCGACTCAAAATCGCGTCTCGCAAGGGATGGGAGTTCAAGTCTCCCCTCCGGCACAAATAAATAAACTTTGTTTCCTTCCCCCTGCTTACAATTCTCGCATATGCGAGAATTGTAAGCAGGGGGATTTCAGTATCTATGTAATAAACTCTGGTTCTTGCTCGAGTGTAATTCCAAATTTCTCAAAAATTGTTTTTGTTATTTCATCTCGAACACGCTCAATATCTGCCCGTGTTGCCTGACCGTTATTTACCAGCACAAGAGCATTGTTGGCATACGTAGAAATCACCCCGAAATCTTTTCCTTTCAGTCCGGCATTTTCGATTAGCCAACCAGCTGGAATTTTTACAAGATTATTCCCCACATCAAATGAAGGCATCGTTGGGTATATATTTTTTAATTCGCCAGCAACACACTTCTCGACAATTGGATTCTCAAAGAATGAACCGACGTTCGGTATCTCCTTTGGGTCTGGTAATTTTATTCTACGAATAGAAATAATCGCACCGCGAATTTGTGCGAGCGTCGGGTCAGCAATCCCCTGTTCCGCAAAAAATGCTTTAACACCTTTATAATTAGGAATTGATGGCGCCTTTTTTGAAAGTCGAAGAATAATAGAAGTGATAACATATTTTCCCTTTTCTTCGTTTTTGAAAATACTATTTCTGTACGCGAATTTACACTCTCTATTCGAAAGCGTTTTAAAAGAAAAATCATGTGTATCAAAAACACGAACAAACAAAAGCGTATCTTTGATTTCCTGACCATACGCGCCGATATTCTGCACAGGTGTCGCGCCTGTCGTTCCTGGAATAGCTGACATCGCTTCAACACCCGAGAGCCCCATCGCGCAAGCGCGCGCCACAACACTATCCCAATTCTCCCCTGCGCCAATTTCTATATCAGCATACGTGTCATTGTCATCACGAACAGTAAATGCAAGAAGTTCAATTTTTAATGCGAGCGCATTTAAAACACCATCAGGAAAAACAAGGTTTGACCCCCCACCAAGAGGTAGAACACTCACACCTTTTTCTTGTGCGTAGGTATATGCGAAAGCGAGATCATCTTCATTTTTAATACGAGCGAAATAGCGGAACTGTCCTCCGATTTTGAGCGTACAGTATTCTTTTATATCCACATATTCGCGTATCTCTAACATTTGCCTATTATATCATATATGATATAATAGGCAATATGAAAAAACAGAGTGAGACCCAAAAAATCGGCTTTTTTATCAAGGAACTTCGCGAAAAGCGAGGTCTAACCCAGGGTGCCTTTGCCAAAGCCCTCGGTACTTCGCAGAGCGCTGTCGCCCGTATGGAAAAGGGTGAACAGAATTTCAGCACTGAAATACTCGGGAAAATAAGCGAGGTGTTAAATCATCAAATCGTATCAATAAATAATTCTATTGATTTCCAAGTTACGGGCGGAAGAAAATTACACGGTTCTATTACGACTAATTTTTCAAAAAATGGCTCCGTCGGACTTCTGTGTGCGTCGCTCATTAATCGTGGAATGACAACCCTTCATGGCATCGCCCGTATCGAAGAAGTATATCGAGTGATTGAAATCCTCGAGAGTATCGGTGTCAAAGTTTCTTGGGTCAACCAGAACTCTGTACAGATTGTACCGCCAAAGACATTCACGCTCGAAAAGATGAATGTTGAATCAGCAATAAAAACGCGCTCGATTATCATGCTCATGGGTCCGCTCATTCACCTACTCCCCCAATTCTCACTCCCCCACGCGCAAGGATGTAAATTAGGCAAGCGTACCATTTCGGCACACACCTACGCCTTTGAAGAAATTGGTGTGAAAATAAAAACAACGAACCATAGTTATGATGTGAAGTCGGGGAAATTAAAACCGTCAAAAATTGTCATGTATGAAGCTGGTGATACTGCATGTGAAAATATCCTCACTGCGGTCGCAAAAATTAAAGGCACCTCAACAATCGAATTCGCCAGTGCGAACTACATGGTGCAGGAAATCTGTTTCTTCCTCGAAGCCCTCGGTGTGAAAATCGACGGCATCGGAACAAGCACACTTACCGTCCACGGAGTACCAGATATTGATTCAAATATTGAATACTGGAACAGTGAAGACCCGATTGAATCAATGATGTTTATTTCAGCAGCGGTTATGACTGATTCAAAGCTCACTATCACTCGCTGTCCAATCGACTTTCTCACACTCGAACTCTATAAATTAGAAAAGATGGGATTAAAATATAAAATCCTCAAACGATATCATTCAAAAAATAATCGGACGAATCTTGTTGATATTGAAATTTTGCCGAGTACACTCATCGCCTCGCTTGATAAAATCCATGCAAACCCATATCCAGGAATCAATATGGATAATCTTCCCTTCTTCGTACCAATTGCGATTAAAGCCAAAGGTCAGACAATGATTCATGATTGGGTGTACGAAAACCGCGCGATATATTTCACCGAGCTTAATCGCCTCGGCGCATCAGTCACACTCGCTGACCCACACCGTGTGTATATTCAGGGTGGAACTGAATTGAAAAGTGCCCAAGTTGTCTGCCCTCCAGCACTTCGACCATCAATGGTTATCCTCATTGCAATGTTGGGATCAGAAGGAACATCAATCCTCCGCAATGTGTATATGATTAACCGTGGCTATGAAGACGTCGCAGAACGATTGAATTCCATCGGTGCAGAGATTAAAATTTTGAAATGAAAGAAAAAATCCCGCGAAACAATGTTCGCGGGATTTTTTATCTTAGCAATGTTGCGATATTAAATCGTAATAATTTTTTGCATAAACTCATACTCATTACGGCAGGAATTAATCATCTCTTTAAATCTTTTTGATGAGGCAATCTCCTTAAGGATGAGTGTTAATTTTTCTTTCTCATTTTCAGGAAGAATAGTAAATTCTTCAGCTCGTGAATAATTAATATCAAGAACAACATTATCAGCCAACCGATAAACAACAAAGCAATCTTTACCAAACACATTTTTGGCTTCGGTTTCCAAAACCTTTACTGGCTCAGAAAAAGGTGAGGATACCATTCCCCCAGCATAGTTCCATAAAAGGAATAACCCGGATTTTATATTCTCTCTATTCATGGTAATTTTTTGGTTACTATATAATTTTTATCTTATAGTGTCAATTTTCAATAAATTCAAACAAGAATGCTATTATTCAACTATGAAATCAAAGCGCGAACAATTAGATGAGCTCAATGCTTATTGGAAAGAAAATTGTACGTGTGAGCTAAAAGCGACCGCAACGCAGGCGGTTTTTGGTGATGGGAATGCTGAAAGCGATATTGTCTTTATTGGCGAAGCACCAGGAAAGAATGAAGACATCGAAGGTAGACCCTTCGTCGGAGCGGCGGGCAAATTCCTCGCTGAAATGCTCGCAGGTATTGGGATGAAACGTAGTACCCCACAGGGTGATCCTACTGAATCAGATATTTATATTACAAATATTGTAAAATACCGCCCACCAAATAATCGCGACCCAGAACCAGAAGAGAAAGAAGCGTGTAACGAATGGCTTATCAGTGAACTTAAAATCATTTCACCGAAATTGATAGTATTCCTCGGTAGACATTCTATGACTCGATTCTTCCCTGCTGAAAAGATTTCTGATATTCACGGTAAATTACTTATAAAAAATATTCCTGAACTTGGAAAGAAACAGGCGTTCATGCCTTTATATCACCCCGCCGCCGCTTTATACAACGGAGGTATGAGAGAAACATTGATTAAAGACTTCAAAAAAATACCAAAAGCATTGCAAAAGATAGTATAGCTTTGGCGGGTAGGCTCGCTCGCCGCTTTATACAACGGAGAGATAAGAGAAACTCTAATTAAAGATTTCAATACAATTCCCAAATACCTAAAAAATGATAATTCCAATTTTCTTCCAATTAATCCCATGGGATTAATTGGAAGAAAAAATTACTGTATCTTCCTTAATTCAAGCCCCATAAAAAGGGGTATCTCTTTGCGAGCAACATCTTCGGCTTTCTGCCGTGGTCCCGCCCCACTCTTCTTATGTGAGATCCATTCTTCGAGACGTGTAATAGCAAACCCATTTTTTGAGAGCATCTTCATATAGTATTGAAGCGGTCGATGAAATGAAATCGTTTTTATTTTTTTCTTTGGATTTTTTTCACCTGGTGTCATATCAATAGAAACTTTTGATTCCGAGAGATACTGTCCAACCGTACGATATTGAATATCATCATTGAAATACCAGTCACTTCCCTGTGGCACACGAAAAGCAGGATGATTGAGAACGAGAATCATTCGCCCGGATTTTTTGAGTGTGCGAGCGCATTCGGCGAGCACTTCGGAAACATTTTCAATATTTTGAATCGCAAGAACAATAACAACAGCATCCATACTACCTGTTTTTATAAATGGTGAACGGTGCGCAGGTGAAATAAAATAGGAAATCGTTTTCGGTGAAGATTTCTTTGCATGTTCAATCAAGCGCTTGGAAATATCAGATGCAAAAACCTGCGCACCCTCTTTGGCAAATATATTTGAGAAATATCCTTGCCCGCATGCAACATCAAACACTTGTTCGCCTTTCTTGAGAGCGAGGATTCGTGTGAGATTCGGCGCAATGACTTTTGCCTGGTAACTATCGACATCAGTCGTTAGAAGTTTGTCATACCAATCCGAGACAGCGTTCCATGAAGTTGTATTTGTATTTTTTTTCATCCCGAGCAAAATTCTTATTATATCGTTTAAATAGAATTGATTAGATAATAGTGTATATAAAAAATAATGCGCGAATCCCGTATCAACGAATTTCAAACGGGACAAGTTACCCGCAGTATAGCAATTACTCGATAATTGTCATATCCTCGGCACGGATTTCATCTTCGATGTTATTTTGTATATTTTTCCGACGACCAAGGAGAACTATAGCCGTTACGCCAATTCCGATACTTCCCACAAGTCCAAACCACGGCCAGAAAGATTTCGCTACTGATATATCAGTAGCGCGAGCACCAATGGCGCTCGCGCCGAGATCATTTAGATTCACCACATTCTTTGAAGTAGACGAACGGCGAGAATCCAACGATGTTGATTCTGTAGTATATGCTGACGCTTGTGAAAGTTTCGAAACTGAATACGTGCTTGGTTGTGATAGGCGGACTACTGGAAATTCCGAGAAGATTTCACCTGTCGGACTCTGGAGAATCACCGATTGAATATCAGAGCTATCAAAACCTGTCGCCCGAGATGCAAGTCGAACCTTTTTTGACGGTAATACAATCGACCCCTCGGGTATCACAAACGAACGTGTCGCACCTTTCAAAATCCATTTCGATATATCAACATCTGCACCAGAATTATTTTGAAGTTCAACATATGGGCTAGCGGAATCCCCCGTCGCGCTAATGCGCACTCCAGCAGGAAGAACCGTCACTACAATTCTATCTTTAGCTTCAGCTGTCTCACTAAAGATTGAACGATAAAAAGAAAGTGTCACTACATATTCACCTGGATACGCATACATATATTCAAATGCTTCTGAGGTCTCGCGTGTTTCAGAATTGCCATCACCAAAATTCCAGACGAATCGGCCGACATTCAAAATTTCTTTCTGCGATGTTGTTGTTTTCACAGAAATAGGAAATGCAATATTTGTCGTCACGCGTGTCGGTGAAATAATTTTCGTCGCATAGGTAAGGATTTTCTCTTCCTCATCTTGTTCTTCTTCGACAGTTGTACTCGCGATATTTTGTACTGCCGTACCCGTATCTACATTTGATGTTCCAGGAGTTGGTGATGAACCTTTCCATGTGCCATTTATTTTCTGAAGAGAGTCGCCGTTTTCAGATGCGCCCATGCTTGATGTGTAGGTTGCGGAAATAATCGTTGCTCCGTTATTGGTAAGCGCAACAATATCACCGTCTTTGTCGAGAGACATTGATGTATCAATAACCGTACCAGAATATCCTGGATGGTCTGCAAGAAAAACACTTTTATTGCCAGTAATAATAACGTACGAAGACGCAGGGATAGAGAAATCAATTTTATCGTTCATATAATGCCCTGATCCATCATTGAAACGCCATGTCCCCGCATCGACAGAGACAGCATTCCCGTCTGGGTTATATACCTCAATCCACTGATGATCAGCATTTGACCCCTTCGGGTCAAACATAATTTCTGTAATCTCAAGAGACGCGAGCGCGCTCTTTGTGCAAAAAATCAAACTAGTGAGGATGAGAAATTTTGCGTACTTCATGGTATTACTCGAGAACCTTTCGAAGCACATCTTCAGGAACTTCTTTTTCGGCTGTTCGTTTTTGCCACGACTGTGTCTTTGTATCAGATGAAGGTGGTACTGGTATTTGTGATTTTAGAGGTGGAGGAACTGGGACGGACGAAGAATCTGGCACAGGAATAGGAGTTTGCTTTGGTACTGGCACAGGCGTAGGTGTATGAGTTGGAACATGTGATGTTATAGGTGCTGATACAGGACTCGGCACATGATGCACAGCAGGCTCCTTGGGAATTTCTTTTTGTTCGATTTTTGGAATAACAACATTTACCGTAACTGATGGTGCGGGCATAGGGATAGGTGCCGGTGGTGTGACCGGAACAGGTATTTCCTTTTTTTCTGGTTCTACTAATTTTTGCGAGACAGTCTCTGTAGTTGGTTTTGGTGTTTGTGGTGCGACAGAATGAGGTACGGTTATGGCTTTCGCGAGTGCGTCTTTTAGGAGTGCTTTCTTTTCATCAGACGCTTCTTTGGTTGGCATAACCGGCGCTTTTGGTAATGGATTTTTCTGTTGAGAAATATCTGGCTTTTTGCTCTTCAAATCAGAGAGCGACATTGGTGCAACTTTTGGTTTTTCAACAGTAGCGACTTCAATAGAATTACCCTTGCCGTCACTTGCGCTTGATTTACCAAATCCTATTTTGTGCAATAAATCCTTAAGCATCGGCGACGGCCCCGCTTGTTTCCGTGGAGTAAATGGCTCACGGTGTCCTCCTCCGAATTCTCTTGATTCTTTTGGTGCATACGATGACGTTTTTTGCCCGCCGTCGCGTGGTGGATTACTTACTCCAGTAAATTCGATACCGAGTGCAGCAAGTGGTGCAGTAGATACACGTTCATCCTGACGAGCTGAGCGTGATGCTACGAATCCTGTCTGTGGCTTCAATTCCCCACTCTTAATCTTGAACATACATTCCTTACAATAGACTGGACGACCTTCTTTCGGTTCGAACGGCACCATTGTTGATTTACCACAGTTTGAACAATCTGTTTTATATTTCTCTTCTCCTTCAGATGTCTGCAACGTTCCACTCCATCGTGCGATTTCAGCCTCAACTTCTTCGCGAGGTCGAGCATATAGTGCACGAGATGATTCGATAATTTTTTCTTTTACTCCAGCAGATGGGTCAATCTTCATAGGAGGAAGAGTTGAAGCAGAAAACGGACGACTGGTCACTCCATCAATCATGAGTTTCAGATAGATATGATAGTTCGGCAAATTCACCAAATCCTGCGCCGTGAATTCTGGCTCAAATTCTTTTTCAATAAATTCAGCATCATCAGCGCCCACGCGGAAAATAATCATTGTCCCCACGTTACCGAATACGGCATCTCGCACTGCGGTACCGTTTTCATTTGAAAGCTGAGCCGTGTATTGGTGAGCAATGATGAGGTTCAAGCGATACTTACGCGCTTCAGAGAGAATGTTTGCAAATGAATCTGTGGCAAAGTTTTGGAATTCGTCCACGTAGAGATAGAAGTCCTTACGTTCATTTTCAGGAATACGCACACGCTCCATCGCAGCGAGCTGAATCTTGGTAATAATCATACCTCCGAGAAGTGCTGAGTTGTCTTCACCGACACGACCCTTTGAAACGTTGACGAGGAAAATTTTTCCCTCGTTCATGATTTTGAAAATATCGATTGTTGATTTCGATTGACCGACAACGTTACGAATGATAGATGTCGAGAGGAACTGTCCCACCTTGTTTTGAATCGGCGCAATCGCTTCGTTACGGAATTGCTCACGCCATTGTTCGTACTCATGCACCCAGAATGCTTTAACAACAGGGTCTTTCAAATTGCCGATAATCATCTGACGATAATCTTTGTCGACAAGGAGACGTGGAATACCGAGCAGTGTTGTACCAGGAGTATCGAGAAGTGCGAGAATGGCATTGTTCAAAATGTATTCCATACGACTACTCCACGCATTTGCCCAAATCTTTGTGAAAATACCCATCAGTCCAGATGCGACGAGGTGCTTGTATTTTGGATCATCGAGTGCAATCACATTGAACCCCACATTGAAATCAATATCAGCAGGATTGAAATAGATAACATCTTTAGCACGATGATCAGGAATGAGATGGAGAATTTCTTCGACAAGTTCGCCGTGTGGGTCAACCACACAGACACCTTCGCCGTTATTGATATTCTGAACAATCAGATTAGAAAGAAGCACGGATTTACCAGTACCGGATTTTCCGAGCACATACATATGCTGACGACGGTCTTTTCGCTTGATGCCAAAAATAGTATTGCTATTACGAAAATTCGTCTTACCAAAATAGGTAACGTCTCGATTGTGTGGGATCTCATTCTCCATAATGTTACTCATAGTATACCCCGCCCTGATAAATAAAAAAAGAGAATTATGTTGAAAAACAAGGCAAAATGGTAATGCTTGACAAATATATTTAAAGATGATATAATACCCCCAGATGCTAAGAACATTCAAACGAGTCTAGCTCAGCAATGAGCCAACTTCGTAATCATTTTGTCATGATGATTTAAATAGGTGAAATAAGACAATAATTTGTTTTATAGGCGTACCAATGACAATGAGGTGTGATTACCTCGCGAAAAATTAAATAAAGTAAAGCAAAAAAATCAAAAAAACAAACATTCGAAAATGCGTCAGTTATCTAAAAGATAACTGACGCATTTTTTATTTCCCCTTTTTGCGTATTAACATGTATTCAACAATTTGCGCAAAAAGAATTCCCCCGAAGAGAATCCCTACGTACCCAACAATTGCTTCCAAGTACGAAAGTGGAATATGTCCGAGCATTCCCAATGTAAATGCTAAAAGCCAGGAAATAAGTGATATTGCTCCACACGCGAAAGAAAGCTTGCGAAGCTTCACATATTTATGACGAACATTTGTATCAACAAAATCTATTTTACGAAGTGACGGATGAATAAGACGATGGAAGACGTATCCGTTGATAATAACTACCCCCACAATTGTCATCTTCACGAGGAATTTTACAGATGCGGAATAGCTAATCGGGTCAGACAAAAAAAGGAATACCCCGCTCAACACAATAAACCCCAAGCTTACCCAAACAATCTGCGAAAGTGTTTCGAGTGTACGACTTTCGGTTTTTTGTATTCGGCCGTCTTTAATATAATTATTAAAAAGAATATCAGACACGAGTGCTGTCCCCATTCCCACAATGACAGAGAAAACATGGAGGATTGTTGAGAAGATTTTATATTCGGCAAAAAATTCAATAACGTATGTCATAGTAATCAGTGTACCAATAAGTGATATAATCATCAAATGACTCCAGAATATATTTCATATCTTACGATTCCGATTGCCCTCATTTCCATCGCACTCTATATAAAAGATATGATTCGCGGTAACGCAAAACCAAATCGAATATCATGGTTCTTTTGGGGTGTTGCACCACTACTTGCAACATATATCGGATATACATCGGGGACTCCGATTCATCTCTTGCTTGCAACATTTATGTCTGGTTTCGGCCCCCTACTTGTCGTGATTGTTTCATTCTTTTATAAAAATGCATACTGGAAAACAACACTATTTGATATCCTGTGCGGGGTACTTGCTGTAATCGCACTGATTATTTGGCTCACTACCAACCATCTCTATCTTTCTCTCACATTTGCGATTCTAGCTGATTTATTTGCGGGTATTCCCACAATCATTAAAAGTTGGCGTTACAGCGAGACAGAAAGTGGCGCGCCATATTTACTAGGTATGGTGAATAGTATTTTAATCATGGCTATCATGACAGATTTTTCTTTTCAAAATATCGCGTTTCCACTCTATCTCATTACACTTAATGCGATTATTATTCTTGGACTTTATAGAAAGAAATTGAAGATTTTGTAATTTTTCTATTCTAATGTTCTATAGAACATTAGAATAGAAAAATTGGGTTTTTATAAATTACATCACCTCCTGCTGGTAACATTTTTCACAATATACGATTTCAGGACGGTCGGGAGCGTAGGAGGTTTTAATATCTATCCCACATTTATCACAAGTACGATTATAAAAAAACGGCGAGTTTAATCGCTTCATTCGATGGTCTTGGCGACAATCTGGACAAAAACGCGGGACTGGTATCCCAAATCTTTTTAGTAATTGCAATTCACCTACAACGATACGATAAAATTTTCCGCAATCACACTTAAGAATTTCCTTTATAAAATCATCTTCTACATCTTTGATACTATCTGGAATATCCTCAAGAGTTATGGTGGCTTTATACTCCGATTTTTTTGGTTCTATATATTTAAACCCTGCAGATTCAATTTCTTCTTTTGTAAGAGAAAAATACTGAGTAGCGAATGACTCATTATATGCAAATAGTGATAAATCATAAGGCATAAATTCTCCATATTTCCACACTCTTCCCTTGCTATCTATGTATGGATTCTTTTCAAGATCATCAATAATTTTTTCACGTAATGCAAAGTACTCTTCTTTTGAATATTGCTTATTCAAGATACAGTATTCTTTTTTACGGAGATTCATACAGCCAAAACAATTACTACTATTTATTACAAACATTGAATATTCAATATTCCGGCAATTATTCCAAATACCGAAAGAATATTTAACATCGTTCACTCCCTCACCAATAGTAACATCGTCGATACAAAGTTCTGCACCATTACCCCATTCAGAGATATCATAGCAATCACGAAAAGATGGCATAGTTATAAACTGACAATAGGCAGCATCCTCCATACAAACTGCTTGATAACAATCTTTCGCATTTTTTGAAGAATAAATATATTCTCCACTAGAATTATTATTCATTCTTCCATATATATATTTTCTAGGAAATTTATTCCAAAAATCATATATCATACTTTGGATTTCAATATTCACAGAATGTTTATCAAGCCCCATTTCTGAAATTTTTTTATTATATTCTTCTCTTGAATATGGTTCATTAAAAATATGAAAGCTTTTTTTACGCAAATTGACGCAACCAAAACAATCATTGCACCCAACGCAATCCTTTGAGTACCAAACATTAATCGATTCAGGACAATTTTCTGAAAAATAAATTCCTGAGCCATCTCCACCAATCGAACCGTAAGAAAGCTGGGTGTTATTCATCATAAAGCAATCAGATGAATCTTTTACGTTTACAACAGTATTACTGTAATATACGTTTTCACAATCATCTGCATTAAAAATGAGATAGCAGTTTTTGCATGTTGACGCGTGGTTAATATAATCACTATTTACCAGTTTTAAATAACTTACTACTTTATCCATAAACGGAGCTTTGAGCTGAAGCTCTTTCATTTGCTCAAAGAAATTTTTATTCGGATCGTAATCAAGATAATAATCTCCACAGTCCCAACTATCACCCCACCAACACTTGCTACAAAATACTTTGTAAAGACTTTCCGGATTAAAAATTGAAATCATTGATTGTTTACAAAGAGTACATATTCCCTTATATAAGGTACGTTCATTACGGAACATAAATCGCCTCTGCATGCGACAGTTCGGGCAAAACGTCGGAGGAGGAACTTTTATTTTTTCATAGAACGAAAAATCATCGGGTTCGATTATGAAATCTTGTTTACAATTTTGGCAGTTTTTGGTTTCAGAATTCATTTTATTTATTTAAAATTGATGATTTAAAAATTTCTGGTTTATACGGCTGGCCGAGTATAATATCCATCTTTGACAGATGACCTGCTTTTATCGCTTTTTTAATACTAACAGAAAGTGCCTGCTGGTCATACCCGAGATACACAATATTCGGATTCACTTCTTTTAGGATTTTATATGTCCCCTCTTCGGCATCACCGAGATAGACACGATCAATTTCAGGAACTTCAAGAAGTGATTCAATACGATTCGCTTCCCTATTGATTGGCATCTTATTTTTCAATTTCTCAACGATGCTGTCGCGCGCGACAATCGCGACAAGTTCTTGGCCGTGTGATTTTGCTTGTCGAATAAACTCACGATGTCCTTCGTGAATACCGTCAAAAACACCGAAAATGGCAACAGTTGTGTGTATCATATTATTCCATTTCTTTTGTCATCCATTCTTTGTACGGACGATTGATACGGCGAACATCAACAGCGGCAATAACGGGAATACTATAACTGTGATTTTTTGAAATAATATCTGTGACTTCTTCGATTTTTGTTTCAAATGTTGTAACAAGAAGCATAACTTGTTCAACGCACTGCAAACCACCGTCCCAGTTATAACAAGATGAAACCGGCCAGAAATCAACACATGCGCCTGTTTTGTTCTGAATAATCAATTCGCCAATTTTTCGCGCTTCTTCCATGCTTTCGCATGTTGTATAGATAAATACCATAGAGAATTTGGTGTCTTTTTAGTAAAATCGACCCTTACATAGAAAGTGTAGCACTCTGTGAATTAATTACAAACCTGCCTGCCGGCAGGTTATATAAGTGGTTCACTCGCTTTTTCTTCTACTGCGGGAGTTTCCTTTGATTCACCATATGCAGAATTTTTGCCTCCAGTAATCGCCGCCTTTTCTTGAGCGGAACGAATGATAGTTGATTCTTCCTCAGCAATGAGGCGAGACGCCTCCCCTGCTGGAATAGCATATTTTCGACGTGATGCGTCAATGACACGCTGTCTATATGACGGATGTGTTGGCGGGAGAACACGAAGTGTTTCAGCAGAAAATGGATCATAACTTTCTCCATCGATTGTCATCTTCACATAGAATTCTCCGACGCCCAAATTAATCATATCCTTAACATCAAAAATCGGCGCGAACTCTGGTTTCAATTTCACCGCATCATCGCCACCCACGCGGAAAGAAATAATCGAACCGACATTTCCGAGAACTGCCTGTTGAACTTTAGGTAAAAGCTGTCCGACATATTGGTGTGCCACTGTGAGATTTAGTCCATATTTGCGCGCTTCCGAGAGAATGTTCTCAAATGTGTCCGTCACGATATTTTGGAACTCATCTACATAGAGATAGAAGTCCTGACGGTCTTTGGCTTCCATTTTTGCACGTGCCATACCTGCTTGCTTAATCTTCGTAAGAAACATCGCCCCAAAGAATGAAGAATTTTCTTCTCCGATTTTTCCTTTCGAGAGATTGATGAGGAGAATTTTTTGGCTATTCATTAAATCCTCAATATCAATTTTATTTTCCTTTTGTCCGAAGATATTACGGAGCATCGGGTCAGAGAGAAATTGCCCGAGCTTGTTCACGAGAGGAATGATGGCATCAGTATCGAATTTCTCTGACCAGTCGGCGAATTCGATAGCCCAGAAGCGCTTCACCATGTCGTCCTCGATATACTCGACAACTTTCTGACGATAGTTACGGTCGGTCAACATCGAAATCATTCCGCGCATTGTCGCATACGGATAGTCGAGAAGAGCAAGCACGGTAAAACGAAAAACGTGTTCCAATCGCGGTGTCCAGTTCGCGCCGAATTGCTTGCGAAGCACTTCAATCAAGCCTTGGGTGAGTTGGTGTTTAAATGTCGGGTCAACATTGGCAAGCGGATTAAACGATGATGGAAAATCCACATCACCTGGGTCGATAATACAGACATCTTCAATTCGTTCTTCAGGGATAAATGCGAGAATGTCATCGATGAATTCTCCGTGTGGGTCAATCACACAAACACCACATCCGTATGCGATATCCTGACGAACCATGAGCTCTTGGAGCTTTGATTTACCTACACCTGATTTACCGATGATGTACAGATGGCGCCTACGGTCAACACGCTTGATACCGAAAACGAATTTCTTTTCTTCGAGTGAAGCAACGTAGTTCGTACGCCCAATGAAAGACACCTCACTCGGATCCACAGCGCCGAGCGTAGGCAAATCTGGAGGAGGCGGAGCGTATTTGATTATTTGAATTTTGTTTGGTTTATTGAGGGCCATGTATAAATATTGTACCAATATTAAACATAAAAAAATAGCGCTTAAGGGGTAGTTACTCCTTAAACGCGATTTTGCATTCGTTTTTACTTAATGAATTGATGAATGATTATTCCCCAACAAAAAATTCAGAAGATTGTGATGATTGGCATTGAGCTTTGTACGCAATGCATCGGTATCAACCTGATACAGATGGAAATCTGATTTGCCAAGCAAAGTCCCCCCGGCACCTGAGTGAATAACTCTGTATTGATTATGGTCAATCACTACCGTAGAATTATGATCACCTGTTGTCTTTTGAGTATCCTCTAACACCTCCCTCAGAGGTGAACGTTCAGAAACCAACGCAAACTCCAATTTGTCAGTCGGTAAATTGTCATTCTGTAAAGGCAGTCTGATTTGTTGAGCAAACGAAAGGTCACCAAGACCAAAAACCGCTTTATGAACACATTCGACAACAACATAGGCTGTTCCAGAAGGGTAAGTGTCGAGTTTTACACTAATTAGTGGTTCTAATTGTTGCATGAGTTTTTGTTTTTTCTCCAAATCTTCTGCGGAATTGCCTGTTTTTGATAACAGTGACTCCAAAAAATAAAGTTTTTTCATAACTGTATGGGTTTAAATGAATTTACCTACGAGTATACTTCCCCCAGAAATCAGTGTCAAATTAGACAATGCTCGTGTATAATGTTCCTATGAACGACAAGCCTACAGACGAAAATCATTCACTTATAAAAGACGGCGAAGAATACATTAAAAAATTAGGCCCTGGAATTATTACTGGCGCAGCTGACGACGACCCATCAGGCATCGCTACCTATTCGCAGACAGGCGCACAATATGGAACGAGCTTGCTATGGCTTGCAGCGTGGACATTCCCTCTTGTTGCGATGGTTCAGGAAATGTGTGCACGCATCGCTCTCGTAACTGGGCGAGGATTGGCTTCAAATATTAAAAGTGTCTATCGTAAAGAAGTTCTCTACCTCTGTACACTTCTCTTGTTTATTGCAAACACTCTCAATATTGGCGCAGACTTGGGTGCAATGGCAAAAGCAGTGCAATTAATTTCTCCGAAT
>JBAYUP010000011.1:0-29245 GCA_041675045.1 Minisyncoccota bacterium | reverse complement strand
GTCTGTTGAGATTTTCCAGAGAATAATACCAGCCGAGAGGGTAATTAAGATTGCTTCAAGGGATTCATTTTCACTAAAGAATAATCCAAAGAAAATACTGAGTGACACAAGAAGTGAAATCAAAAGTGCTTTTTTGCTTTGTACACCACTCTCAACGAGAAGGACTTGCTGTCCTGCTTGCTGGATTGTCTGATGTCCGAGTACGCCAATAAAAGAAGTAAATCCAATTACTGGGTTCAGCGCGAATCCTGAAATAACAGCAATACCATCTACGATATTGTGAAAGAAATCAGATACAAGTATACGCCACATACTCGCACGAGTATGGTGTTTGTGTTCTTCTTCGTTGTCATGGTGATGGTGAAATTCTTTAAAGACAAGTCCGATACATACGCTGACACCGAGTCCGACAGCACCCCAGATGAGTGTTGTTCCTACTCCACCGCGTTCAATACCTTCGCGGAGAAGCATAAGAACAAGTGATGCATACACACCCAATCCAAAACCTTTTACAAGAGGATGATGGAAAAACTGTTCGCGTTTTGGTAATCCCGCAACAATAGCGAGGGGAACAATTGAAATGGCAATAAGCGCTAAAAAGGTATAAGTATTCATCCCGAATGAAATATAATAAATAATTAAAAATAAATTGATTGTCTTACTTGTACCGTTTAAATATATTGTTACCGTGATTTATGCTTTATGTTTCAGACGGGACAAGTACCTTATTATAATACCATAGTCGTCAAGTATCTATTCAAAATGAATCTCAAAGTTTTTTTCTTTAAGTGTTTGAGCAAGAAGAGGGAATAGAGCGAGGTCTTTGTCGCTTGCGACAAGTGCGACTGCTTCAGTGCGAGCGGCTTCAACCATTTTTATATTTTTTATCGCATCCATTCCGAGGTCGGTGATTCCCCATTGCTTATCTCCACTGAGCAATCCTGCACCTCGGAGCTCGAGATCAAGCTCTGCGAGTTCAAATCCGTTTGTTGCCTTTGTGAGAGCTTTTAGTCGGTCGAGTGTTTTGTCTGTCTTTGCTTCCGCAAAGAGGTAACAGTATGACTGATGTTCGGAACGAATAACACGTCCACGTAATTGATGAAGTTGAGCAAGTCCAAAACGCTCTGCGCCCTCAATGATGATGGAAGTCGCGTTAGGTACATTTACTCCGACCTCGATGACTGATGTTGATACGAGGATATCAAGCGTGTGCTCTTTGAACTCTTGCATAATTGCTTCTTTTTTCTGTTTTGTCATCTTACTATGCATGACACCGATGCGATATTCAGGGAACACCTCTTTTTGTAATCGCGTGGCTTCAGCAAGAACAGATTTGGCAATAACTGCTTGTTCTTTCTCTGGGTCGGGTTCATCAATACGTGGGCAAATAACGTATGCTTGCCTACCTGCTTTGAGCTCAGTGCGAATTGCTTCATACGCAAGGTCTCGTTTGTTTGGTGCAATGATTTCTGTAATAACTTTTTTGCGTCCAGCTGGCATTTCATCAACGACCGACAAATCAAGGTCGCCATAGATGGTGAGTGCGAGCGTGCGAGGGATAGGTGTTGCAGTCATCGAGAGATAGTGAGGGGCGTGACCTTCCTTTTTTGCGAGCTTCATTCTCTGGTTTGTGCCAAAACGATGCTGTTCGTCAATGACCACGAGCCCAAGGTCTTCGAATTCTACTGATTTTGAAATTAGTGCATGTGTGCCGATAACGATTGGAATTTCGCCATTCTTCACCCATTTCAAAAGTTGTGCACGCGAGATTGGAGTCCATGTTTTTTCTTGGACACCGTTTCGCCATACCGCTGATTTACTTGGATATTTACGGCAACCACTTCCTGTGATAAGTCCGATTGATATTCCTGTATGCTCAAAATATTTCACAAAGTTTTCATAGAGTTGCGTTGCGAGCACTTCAGTTGGTGCCATATACGCGACTTGAATATTGCCGAAATCTTGACCTACGGGGCGATTCTTTATCACTGCATACGAAACAGTTGCCGCGATGAATGTCTTTCCTGATCCCACATCTCCTTCGACGAGACGTGACATTGGTTTATCCATCTTGAGATCATTTAAAATAGTTCGGATTGTGGTGCTCTGTGCCTTTGTTGGAGTGAATGGAAAACGTGAAATAAAATCCTTGATATCTTTTTCGGGAATGGCGAGCTTGTATGAGAATAATTCTTCATAACTTTTTCGTTCTTGTTGGCGAGCGAGTTGTATGAAGAACACTTCTTCGAATGCGAAGCGTTTGCGCGCGATGTCGGCGTGTTCTTTTTTCTGCGGGAGATGAATCCATACAAGTGCGGTATGGAGTGCAGGGAGATTATATTTTGAAATAATTTCAGTAGGGAGATAGTCCGTGATATCGCGAACGCATGAATCTTTCAGAATTTTCTGAATCGCATGATGTATCCATAGTGAAGTAATACCGCGTGATTCGGCATAGACTGGGTACCCGAATTGCTGATGGGGGTCGCCTTCTTTGAACAGTGAGTCATGGGTATCGATTGGGAGAATATCTTCTGGTTTTATCTCTGGGTTATTGAGTGTTAGTCCGTATGATTTACTATCGGATATTTTACCAGTTACGCGAACAACAGCACCGTCTTTTAGCATTTTTGCGAGATATGGTTGATGAAACCAGATGATATTGAGTGACCCAGAGAGGTCAGTGAGTGTTGCTTGCCCCATTGGAATCTTTGTGTGAAAACTTTTTTTCGTTTTTAATTTTGAGAGTGTACCAACAATGGTAACTGTTTCGCCTGCCGTCGCTGAGCTGATAGGACGAACCTCTGAAATATCAGTGTATCGAGAGGGGAAATGGTATAAGAGGTCGCGAATAGATACGAGGTGAAGTCGCGTAAGTGCTTTTTTCTGATTCGCATCAATGCGAAAATGTGTTTCGATGTTATCGCTTGGTTTCATTTGTTTGTGATGATTGAGATTCAGGGAATCCGTTACCATAGAGAATAATTCCACCAAGTGCAATGAGTATCACAAGGAGAGCTAGTGCCTGGCGTTCGTGGGGCGTTTTCATATTGGTCAGTATATCATAGGGTATAGGTTGAATATAAAACAACACCGATGTGTCGGTGTTGTTTTAGGGGAGAGGAATTATTTAAGGATTTTATTGATACGCTCAACGAGTTCATCGAGAGTAAAGTTTGATTTGACCATAAAGTCAGTCGCACCTAGCTTCTCTGCTTTCTTCACATCTTTATCTTCAGAAAGATTCGAGAAGACAATAACAGGGATTTTCTTTGTTGATGCTGTGCTTCGGATTTTTTCAAGAATTTCAAATCCGTCGAACTCTGGAAGTACGAGGTCGAGAAGGATAAGCGAGATTCCGTCTTCGGTAATCTTTTTCATGCCTTCTTCGCCATTACCGGCGGTAATAACTTCATAATCCTCTTTCTTTAGTTTTGTGGCTTCGAGACCCTGTAAAAAGGTGTCATCTTCTACAATAAGTATTTTCTTCATCCCAGTTAGAAGCAGTTTGTGGTCTTTTTATAAAATCACCTTCCTGCTTAGTATTAGTTGGTAAATATTTTTTATCCTCCCGTTATGTATTCATGGTGACCACAGCATCTAACGGGACAAGTATTGTGATTATATCATAGGGTTTATTCAATCGGCAATGTGACAAAAAAGGTCGTACCTTTGCCGGGAGCACTCTCGAACCAGATTTTGCCTTTGTGGCGTTCGACGATATTTTTCGTTGCATAGAGTCCAAGTCCTGACCCGATAACTTCTTTTTCCTGAGCGTTCTTTGCGCGGAAGAATTTACTGAAAATTTTTGGTTGTTCTTCTGGTGTGATGCCGATGCCCATATCATGAACAGAGAATTCGACGGATTTTGTTTCTTCGTTATGTTTGAGAGATACGAATACTTTGTCACCAGGGTGACTATACTTTAGAGAGTTTTCGATAAGATTTTGTAATACTACTCGAGTCATTTCTTCGTCGCAGGTAATCTGGGGGATAGGCATGTCTGGTTTAAGGAATACGAGAGGGACTGATTTCTTCAATGTCTCACCAGAGAATTCGAAGATTGTTTGTTCTACGAGATAGAGTGGGTCAACTTTTTTGAAATTGAATTTGATTGATGTGTCTTCAGAGTGATTGAGTGTGAGAAGATCATTCACTAGTGCAATCATGCGTTCATTACTATTGAATGCTTTCTGGATAAATCCTTCCTGTTCTGTGGTGATTGGCCCGACATCTTTATCGAGGAACATTTTTAATATCCATTTGAGCGCAGAGAGTGATGTGCGGAGTTGGTGTGCAGAGATTGAGATGACATCAGATTTGACTGAGTTTATTTGTTTTAACTTTTCGTTTTCTATTTTTAGTTGCTCGAGTTCAGTGCCTGTTCCAGTAGACGCAGGTGCTGGTTGTGGTATAGGTGAGTCTGGTGTATTTTTTTGTTCAGTGTCTTGTGTCATGTTTATTTTTTAATAATCGTCTCATCTAGTTTGAGTAATTTGAAACTGAAGTAAACGACAAATGCGATAATAATAAAATCAATTCCAGTATTAAGGAATGTTCCGTATTTAACTGCCGATCCTCCGACGTAGAATACTTGTGTTGTGAGGTCATCAACTCCACCCAAGAGTCCGTTTAATATTGGATAGATAATATCAGTCACGAGAGAGCTTACAAATTTTGAAACTGCTCCACCTAAAATAAAACCAACTGCGAGTCCAAACACACCCTGATTTTTAATAAAATCCCGGAAACCTTGTAATCCTTTCATAGTGTTAAGTATAACAAACAGAAGGGTAAAGACAGATAGTTGTGTTTAGGTTATTAGTGTGTTATAATACATAAAATTCATCAAATTGTTCCACCCCTAAAATCTTAATTCAGTATGTCTAAAGTATCTCTTCCCGGTAACCTGTTCGCTTCAATTATCCTTGAGCACTTGCGAACACTCAAGTATGAACTTAAGTTTGTTGACGGTGTTTCTGCCGTCTTGCCACCATCACTGCAATCCTCAATCTTTAAAAATCAACACACTATTGTTGTTGGTGTTCACTCAAAGGTTGATGAGTTTTCTTTCAAATTACCCACAGAGGGTATTTTTAAAATAAAGCGAAAAGGGAATGTTGTGTCAGATAAGGGCTGGTTTAAGGAGTGCGAGATAAAGCAATTCTTTTGCACTTCAGAAGACAAAGACCAGCTCGTGCAAATTGTAGTTTGTTTGTACATCGAATTCGATTATGTTTCTGAGTACATTTCAGAATTAAGAGAAGTGTCCCACAGTAAAGGATTTTCTTTGGGGTCACCATGTTAGTTTTCAGTCTATTGTAAAAAAGGGGGTCACCACCCCCTTTTTTTATTTGAGTGGAAGTGTGAAATATGATAGGGTTTATGGGTAATTACGAATGATAGATTACTAGTTTGTATTTATAAATTGGAGCCGTGTCAGAGTGGTCTAACGTACCTCTTTGCTAAAGAGGCAGGGGCTTCAAACCCCCTCGGGAGTTCGAATCTCCCCGGCTCCGCCCGTTCAAAAATGACCCGTGAGGGTCTTTTTTTTGTTGGGCGGAGCTGAACAAAGTACCTGCGTGCTTTGTGGGGGAGATTCGAAAACCCTTTCCGTATTTGTGTTAGCAAATGGAAAGGGTATACTGAACCTGTAAGGTTCGAAACATGTACTCGTGGTCTCCCCGGCTCCGCACGAGTAGGGGCAAAGCGACTATGAACCTACCTCTGTAAGTGTTCAAAAAGCGTACCCATAATTCTGGCTTTATGTTATATACTTAAATGTGTTAGTATTGGAAATTGTTAATGAGGAGGCGTGGATGAGTGGTTTAAATCAACGGTTTACTAAACCGTCGAACCGTAATTGGTTCCGTGAGTTCGAATCTCACCGCCTCCGCAGTAAAGACTTAGTATAGAATGATCCGGGTACCTTAATTTTTGAGCCTAAGTTATAATAAATTTGTGACTTCTACAGATCTAATTAAAAAATTTGAATTACCATCTGGTGAATTTAGTGACCCTATCCCCTGGGAAAAAGATATCGGCTTTAGCATTTTTAAAGATAGAAATGATAAATACGCTTCTTTGTATAAAATAGGTTTTGGTTTAGGAAATGATAACTTAAAAAAACTTTGGGTAACAGCAACTTACGGTAAAAAGACTGATGATAGTATAAGCATTGGAACATCTAAAAATTTAACCGACCCTGTTGATCTCGATGTCTATGGTCAATTTTTCTTTAATATAGAATCTGGAAAATTTTTTCATTATAACAAGGAAATTGAGCCAAATAACATTTTAAACAAGCTTAAAAAAGCTCACTTAAAACCAACAAGGATAATAGTTGGATTACCTCTTCGGATTAAATTATTTTTATGGAGAAGATTTTTACCAACGATTATTAAAATTATTGATAGAATTTTATCATTATTATTGGAAATATTTACAGGTGAGGTAGTTAAGGATAAGAATATAGTTAGGCGTTTTATAGATCAATGGCATGAAGAAAGTGATAAAAAACCAACAAAAATAGACCTTGATGAAAATATTTTTGGTAGAAATATTAAAACTCCAAAAGAGTGGAGTTTTTTAGGTTTCAAATCAACAAGATGGTCTGTTGTCTTCTATTCAATACTCCATATTTTTCTTTACTTTTTTAACTCTCTTTTTTGGAAAATCGATGACCCAATAATTATAAAAATATTTGAAAGTAACTTTTTAACACTTTGCTATGTAGCTATTTCCTTTAGTATTATTGAATTTCTTATCCCTTATATCTTAAAACTATCTGTAAGGAAAATTCCGAAGATCTATCAAAACGTGGCGTTTAAACGCCTTAAAGTTTCTATATAAAAAATAAATAAAATAATTATGAACAAAAAGAATGATTATATATTAAAAGCTGAGACTGGGCATATAAAAGTTGGTATTACTGATTCTGTTACTATTAAAGTAGAATCCAATTACTTATTCAGGTCTAGAAAAGAATACTGTGAAGAATTCTTAAAAAAGGATACTAACTCACAAACTGATATTCTAGAATTTCTATTAGCCCTACATTTTGTACTGGAAATAGGAATCAATACTTTTTTTAGAAATTATTATAATGTCTATTCTATCCTTGATACGTTCATGCACGATAATGAACTTGATAATGTGAGTTGTTTAGATAAAATCCGTTTTTTCTTAAGCTCAAACCGATTCACTTTTAGAGATGGAAAAGACAAGGCGGAATCTTATAAAAACGCAAAGAATTTAATTGGAGGAATCAAGAATTTCAATAATATCCGGAATATGATAGTACATGGTCATTCCGTAAGCGAAGTAACCGGGCAACACAATGTAACATCAAACCTTAAATTAAAGCTCAATTCAAAATCGTATGGAGATCAAATTAATAAGTTTAAGGAGGTTATGGTAAACCTTAACTACTTTGTTGATCGGCTAGAAACTTTTGTTGCCAAAGAGCAGATTGAAGCTTTTCAAACTCTATATTTAAGTACTGAATTTCTGTCTGTTCCTGATAATACCTAAAAGTGTCTCATTTGTCTCATTTTCAAACAAAAAGTCTTTAATATAGGGTCGTGATATAATTGCCTTAGTTCTTTAAAATTGTGATTTTGGGTGGGTAACGCAGCAAGAAATCTTAATTTCTTGTCATTGCCAGGCAGCCACCATTAACAGCAGTGTGACACTTAACATAGTAAACAATAAAACATCTAAAACCATGGTTTACATTAAAGAGGTAGTAGGTAGAATTAAAATTATCGTGTGCGTGATATATGCGTTACTGGCCTAAAATCATAATTTAAGAGTTCTCAAAAACCCGTGGTGGCGATAAATAACACAATGGAAGACTTACAAAGCAGATTACAATTTACCATAGTTGTCGCACTGTTTTTTCCTACCTTCCTGGGGTATGTCTTCACCCCAGAACAACAAGCATCTTTAGCAGATGTAAATCTAAATTGGAGTGTTATTGTTGGTCTTTTTATTCTAATTTATATACTCTTGGAGCTAATGAAAATCTTCAGGATAGATATTGCAAAAAGATGGATTTCAATTTCCCTAAACTCTCTATTATTGCTTGAAATAGCCTCATTCCTCCCATTGCTTTTCTTTGGCATGGCTACTACTTTTAAAAATCATTTCTTGGTTATAGGATATAAATCTCTTGCCTTAAATTCAGTTCACATCATGGTTTTTATTCCTGTAATAATACTTCTTTTAATCCTTACAAATTACCTAGTAAGCACCAATCCTTATAAGAAATAGGCTGACTCACATACTTCAGTAAGACACTCCAAAAGATGCTAGAATACCCTTACAATGGTTGAGGGCGTGAGTACTGAACTCACACGGCCCGCAAACGTTTTCGCAAAGCAAAAAGTTTGCGGAGGAGAGCAAATGAATTACTTCATTTGTGTGTGAGATTCGAAAGACTTTTTCGTACGAGCGAAGCGAGGTGAAAAAGTACCTGCCGATGTAATCGGCGAAAAGCGTACTCGCGGTCTCACCGCCTCCGCAAAAATTCGGAATTCAAGTTTACCTCTTTAATGCTATACTTATAGTATGTCTACACTACAAATCTTTTTACAAACAATCTGGGTTTCGCTCGTGTCTCTCGGATTCATTAAGGTCGTGCTCGCTATTATTGTCATTGGTGTTTTGACACGAGTACAACCTCTTCTTGGGTTTGTTGGGTTCCTTCTATTCATCGCATACCTCGCTCACTGGATTTAGTTTTTCTACTAGCTATCTTTTTATCCGGTGTGATATAATAAACCTGTGTCGTTTATTAACCATAATAAAGAATTATTTTTATGGTAAAAGGAGATCATTAAGAGGCGATTCGTCGCCCACAAAGAGACGGCGAAAGCCGTCTCTTTGTTTTTATTTTTATGTCTACTCACATCCCTGAACCAAAAGTCATGCAGGCGCACTGTTCTTATTGTGGAGATGCCCCTGTGAATCACACACTTTCATATCTTGAAAGTTTTCTTGCTTTCACTGTTGATAGACGACTCTCGGCCCTTTCTAATCATGCACCAAAATTTTTAAAGCGATTCGCTGATTGGATTCCGATTTCAATTTTTAAACTTCTTACCAAGATTGGCTTGGCTCATTTTTCGTCTGACATCGACAAGGCGTGTTCGTTTCGTTCACGTATTATCTGGGAAGAAGCACAGAGACGGGGGATTCACATGGAGCAACTTGTGATAGGCAAAAAGCCCATCGACTGGTATCGAACTATTAAAAATGGTAAGTATGTTTTCTTTGAAAGCTTACCTATTTTGCCTGAATTTCTAGATTTATCTCAAAACTGGGATGATAAAATTATTCTCAAAAAAGAGCTCGCTCGACATGGTGTTCCTATTCCGCAGTATGAAGAATTACCTTTTATTCGCAATCGTTCACTTGAAACAATTTTTGATTCATTTCAAAAGCCGGTGATTATTAAACCACGTGTTGGTTCGCGAGCTCGTCATACGATTACAAATATCAATACACTTCAGCATTTCAAAGAGGGCCTCCGAATTGCGGGCGAAATTTCTTCACATCTTGTTGTTGAAGAGCATATTCATGGGCATGTCTGTCGCGCGACGGTTGTCGGAGGGACGCTGGCTGGATTTTATCGAGGAACGTCACCGTTTATTATTGGAGATGGAGTCACGACAATTCGCGCACTGATTGAAGAAAAAGACAAAGCTCGACCAAATCGCGTTGAAGCAGTACGTGTGGGCGATGAATTACGCCATACACTTTCTCGTGCTGGGTACGGCATCGATGATGTCTTACCAGAAGGTACTATTCTCCCGCTATCGCATCGTATTGGGAGACTTTTTGGTGGAACAACTAAAGAAATGATTGACGAGCTTCATCCGAGTTTCATTCCAATCATCGAGAAGGCAGGTAAGGCCGTCGGGCTCGCTGTTGCTGGATTTGATTGTATTATTCCTGACCCAACAAAAGATGCCGAGGGGCAACGCTGGGGGATTATCGAATGCAACACGCTACCGTTCATTGATTTGCATTATTACGCCCTTGAAGGTAAACCGCGAAATATCGCAGGTATGATTTGGGATTTGTGGGATAACAAGAATTAATGTGCAACCGCGAGCCCGTAGACATGTTTTACGCCAGCGGATTTACACAGTTTCATAATTTCATTTAATGTTCCACCCGTTGTGGTGACATCGTCAATAATAAATACAGTTTTTCCGCGTAACGAATCTTTTTGTTTTAAGGCAAAGGCGTTTTTAATGTTGGCCAGGCGGGCGGAGCGGTGAGTGATGCGGGCTTGGGGTTCAGTGTCTTTTGTTTTTATGGCAATATCTTTCCGTAATTCAAACAATTCCGCTCCGCCCGCCTGGCAAAACCCTCGTGCCAACATTTCGGCTTGATTATATCCGCGAGCACGAGCTTTTTTAGGTGAAAGGGGAACAGGAATAACAAGAATCGGGCCATTTTTAGCAAAAAGAGTAATATCTGCAATATCTTCAAGCACAATCTCGTAAAGTATTTCGCCAAGTATGATGCCGAGATGGGCGTATTTACTATATTTCATCTTCCAAATCATCCTTCTCACAACCGGATCTCGATAATCAAAAGCAGTGATAATATGTGAGGCTGTTTTCCGTTCAGTCCTTCGGAGTCTCACACTGCACGAATCACAGAGCGCACTGTCTCGTGTTTTGCATCCTACGCAGGTGCTCGGAAAGAATATCTCTACGAGAAAGGTATAAAAATCTTTAAAATATTTTCTACACACATCCATTTATCTATTTTACTACGCAATGTGATATAATAAAGCATATTTTATATTATGGATACTTCTCTTAAAAAAATTATTGCTGGTGGTCTTGCAAGTATTTCCAATATTTTTTCTTCTCAAAAAGCATCAGAGAGTGTTGTTGGTATTGATATTGGAACTTCAGCGATTAAAGTTGTTCAATTAAAGAAACAGGGAGGTAAGGCAATCCTCGAAACATACGGTTCACTCGCTCTCGGGCCGTATGGCAAAGTTGAAGTTGGGCAAATTACAAATCTTTCATCTGAAGACATGGCACGTGCGCTTGTTGATGTTATGAAAGAGTCAAACAGCACAACAAAATCAGGTGCCATTGCTATCCCATCGCTTGCGAGTTTGATTTTTACTATCACACTTCCTGCTCAAATTACTGAAGCTGAATTACCGACCGTTGTTCCAACAGAAGCTCGTAAATATATTCCTGTTCCAATTTCTGAGGTCACTCTTGATTGGTCAGTAATTCCACAAGAAATTGAATCCGAAGAATCTGTTGTGGCGCCAAGTGTTATCCCTCAAACTGCACCTATTCAAAAGAAGGAACCAAAGACAGAAGTACTTGTTGTTGCAATTCATAACGATACTCTTGCACGCTACCGTGAAGTGTTAGCGAAGACAGAGCTCAAATCAGATTCATTTGAGATGGAGATTTTTAGTACGATTCGTTCAACATTTGCTCGAGATGTCGCGCCGGTACTCCTGATTGATTTTGGGGCATCAAAAACAAAGCTTTCTATTGTTGAAGCGGGGATTGTCCGGGTGTTCCATGTGGTGAATCGTGGTTCTTTTGATATCACAAAAAATATCGCAACGTCGCTCAATGTTCCATTTGCTGAAGCAGAACAATTAAAGCGAACTGTCGGACTTGATGACCGAAGTAATCCTCAAGTCGCCGAGATTGTTCGTCTATCCACAGATTACATCTTTTCTGACACAAATAGTGTTGTTCTTGCGTATGAGAAGAAGTATAATAAAAATATCAGTAAGGTTATTTTGACTGGTGGTGGGTCTCTTCTCAAGGGGTTACTCGAGAAGTCTGTAAGCAATTTCCATTCTGAAGTTGTGTACGGTGATCCATTTTCAAAAACCGAAGCTCCCGCCTTTCTTGAGCCTGTACTAAAGACAAGTGGTCCAGAGTTTGCATGTGCTGTTGGTCTCGCATTGCGAGAACTTTCATCCTCATAATTTATTCATGGAGAATTCATTTCAAACATCTTTTATACCTAAAAAGCCGATTGTGCCCGCACCAAGTGCGGCCCCTCTTTCAACTCCTCATACGAAAAGTATTTTCTCTATCTTAAGTGTCGGACTTCTTATTCTTGTGGGTGTGACTGCGGGGGGACTGTTTCTGTATAAAAATTATTTAACAAACCAAAAAGAAGTTCTTTCTCAATCACTCGTTCGTGCACGAGATAGTTTCGAGAGAGATACTATTCTTGAGTTGGAAACGTTCGACAAGCGCATGAGTGCCTCAAAGAAAATTCTGACGAGTCATATTGTGCTTTCTCCACTATTTACTCTTATCGGAGAATTAACGATTCCTTCTATTCAGTACACTAAATTTGAACATCAGATGACAGACAAAGGTCTATTCTATGTAAAAATGACAGGAACTGCTCGCGACTATAAATCAATCGCGACGCAATCTGAAATTTTCAATAGCTCAAAAGGACGATACTTAAAGAGTGTTGTATTTTCAAATCTCACAACGACTGAAGTAAAAGAAAAAGATACCAAGAAAACTTCAATTGGTTTTAATGTTGAGTTTATTGTTGACCCAGTACTTCTTTCGTATGAAAAGAATTTACTTGTCAGCAAGACTCCACGCGCAACAGAACCTGCGACCTCATCTACAACACTCGAACAATCTTCGTCTGTTACACAGACTCCAAATGCGCCAACTGAAATTCCTCTCACAACACAAGCACCTGTTGAGATTAATCTTACTCCGACTCCTACAATGACTGCACCTGCGAAAACGACGACTACCACTACAACAACAAAAACACCGACCACAACCACTACTCCTAAAAAGACCCCATAATTATCATGAGATCACTTTTTCCAATTATTTTCATACTCATCGCCGGCACACTCTTTTTTGTGCTTGTTCGACCGCTCTATAGTGAGACATCTAAATTGAGTGCTGATATTGATGTTTACAATACTGCACTTGATAATTCAAAAGACCTTCAGACAACTCGGGATGCTCTGCTTGTAAATTATCAAAACATTACCGCTGAAGATAAAAACCGTTTAATGGAATTTCTCCCAAATAGTGTCAATAACATTGGTCTTATTCTTCAGATTGAAAAAATTGCAAAGGAACACAATATGGAACTTGCTGACATCACCTTTGATGCAGAGAAACCAGGTGCAACTGCAAAAGGAAGCTCTGTTGCTATTAAGGCAAATGATCCAAATGCAAATCGAACGTTCGGTGTATTTCCTTTTGAATTTACAACGGAAGGTACCTACGAAGATTTCGTTGGATTCCTAACTGATGTTGAACGCAATCTTCGTCTTGTTGATGTGAAATCCATATCCTTTTCAGTTCCTACACAATCAGCAAAAGCCCAAGAACAAAATACAAACATTTACAGTTATTCATTAAAAGTCGAAACATATTGGCTTAAATAATTTTATGCACAAAACTCACAACAAACTTCTCGCGTTCTCTGCCCTCATGCTCGTTGCATTTGGTGTATATACGTATTTTTCTAACTCGCTCTCTATTAGTGCAGCAGAGACTACCGCGCTCTCTTCATCGACAGGTGGAACTGTTGGAGCAGGAGCACTTGGTACAACAAACGATCAAATCTCCCAAGATACAGCATTTCTCGCAACACTCGTTTCTCTGAATAAAATAAAAATAGATACATCTCTTTTTAAGCATAACGGATTTCAGGCCTTGGTCGACAATAGCGTGAAGAGCGATGTTGTAACTCCAGGACGAAATAATCCATTTGCTCCGATTGAAGCAACGACAACGATTCCTACACCTCTTGGTATGACTGTGCTCGGTGCCCCACTACAATAATTATGATTTTCCTTTCGGAATTAGTAAAAAATAAAATTATCGAAGAGTCACAAGTTCCTGAAATTGTTAAAGTCTCTGAGGAAAAATACGAAGGAAATCTCGATCTCGCACTTGTTGATTTTAAAGTTGATGAATCCCAAGTCTTAAAACTCAAGGGTACTTTTTTCAATATTCCAACAAAAGATGTTGACCCTAAAAGTGTTTCTCCTTCAACATTGAAGTTAATTCCTGTTGATGCTGCAAAAATGTATCACTTCGTACCGATTGGTGTGAGTGACAGTGCTCTTGAGATTGGTATTCTTGATCCAGATAATGTTCAGGCAATGGACGCGGTAACATTTATCACCGCAAAAATGAATAAACCATTCAAGACGTATCTCATTAAAGCGTCAGTCTATAGCAAGCTCATTGAGATGTATGAAGGGTTGGGCACCGAAGTTGATCAGGCTCTCTCTGAACTTGATACAGAAATTGCAGGAAGTGCCGATGATGCAGGGGTGACGGTTGAAACAAATACAAAGACATCAGATAGTTTAAAACCTGGCGAAGAAGAACGTATTGTTGAAGATGCTCCGATTATTAAAATTGTTGCGGTTATCCTGCGTCATGCGACAGAAGGTGGTGCGTCGGATATCCATATTGAAAATGTTGGAGACAAAGTGAAAGTCCGCTTCCGTGTAGATGGAATTTTGCACACATCACTTGTGTTACCGATTAATGTTTTTAATGGTGTTGTTGCGCGTATTAAAATTTTGGCGAAACTTCGTCTTGATGAAAAGCGCAAACCGCAAGACGGGGGATTCTCTGCAAAGATTGATGGACGTAAAATTGACTTCCGTGTATCTACCATGCCTTCGTATTACGGAGAAAAAGTTGTGATGCGTATTCTCGATTCCCAGAAAGGAGTGAAGCCACTCAATGATCTCGGTATGTCTCCTGAGAATCTCGCACTCGTCCGAGAAGCTCTTGCTCGACCGTACGGATTGATTTTAATTACAGGACCAACTGGTTCCGGTAAGACTACAACACTCTACTCAATGCTCAACGAGCTCGATCGCGAAGAGTCTAACATCGTATCACTCGAAGATCCTGTTGAATATCAAATTCCTGGAATCAATCAATCTCAGGTGATGGCTGAAATCGGCTACACCTTTGCGAACGGCCTCCGCTCAATTCTTCGTCAAGACCCAGACATTATCATGGTGGGAGAAATTCGCGACAAAGAAACAGCTGAGCTTGCGATTCAAGCAGCGCTTACTGGTCACCTTGTGCTTTCAACACTTCACACTAATACTGCCGTTGGTGCAATTCCACGTTTGATTGATATGGGAATTGACCCATATTTGATTGCCCCGACACTTGTTCTGTGTATGGCGCAACGTCTTGCTCGTAAGATGTATGATGGATCAAAACATGAAATTCCAATAGACGAGGCAACTAAAATTATGATTGATAAACAATTCACTGACCTTACTCCAGAATTAAAGGCAAAGCTCAATATTGGTACTACAATGTTTGAGGCCGTCCCATCTCCTGAATGTCCGTCTGGTACTAAGGGCCGAGTTCCTGTTTTTGAAATGTTTAAAGTTGATAAAGAAATGCAGAAAATTATCCTTGAGAAACCACAAGAACAAGAAATTTTCCAACTTGCGCGTTCACGTGGAATGCTCACAATTCGAGAGGACGCTATTTTGAAAGGGCTTCACGGCGAGATTCCATTCCAAGAAGTATACAATTTCTAGTATAGGGGTGTAGATATATTTATAGTATACTTATACTATATGTTCTGCTGGAGGTCCGCGGTCGCAGAGTATCTCTGGCATAAGAAATAAAATGAAATTTTTAAATTATAAAGTAATATCTGACATGGCTGGTGTAGTGACCGTGGCCTGTCTCTAAAAGATATGGAATCGAAGAAAAAAATTCTTATAGTAGACGACGATAGTTTTCTTTTGGATATGTATGCGCTCAAATTTAACCAATCGAACTTTGCAGTCACCACAGCGCTTGGCCCAGAATTGGCTCTCGAGAAGCTTCGTGGGGGAGCTCATCCTGATATCATTCTCCTTGATATTGTGATGCCTGTTATGGATGGGTTTGAGTTAATGGAAAAAATGAAAGAAGAAAGTTTAGCACCAGAAGCGATTCGAATTATTCTTTCAAATCGTGGACAACCATCTGACATTGCTCGTGGTGAATCACTCGGTGCTGCAGGGTATATCGTGAAGGCATCAAGTACGCCAAGTGAAGTTATTGCCAAGGTGACGGAAATTATAAGTAACACAAAAGCTAACTAACGGGATGGATTATCAGAAATTCATGAACGAATTACTGACAAATCTGATTCATCAAGATGGATCAGATTTGCATTTAGGTGAAGGCCGTAAGCCCGCGCTTCGTATTAATGGCGAGCTTATTTTCCTTGCGAACGAAAATCCACTTTCAAGAGATGATATGATGGGCGCCCTGACTGCCATGATTGGCGCTGAAAAAGTAAAAGAATTTATTGCAACGCGTGATTGTGATTTCGCCTACACTTTCGGCAGTGACACACGTCTTCGCGGAAATGCATCGTTTCAGCGTGGAATGATGTGTCTCACACTTCGATTGATTCCGAAAGCAAAATCATTTGATGAATTAAATCTTCCTCCCATACTGCAGACATTTGCTACTCGGAAACAAGGATTTTTTCTTGTTGTTGGGCCTGTTGGACAAGGTAAGTCAACGACTCTTTCAGCATTGATTAATCTTATTAATAAAGAACGCGCCGCACACATTGTGACAGTCGAAGAACCGATTGAATTCGTATATGCACCTGATAAATCAATCGTTGATCAGCGTGAAGTAGGTGTGGATACAAAAGATTTTACAACTGCACTCAAAGCAGTGCTCCGTGAAGATGTGAATGTGATTCTTATCGGTGAAATGCGAAGTCCTGAGACAATCGCCGCCGCGGTAACTGCCGCTGAAACAGGTCACCTTGTGTTCTCAACACTCCACACAAACAACGCTTCACAAACAATCGATCGTATCATTGATTCCTTTCCTCCATCTCAGCAGGATCAGATTCGAGTTCAATTATCGTCGAGCTTGCTCGGGGTTTTCTCTCAAAGACTTATTCCACGTATAAACGGAGGACGTGTTCCAGCATTTGAATTACTTATCAACAATAACGCCGTTTCAAACTTAATTCGTGAAAAGCGTTCACATGAAATAGATACTGTTATCCAGACATCTTCAGAACAGGGGATGATCGATATGAACCGCTGTTTGATTGAACTTGTTCAAAAAGGAGAAATCAGTATGGAGAATGCGTACCAACATTCAATTAATCCTAAGGCTCTTGAGCAAATGATGTAATTATATGATTTTTATATACGACGGAATTACAAGTACAGGTGAGAAAAAGAAAGGCACTATTGATGCCGCGAGCAGAGATACTGCAATTGCAGCTCTTCAACGCAGAGGGCTCATCGTCTCGTCTATTGCAGAAGATGTTGCAAAGACTGGATTTCTAAGTGCTTCGTTTTTTGAAAAGAAAATTGCGATGAAGGATATCGTAATTATGTCTCGACAAATTTCAACGCTCTTTGAAGCACAAGTTTCAGCCCTTAAAGCATTCATGCTTCTTGCAACGAACACTGAGAATAAATCACTCGTAAAAGTTCTCGATACTGTTTCTTCTGATATTCAATCTGGTATTTCAATCTCAATGGCACTTGCAAAGCACCCTGAAGTGTTCGATTCTTTTTATGTGAACATGGTGAAAGCTGGAGAAGAGTCTGGAAAATTAACTCAAACATTTTCTTATTTAGCTGATTACTTAGATCGTCAGTATCAGCTTACTTCTAAGACGAAAAATGCGCTTATCTATCCTGGTTTCGTGATGGGGGTATTCGTGCTTGTTATGACTATGATGTTCGTCTTTATCGTGCCTCGATTGTCAGTAATCATTAAAGAATCTGGGCAGGTGATTCCTATTTCTACTAAAATTGTTATGGGTATTAGTGATCTGTTATTGAATTATGGAATTTTTATCATAATCGCACTTGCTGTTGGCGTACTCTATCTTTTCCGTATGCTTAAAACTGAATCAGGTGCGCGGTATCTTGATCGAATCAAAATCTCAATGCCGGTATTTAAAAATATCTACAGCAAATTGTATCTTTCTCGTATGGCTGACAACATGGATACAATGCTTTCTTCTGGAATTCCGATTATCCGTGCTATTGAATTGACTGGCGGAGTGGTAGGAAACCATATTTATGAAGATATCTTAAAAGATACAACTGAGGCAGTAAAAAGTGGAAGTTCTCTTTCTGACGCTCTTGCGAAACACGCGGAAATTCCTCCAATTATGGCGGGTATGATTCGTGTTGGAGAAGAGACAGGGTCCGTTGGGAATATCCTAAAAACACTTGGTAAATTCTATAATCGCGAAGTAAATGACGCGGTGGATACGCTCGTGAGTTTGATTGAGCCGTTGATGATTGTGGCGCTTGGTCTTGGTGTGGGTCTTCTTCTTACATCAGTTTTGATGCCTATTTACAACGTTGCGGGAGGAATTAACTAATATATCTTATCCACACGGGAGATATCTATTGTGTTTTTCAAAAGATTTCGTGATATAATTGTGTTATTAGAAATTAAGGTCGCGTCTTTATACATAAAGACATTTATTAAAATCAGATTTTTCTTATGACAAAAAATAAAGGTTTTACACTTATTGAACTTTTGGTTGTTATTGCTATTATCGGTATTCTCGCTTCAGTTGTGCTTGCTGCACTTTCAAGTGCTCGTGCAAAAGGTGCAGATGCTGCAGTGAAGTCAAACTTAGCAAACGCTCGCGCACAAGCTGAGCTTTACTACGACAATCACACAAACAGTTATGCAAGTGTATGTGCTTCTACAAGTACTGATGGTATTTACAACATGGTTAATGCTGCTGGAAAAGCGATTGGTCAAACTGACGTTAAAATCAACGGTACAGGATCATCAACAGCTATCTGTAACGATGCTGCGGGTGCATGGGCAGCAGAAACACCACTTAAAAATGGTACTGATTTCTACTGTGTTGATAGCACTGGTAAATCAGAAGTTAACACTGCTTCAATCGCATCAGCGACAGCTTGTTAAGACTCTTTCGGAAGACAACAAAAGGCCACCCTCGGGTGGTTTTTTGTTGTCTTGGTGATATAATAAAGAGGTATATTACTAAGCTAATTTTATTTTTTCTATGAAATTCCAAAATATATATATGTCTAAAAAGGGGAGTACAAACGGTGGGTTTACTCTTATTGAACTCTTAACAGTAGTCGCATTGATTGCGATTTTAGCTGCAGTTATTTTGGCAGCATTAGGTAATGCAAAAAACAAAGGTTCTGACGCTGCCGTGAAATCAAATCTCTCAGGTACTCACGCTCAATCAGAATTATATTTTGCCGCGAATGGAAATAGCTACAGAGGTGTGTGTGATGCTACTCCAACAGAAGATGGTACACAGACAATTCACGCTATGGTTATCGGAGCAGCTCAAGCAAGTGGTCTTACTTCAGTCACAATCAACGGCTCTGGTACAACTTCAACCGCAACATGTAATGTTTCCGAAGATGGGGATTCATGGGCCGTTGAAATTCCTATGAGAAACAAAGATGTTGGTGGTGTCGGTATGTCTACGATGTACGCTGTCGATAGTACTGGATTCTCTGGATATACTAATGATACGTTTGGATTGTCATCTCGAGTTATGATTCCAGAAGGTGCGTCGTCTGGTCAATAATATGAATATTTTAATTTTCCTCTTTATTTTCATTCTCGGAACACTCATCGGTAGTTTCTTGAATGTTGTTATTTATCGGTTTAATTCTGGTAAGTCTATTGCAAAGGGTCGCTCTATTTGTATGTCATGCAACCACACACTTCGTTTTTATGAGCTTGTTCCAATTTTTTCGTATCTTATTCAAGCAGGGAAGTGTCGTCGTTGTTCAAGTCGAATCTCTCATCAGTACCCAATCGTTGAAGCATTCACTGGTCTTGTCTTTGCGGGAGTAGTGTTTCATTTTCTCCCACTACTCTCATTATCGCTTATCTCATACGTTGTGTTGGTGAGTGTATTTTTTGTGCTGTTCTCACTTCTGATTGTGATTGCGGTGTATGACATGCGACATAAAATTATTCCAGATACATTGTCGTACGCATACGCAGGGATTACACTTGCTTCACTCTTCATTAACTACTCTTTTATTGGGAGTGTGTTTGTAATTCCACCACTCGCACTGCTTTTGGCGGGACCATTGCTCGCTTCGCCATTTGCATTGATATGGCTTATTTCTCGTGGACGATGGATGGGTCTTGGTGATGCAAAACTTATGATTGGTATCGGGTGGATGCTTGGCTTATCACAAGGTATTGCTGCTCTTATCTTGGCGTTTTGGTCAGGGGCAATCGTGAGTCTCATTATGATGGCTCTTCATCGTCGAAAAATTACCGCAAAAACAGAAATTCCATTTGCACCGTTTCTCATTTTAGGTGTTCTTATTGTTTTCTTTTGTAATCTTGATATATTCTCGATCATTTCTTGGTTCCGTCTTTTCTAAAAGATATATAGCATGCGATTTTTTTCATCACATAAAAATGGGTATACCAGAGGTATGACGCTCGTTGAGCTCGTAGTTGTACTCGCAATTTTTATTGTTGTTTCTGGTTTAACGATGTTTGAGTATCAGGACTTTCGGTCAGGGGCTTCTGCGCAAACACTCGCTGACGATATTGCTCTTTCTGTCCGTAAGGCTCAAAGTTTTGCTATTGGAGTGAGAAATACTAACGCTGATTTCTCTTCTGGGTTTGGAGTTCATTTTTCAGTAAGCTCTCAAGAATCTGCTCCTACGTCGGGGTCAAATAAACAATTTATTTTATTTGCTGATACAGGATCAGAGCCAAATAAATCCTACGATTATGATTCAAGTTCTACGTCATGTGATCTTATTTCGGTATCTGGGGGGAACGAATGCGTTGAACAGATTTCTATCAATAGTGCTGAAGTGATAAGTGGCATTTATCTGTATGGATCAAGTGATGCTATCGGGGGGAGTGATCCACTTCAGGTAGATCCAAACGGGTCTCTTGATATCGTATTTTTGCGACCAGAACCAGATGCGTTCTTTTGCTATCGGACAAATCTCACAAGCAACCTAGGTTCTCCATGTGATACATCATCTCTTTCTGAAAATGGTGGCATCTCACGTGTCCGAATTGAAATCTCAAATCCTAACATCCCTAAAAAATATGATGAAACTGGTAATAGTATAAAAAGTGTAGGCACAAAATTTATCACAATTTGGAATACAGGATATATTAGTATTGAATAATATGAATATTTTTTCCACACAAAAAAATAAAACTACTACCGGATTCACGCTTGTTGAGCTCATGGTTGCGACGTCTATCTTTATGATAATTATGCTGATGGCACTTGGTGCGCTTGTTGTTTCTGCGAATAGCGCCCGAAAGGGTCAAGCGTTGCGTGCAACAATGGATAACGTCAATTTTGCAATGGATACAATGACTCGCTCGATTCGCATGGGGACAAATTATACATGTGTTACAGACGGGGGAACAATAGGGCCACTGCCCCTTGATTGCCCACTCGGTTCTCTCGATGGCGGTGGTTCTGCTGTTGCGTTTAAGCCAGCGCCACCAAATCCCGCAACTCGGATTGTGTACCGATGGATTGCCCGCACTCCTTTGACAATAGATGATGTGTTAAGTCACACTGTTCAGCGTTGTGATGGAGAAGGAGAATCATCGTGTGTAGATATTGTTTCACCAGAAGTTGATATTACTGAATTGAAGTTTTTTGTGAATGGATCAAGTACGCAAGATACTGGTGATTTCATTCAGCCGAGTGTTTATATTATTATGAAAGGAACCGTTACTGTTCGAGGTGAACCAACAACATTTGCTTTGCAAACTATGGCATCACAGCGAACCGCTGAATAATATGACACATTTTTTTACACAAAAAAATCAATCTAATACTGGTGGGTTTACCCTTATTGAAACAATGGTCGCTATTTTTATTTTGACAGTAGCGATGGGATCGCTTCTTTCTGTTACGGCAAGTAGTTTTTATGCATCTCGATACGCAAAAAATGAAATGACGGTGACATATCTACTACAAGAACCTATTGATTATATCCGCAATGATAGAGATACTATTGCGTTTCAGGCGACAGATAACACCTCTGCAACAGAGGGAGGATGGGAAGCATTCTTGGCAAAATATGGATATGTTGAGGGTGGTCAGGGGGCATTTTGTTTTTCATCAAACGGGTGTTATTTTGAACCTGCTGATGTCACAGACCCACTTTTCCTTAAAGATTGCGGGTCTTCTAATCCTGCAACTGGAGCAAGCGGATGTCCGTTTTTGAATTATGACGAAGAAGCTGTGAATAATAGTTATTATACATACAAAACAACAGGAGGTTTATCACCGTCATTATTCCGTCGCCGAATTTTACTTTCAGCAAATCCTAATAATATAAGCGAAGATGGCGTACCAGAAGAAGTTGATATTCGAGTTATTATTGAGTGGACAAATGGTACGTTATTAAAGACACGCACACTCGAAGCGAGTTTGCTTAATTGGCAGAGTTCGACAGCAACTACGGCTGGTGATGGATTAGGTGGTGGTGGAACGGGTGGTGGAGGAACAGGAGAGGGTACAGGAACGGGTGGTGGTGGAACAGGCCCTGGCCCAGGTGATGATAGTAGTGGAGGAGGATCAGGTGTAGGAAGTGGTGATGGCGGAGGTTCAGGTGATGGCGGAGGTGAACCGTCAGGTGGGGGAGATTCGGGACCAGGGGCTCAATAATAAAAATATGAATCAACTATTCACAAAAAAACAATATTTTAAAACAAATAACGGATACGCGATGCTCTTTACTGTTGTGGTGGTGAGTATTGTGGCGACCATTGCTATGGGTCTTTCAGGAAGTGCATATAAACAAGTTGTGCTATCTGCTGTTGCTAAAGATTCCCAATCGGCATTTTATCAATCAGATACTGCTGTTGAGTGTGCACTCTATGCTGATTTCAAATTAGGTGGACCTGTTGCGAGTACGAAATTATCGTCGGGTTCGTGGAAATGTGGTAAGGATAATAGTTTGCCGTGGAAGGATGTGACTCTGTATCTTGATACACAAATCGTTACCGAATCAAATTATGGTTTTTTACCATTTAGTCCTGATAGTGCTGGGTCTGTTGTTCGTTCTTCATGTTTTGAATTTGATGTAAACAAATCAGATCCGACAAAAACGGTAGTCAAAGCGCGGGGGTATAATAATTGCGATAAACGTGATCCGAAAACGGTCGAACGTGAGATTGAAGTAAACTATTGATATGGCATCTGATGTAAAAAACCGAATACAAAAACTTCGGGACGAGATTTCTCGTTTGCGTTTTGCGTATCATACCGAAAATGACCCTACCGTTACCGATGATGTCTATGAGTCGCTGACGCGTGAACTTCGTGCACTCGAAGAAGCTCATCCAGAATTCGCTGATTCCAATAGTGCAGTTAATCGTGTTGCGGGTACACCTCTACCAAAGTTCCAGAAAGTATCACACGAGGCACGAATGCTTTCGCTCAATGATGCATTTTCAACAGACGAAGTAACCGAATGGGAAACACGTATCAGTAAATTACTTGATACGAAGCATTCATATTTTTGCGAATTAAAACTCGATGGACTTGCACTTTCTCTTATTTATAAAGATGGTGTTCTTGTTCGTGGGGCTACACGCGGGGATGGATTTATTGGGGAGGATATTACTGAAAATGTAAAAATGATTACAACGATTCCACTCACACTTTCCAAACCATATCCATCGTATGTTGAAGTACGTGGTGAAGCAGTCATGCCAAAGCGTGTCTGGCGTGCGCTTAATAAAAAACAAGAGAAAGATGGCAAGCCTCTTTTTGCGAATACTCGTAATGCTGCCGCAGGGAGTCTTCGTCAGCTTGATCCATCTATTGTAAGGGAACGTAATCTTGATTTTTTTGCCTGGGATATTAAATCATTGGATGGTTGGAGTACCACCCCGACATTACACTCAGAAGAACACGAACTTCTCAAAAAACTCGGTTTTAGTGTTGCTCCCTATGAGAAAAAATCACAGACATTAAATGGAGTGTTTTCGTTTATTGATGAAGTAGAAAAGGTTCGAGATGGTTTGCCGTATGGTACGGACGGTATTGTTATTTGTGTCGATGAGCTTGGATTACAGGATACGCTCGGTGTTGTCGGAAAAGCTCCTCGTTATTCAGTCGCATTTAAATATCCAGCTGAAAAAGCAACAACAATTGTTATAGATATTACAGTGAATGTTGGGCGTACTGGGGTCCTCACACCGCTCGCTCATTTTCGCCCAACACTTGTTGCTGGTTCAACAGTTTCCAAATCAACACTTCATAATATGGATCAGATTGAACGTCTCGGTATTCGTATTGGAGATACGGTGATTATTCAAAAAGCAGGGGATGTGATTCCTGAGGTTGTCGAAGTGCTTACCAATATGCGCACAGGAAAAGAAAAGAAATTCAAAATGCCATCGCAGTGTCCTGTATGTAATGCGGATGTAGAGAAGCGGGAAACTGCTGGCTCGGATTCAGTTGCCTATTATTGTACAAATAAAAAGTGTCCCGCAAAGAATCGCCGAGGGATGCAACACTTCGTGAATGTATTTGAAATATATACGGTTGGTCCAAAGATTCTTGACCGTTTGAAAGACGAAGGACTTATTAGTGATGTTGCTGATTTGTTTACACTTGAAACATCCGACCTTGCAGGACTTGAACGATTTGGCGCAAAATCTGCTGACAATATCATCTCTTCAATCGCATCTCACAAGAGCGTTCCTCTCTGGCGTTTCCTCTATGCACTCGGTATTCTCCATGTTGGTGAACAGACGGCACAAGATGTCGCAAATTATTTTGGTACACTCGAAAAAGTAATGAACGCATCACGCGCCGATATTGAATCAATTGAAAACATCGGCCCTGTTGTCGCAGAGAGTATTAATGACTTTTTCTCGCATAAAGAAAATAAAGCACTTGTTTCAAAATTACTTGCAAACGGTGTAAGCTCACAAAAGGCGCTCGTAAAAAAAGGAGGCAAATTCGCTGGTAAAACATTTGTACTTACAGGTACACTTCCGACACTTTCTCGTGATGAAGCCAAGGCGCGTATTGTGGCAGAAGGTGGTAAGGTTTCTGGCTCAGTATCCAAGAATACGAGTTATGTCCTCGCAGGGGATTCAGCCGGCAGTAAATACGACGATGCAGAAAAATTAGGTGTGCCGATCGTAGATGAGACCCAATTCCTCAAAATGATATAAGAAAGGCCACGCAACGCGTGGCCTTCTAATGTTGTTTGTTCAGTGTTAATTAAAAATTTTATTTGCAGCCCATGTAAGCTTGTTTGGTATTACGATTCTTGCAATTGCATGTGCGGAATAAATGAACAAAATACCAAATCCAAATGATGGAACAATGTACCAAGGACTTGGGTGGAAGTTGTACTGTTCAACAATGAAGCCAGTAATCATTCCTCCGGGGATAAATGCGCATACTGACATAACTACATTTGCCATCCATTTTGGCGTACTCCATGTTTTTTCAAATGTTTGTAATCTTTTGGCTTCTTTTAAGATAATTGGCAGTATCATCGTACCACCAACCAAAAACCAAACAACGGTAAAACCTAGGATTGCCGGCATGGCAAAGAATAATTTTTCAGTAAAGGTTCCCGCGAGAGCTGTTTCATTTCGTATGTAGATAATACCAATTGAAACAAAGGTGATTACGTAAGTAGCAACTAAGGTCAATCCAATTGACTTCCAGTTAAAATTGTTAATTTTCATATTTTTCTTTTCTTATATTATACACCAAATATATAAAAAAGTCAAGCAATACTATATTGTTACATAAGGGTTTTTTGTCATAATCTATTTTATATAAATTCTTAAATATGCTATTCTCTACCTATGCAATTAGAAGATATTAAGAAGCTCGCTACCCTTGCTCGTATTGATATGAGCGAGGAAGAAATGACCGAAATCGCTCATGATTTCGACTCTATTTTGGCGTACGTGGGGCAAGTGCAGGAAGTTGCGGGTAAGATTACTGCTGAGCCGACACACACGCTCGCAAACATCATGCGTTCTGATACCGTAACCAATACTCCTGGGGAATATACAGAAAAGATTATTGCCGAAATGCCACACACCGAAAAAGGCTATTTGAAAGTAAAGAAAGTCCTATGATTGATTTGAAAACACTAACTATTGAGAATACACACGAAGCGCTTAAGCGAGGTGACTTCACAGTGACTGATTTAGTGAATGCATATCTTGAAGTTATCAAAGAAAAAAATTCTGATATCAATGCCTATGTTGAGGTCTATGCTGACGCGCTTGAACAAGCAAGGCACGCAGAAGAAATGTTTACAAATGGTACTGCGACGCTGATGACTGGTATTCCTGTCGCACTTAAAGACAACATGCTCAATGTCGGACACATTGCCTCAGCTTCCTCAAAGATGCTCGAGAGCTATCACGCAACATATGATGCGTTTATTGTTGCCGAACTTAAAAAGGCCGGATCAGTATTTCTCGGACGAACAAATATGGATGAATTCGCAATGGGTTCATCAACAGAAACGAGCGCATTTGGTATTACCAAAAATCCTCTCGATACATCACGTGTACCAGGTGGTTCATCGGGTGGTGCAGTTGCCTCAGTTGCTATGAATGGAGCGCTTGTATCACTCGGTTCTGATACTGGTGGATCAATTCGTCAGCCAGCATCATTTACAGGACTTGTCGGATTGAAGCCGACGTACGGAGCAGTTTCCCGTTCAGGTATTATCGCTATGGCGAGTTCTCTCGACCAAGTTGGCCCTATCGGTAAAACAGTTCGTGATGTTGAAATACTTTTTAATACGATAAATGAATATGACCCAAAGGATAGTACTTCTGTACCGAAAGAAAAGCGAGTATTTTCTCTGTCACCAAAAAAGAAAATTGGTATTCCACGCGAATTTCTGAAAGGCGAGGGAATTGATAGTGAAGTAATAAAAAACTTTGAAGAAAATTGCCAGAAATTAAAAGATGCTGGATATGAATTAGTTGATGTGTCACTTCCGCTTATTAAATACTCGCTCGCCGTGTACTATATTCTCCAGCCAGCTGAAGTGTCGAGTAATATGGCACGCTATGATGGAATCAGATATGGATTGTCAGAAGATGCAGATAAACTGTTTGATGTATATGCCAAAAGCAGAGGTAAAGGATTTGGCAAAGAAGTCCGTCGTCGTATTCTTCTCGGAACATACATTCTCTCTCACGGATACTACGATGCCTACTATACGACTGCGGCAAAAGTTCGCGATGCAATTAAAGCAGAATTAGCGCACGCATTTGAGTCAGTTGATGCAATCATTACTCCAACAGTGCCATTCCTGCCATTTAAATTTGGAGAAAAATCAAAAGACCCTGTCGCTATGTATATGTCTGATTTATTCTGCGTACCCGCAAATATCGCAGGCACTCCGGCGATTTCTCTACCATCAGGAAAAAATAATGAGGGATTACCATTCGGACTTCATATTATGGCACCGTTATTTGGAGAAGAAATCCTCTTTGCTATTGGGAAAGATTTTGAAAAGCGGGTATAATATAAAACATGGCGCAAGCAACTATTGTACAACCACTTGTTGGTGAACCACTCTTTGACCCGACCTATCTGAACCTCGCGTATGTATTCAATCGGATCCTCGAAGCCATTCAACCGATTATCAGTTTTTTTACCGACCCAGAAACATGGTCTGCTATCGGCCTTGCCTCGTCGCTTTTTTCTGTTGTTTGTATTGCTGTCATTATTTTCTCCCTTGTCCGCATGAGGGAAATTCAGCTTCATGAAAAAGAAGAAATTGAACACGAAATAAATCACGCATTAGCAAAGAAGAAAGAGGGTGCTCGAAAAGAAAATCCACGATGGAAATACGTGATGACACTCGTTGAGAGCCCTAATGAATCCGATTGGCGTGTAGCGATTCTTGAAGCTGATACATTACTTGATGAAGTTCTCACAGAGAAAGGATACGAAGGGGATACACTAGGAGAAAAACTAGAGCTCCTTCGTTCTGGTGGACTCTCTACTATTCAATATGCGTGGGATGCACATATTGTTCGAAACCAAATAGCTCACTCAGGCTCTGACTTTGCACTCTCTCAGACCGAAGCTCGCCGAGTTGTAAAAATGTTCGGAAATGTATTTGGGGAGCTGGGGGTAATATAAACAAAAAAATCCCAAGAGGGATTTTTTTGTTTCTGCGCGACTGATGGGTGCTGACCCCACGGCCTCCCGCGTGACAGGCGGGTGCTCTACCGTTGAGCTACAGTCGCATATATTTTATATGTGTATTAAACTGCTTTTTCTTTCTCTTTAAATATAAAGATGAAGTATTGTCATTATACATAAAATCATAAATTTTCAAAGCATCTCCTGTGCTGTATTGTAGTCGTGAGTATGACCTTGATTTTGAAAGTACAATACATCCTTTTGTGCCTAGTCGTTTATTTATGCTACTTTGTAGCTGTTCCAAAAAGTTGTTTGCCCCAGATGTGAAAGCAAGCTGTAGTACTGTGTGCCTTGTTTTCCTTTCCTTATGAACTTCTCCTTTCCATATATTTCCATCACCATCAAAATACCCTCTGACAAAATGAGAAAGCATCTTTTCTTCCATGTTGGGGAACGGTAAATGTTTTGTTTTTTGTGTCTGAAATCCAAGTATCTGTAATCTCTCAACAATAGCCCTCGATCCTATTTGGAGTCGATAAAATACACCATTTGATAGTAAGTTGGTTCTCTTTGAAATTTTATTTAGTGAACCGATAGATTTTTTAATATCATTAATTATTTGTTTATCTTTAGATTGAAAAGAAATATAATATCCTCCATTTTTAGTAATTGAAAGATTTCCATCAGCAGCGAAAAAACCAAGAACATATGCCATTTTCGGTGTCCATTGGTTGAAAAATTTCGACTGTTTATTGTCCATGGGTGTATTTTATCAAATAACAGTATATTATACTAACCACACACAAAAAAAGATTAAAGAAAAAAGTCTATTTGTGTCGGCGGGAAGACTTGCACTTCCGACCTTAGCTTTATGAGTGCTATGCTCTAACTACCTGAGCTACGCCGACATTTTAACAGGAGACATGGGTGGCATGTCACGTGCCTGTTACCCGTTAAAACGGGAGTGTTGCGGGGGCCTGAATCGAACAGACGTCTTAAGGTTATGAGCCTTACGAGATACCATTTCTCTACCCCG
>JBAYUP010000010.1:0-30944 GCA_041675045.1 Minisyncoccota bacterium | reverse complement strand
GAGGTCACTGTGCGTATTTGCAGAGACAAGCATTGTTACGAAATCTTCTTCCTTCGGCTCAATATCAATCACACCGACACCGCCACGCTTCTGCGCGCGATATTCAGACGGATCCGTACGCTTCACATATCCACCCTTGGTAAATACGAGCACTGATTCTTTTTCAGGAATAAGGTCTTCTTCGTTGATAGCCTTGACGCCACCTTTAATAACGCGTGTTCGACGCTCATCAGCATATTTCTCGCGAATTTCTTTGAGTTCACTTGCAATTACACCAAGCATTTTCTTTGGACTTGCGAGAAGCGCTTCGAGTTCTTTGATGAGTTCTTGTTTTTCTTTGAGTTCGAGTTCAACATTCTTGCGTTCGAGACCAGCGAGTTTCGCCAATTTCATTTCGAGAATCGCTGTCGCCTGCAAATCAGAGAATTTAAATTCTTTCATCAAATTCAATTTTGCAAGTGCCGTATCTTTCGAAGAACGAATCACGGTGATGACGCGATCGATATGGTCGAGAGCTTTCTTTAAACCAAGGAGAATATGCTCGCGGTCTTTCGCTTTTCGTAAATCAAATTCAGTACGACGACGAACAATCACCACGCGGTGACCGATAAATTCAGTGAGTAAACTCTTGAGTGACAGCGTCTGCGGTACACCCTCAACGAGCGCAACAATATTAAAATTAAATGATTGCTCGAGTTGTGTATGCTTGTAGATATAATTGAGAACTTTCTGAGGCATCACACCTGCCTTGAGATCAATCGCAATACGAATATCTTTTGTTGATTCATCACGAAGACCTTTGATACCTTCGAGCTTTTTGTCTTGCACGAGTTGCGCGATAGCTTCGATAAGAGTTGATTTGTTTACGCGATACGGAATCGAAGTGATGATAATCTGAAAGGTGCCACTTTTCTGTTCAACAATTTCTGCTTCACCGCGAGTCACCACACCACCACGGCCGGTTGAATACGCGTGAACTAAATCAGATTGCCCATAGACAATACCACCCGTCGGGAAATCAGGACCTTTAATGAATTGCATCAAATCCTCAGTTGTTGCGTCTTTGTTGTCGATAAGATGAATCGTCGCATCGATAGTTTCTGCGAGATTGTGCGGAGGAATGTTTGTCGCCATACCAACAGCGATACCGAGCGTACCGTTCAAGAGAAGGTTTGGCACTGCAGTTGGAAGCACGCTTGGTTCCTTGCGTGTCTGATCGTAGTTTGGACGAAAATCAACAGTTTCTTTTTCAAGGTCGAGAAGTAGAAGAGATGACACACGAGACATTTTTGCTTCGGTATAACGCATCGCAGCCGCATTGTCACCATCAATCGAACCGAAGTTACCTTGTCCGAAAATAAGTGGATAGCGATAGGAGAAATCCTGTGCCATACCCACCATTGAGTCATACACAGCCACGTCACCGTGCGGGTGATATTTACCGAGCACGTCTCCAACTACCGCTGCTGACTTACGAAAACGCGCAGAGACAGAAAGCCCCATTTCATTCATCGCATAGAGAATACGACGATGCACTGGCTTCAATCCGTCACGCACGTCAGGAAGCGCACGGTCAGTAATCACACTCATCGCGTAGTCGATGAATGATTCCTGCATTTCGGAACTAATGTTTACCGAAACGACATTTACATGATCTTTTTTTATCTCGTTTTTTTCTTTTTCCATATTATTCGTATACTGCTTCCTCTGTAACTACAGGTGTATTCATATCAGGCACAGTCTCAGACAAAACCTCTGGTGTTTCAGATACTGACGGAACATCTTCGGCTGGCGCATCTGTTGGAATAGCAACCTTACCTACACTTGCTGACATATTGTTGTATGTTTCAGAAATAGAATCACCTAATAGTCGAAACGGCGCGAGGCTTTCAGCTTTCGTCTGTGATTTTTCATTTCCATTGATAGTAGATCGCATGCTATATACAAAAACAACTCCAACAAAAAGCATTGAAACTGCCATCAGCCCCACAACTATTTGTTTGCGGACAGGCTCTGGTTTTGATTGTAATTTTTTGATGTATTCGCGCATGATGGTATGTCTTATGATGATATCACAACAATCTCCCCTTCGCGACCAGCGAGTTCTTTTGCTTTAATGGTGAGTTTGTCTATTGAGGCAACTTTATCCTGTCCACCTTCTTTGAGGAATGCCTTAAGAGATTTCTCATCATAATCCATAGGGATAATAAGCTTCGGCTCGAGTGAGACTGCAAGCTTATATGCTTCACCAGGAGTCATGAGGTCTTCGTTTCCAACAGGTACGAATAAAATATCTGGTGATTCGATTTGTCCAAGAACCGCAGTATCAACACTGCCATTTTTCACACAACCAAGAAAACAAAGAGAAATATTGTCGAGCGCGAGTGTATAGATAGTATTGATATATTTCTTACCACCAAGCGCTGTTTCTGTCATGATGCCTTTTATGAAAATATCTTTGATTTCGTAATCACCTGGACCTTTAACCTCAAACGGAACAGTGTCGCCATGAGAAACCATTTCGAAGCCGTTGTAGTCAGGATGATTTGTAGTAGAAAATGCCACGAGCGAGCCGAAACGTGACCCTTTGTTTGATTTTGAATCCTTGGAGATTGGATTAAAAGCGAGCACGGTATCGCCGTGCTGAACTTTGAAGAATTGCTTGCCGAAATATGTGATAATCATCCCGTTAGAGACAGGTCGCGGTCGTAATTTCTACAAACCGTTACTCTGAAATAGTGAAGTAAATAAATTAATGTATGTGCACCCGTATATAGCAAACCGTGACCGCGGTCTCTAACGGGATCATGACTCTAGTATACCAAAAATAAGGCAAAATAAAAAGAGCTGAAACGCATTGCTCAGCCCTCTCTACATTATGTACTTTTGCATTAAGCACAATTATTAATTCCGGGAATGATTGATGACTCTATCAAATCAACACGATTCCACACAACCTCCAACTGTAAGCTGTCTCCTTTTAGCCGACTATCCTCTAATACAGGACAGAGTAGGATGAGGTTATACTCGTTTTCAATGGCAATCAACAATCTCTTTATGAAAAAATAATGTTCCCTTGGAGCAATAATGAGTAAATACTCACTTTGTTTCTTGTAACTAAGGATGAAATTCTCAATTTCAATCCTCAAATACTCTTTAAGCTGAAATAATTTCTCCTTGTGAAATTTGACCATGTACTTAAGGATCGCAACTGCACGATATCCATTCTTCTCAAACTTTTCGTCAAAGGCACAACGAGGGCACTCAGCTCTACCAAATCTCTTGCCGTTAACTTCTTTAGGATACACAACAGTTTCTCTTTTTTCAGGAACCAACACAACATGCAGTTGCGGTGGGGGAATTTTAGTTTTACTCATAATCACGGGGGTTTAATGATTTTTCAGAATTATACACTAATTTAATGCAAAAGTCAATCAATTCCCCCTTACTGCTTGCAAAATAAGCCCTTTTATAGTACAGTTACCCCATTACAAGCCCAGTGTGAGGATAACCCTCGGGTATGACTTGGAAGGCCAAGCACACCAGAAACCCTTACTCTGTGCCGCTATTCCCTACGCGCAAGCAAAAGGAACAGAGCGGTTTTTATTTATATATGAAAAAAGATACAGAACATGATGCTGTTGCGACAATCGCAGAGCATGCAAAAGTAGAACTTTCAAGTGTTGGTAAAATGCTCGACAAAGCAGAAATGCCTCCGGAGATTGACACACTTGTAGAAGGTCCAGTTATCGCAATCGAAAAATCATCGGTATATATCAATATCGCACCATTTGGTACAGGTATTATCTACGGCCGAGAATTTATTAACGCAAAAGACATCATCAAGAAAGTAAACATTGGTGACGTTGTAAAAGCAAAAGTTGTTTCAACTGACAACGAAGACGGATACATCGAACTTTCTCTCAAGGAAGCAAAGCAAGCACTCATGTGGAGTGAAGCCGATAAAGCTATCCGCTCAAAGATGCCACTTGAACTTACTGTGAAAGAAGCAAACAAAGGTGGTCTCATCCTCGAATGGCAAGGTATCGCTGGATTCCTCCCTGCGTCACAGCTCAAGAGTGAACACTATCCACGCGTTGAAGATTCTGACAAGGATAAAATCTTGAAAGCACTCAAAATGCTCGTTGGTAAGCGCATCACTGTTGTTATGATCTCTGCACTTCCAAAAGAAGGCAAGCTCATCTTCTCTGAAAAAGATACGAACCCAGAAGAACGTCAGGAAATCGTCGGCAAATACGCTGTCGGAACAGAACTTGATTGTACTGTTGCTGGTATCGTTGACTTCGGTGTATTCCTCAAAGTTGAAGAAGGCCTCGAGGGATTGGTACACATTTCAGAAATTGATTGGGGTCTCGTTGAAGATCCTCGCACAATGTTCAAAATTGGCGATGCAGTAAAAGCAAAGATTATCGAAATCAAAGATGGAAAAATTTCTCTCTCAATCAAAGCATTGAAAGAAAATCCATGGAAAGAATTCGAAGGTACACTCAAAAAGGGTGATATCGTCTCTGGTGTTGTTATCAAGTTCAACAAACACGGCGCTCTCGTTTCTATCAAGCAAGGTGTTGCAGGACTCGTTCATAATTCTAGTTTCGGTTCTGAAGAGAAACTCAAGAAATCGCTCGAACTCGGTGAGACATATAACTTCCAAGTTACATTGTTCGAACCAAAAGATCAGCGTATGACTCTCGTCTTCCTCGACGGAGAAAAGAAAGCGGAATAAATAAACAGCGCATAAGAACTAGGTTATAGAAATAAAAATTAACATTCTATATCCTCACTAGCACTAAAAAATCCCCAGCAATGGGGATTTTTTAGTGAGGGATTACCATCCAAATTCTGAATAAAAAATATGATTTTGATAACACTCAATACCATAACGCACATAAGGCACCATATTATTAGGTAAACCATTTAAGGGAAACCAAGATAAATCATCACATTTATTCACTTCTCCAATTTTTAATTCTCCTTCGTAATTTTTTGCAACTAAAAAGAAATCAACACGTTCTGTTTCTGCTTTTCTATGCATTACATGCACAACTTCAAAATCTTTAGAATTAATTCTCACACATGCTTCTTCAAGGGCCTCTCTTGCCATTGCACTAGTCGCAGATTCATTTCCATCTAAGTGACCGGCTGGGACACTATAGTTCCCATCCTCATACCCCGTATTAAATCTACGAAGCAAAAGCACTTTGTTGTCTTTTATCAAAATCAAATGCACTGCTGGAATTAATTTAAATTTTTCCATAAATATATTTTAATTATATACACTCATCGCTTTCTGATGCCCCTCACTCGCAATCATCGCAATTATTTCCGCAACTTTCTTGGATTCTTTTTTCAGAACTTTTAATTCGTCTTCTTTGAAGGCACCAAGAAGGAATTTCAAAACCGCTTCCTCCCCTTTTGGCTTTTTAATTTTTCCTGTTGGTGTATGAGGAGAAACACCAATACGAATCCGAACAAAAGCTTCTGATTTTATTTTTTTAATAACTGAAGCTAGTCCGTTATGTCCGCCCGCACTACGATTAAATGAAATTTTTAAATTCCCAACAGGAATGTCTAAATCATCATAGATAACAATAATGTTTTCTGGTTTTACTTTATGTTTCGTTTGGGCATATACAACAGTGCTTCCAGAATTATTCATAAATGTTTGCGGTTTCAAATATTCAATTTCCTTTTTACCTATTTTGTTTTTATAAAAAAATGTATTTGCCTTACTGCTTTTTCCCCATTCAATTTTCCCTAATATATAATCAAGCATAAGAAAGCCCGCATTATGGCGAGTCTTCTCATATTCTTTTCCAGGGTTTCCGAGACCAACAACGAGTATCATGTATCCTATTATATATCAAAAAGATTGTTGTATATATCCTTGACCTATTCAAAAATAAGATGTATTGTTTGGAAAACATAAAGCTCTATTCAAATGAAGAAAATAATCCTCAGCTTGCTTATCCTTTCGTTGATTGGTTTTGCATCGGCACAAAAGACATCTAAGACAATCTCTTGGTATGACACAACTACCACGAACAACACTTTAACTGTGCATCGTCACACCGCTCTGGAGGTAGGATCATACCCCCTCTTGTACTCAAAATCTTCTGAAGAAATATTCCCACGCACCATGCTGATAGAAGCAATCAAGAATCAGCACCCTCTTATTTCTCAGGAAGTTGATTTTAGTATTACTGATTTCTTATCGATAAGCTTAACAAGGAAACAGTATAATTTTAACTACCAGAAAGGAATATGGGAGCCAGCTAAAATAATTGATTCAAAAAAATCATACGATTTTGGAATCATCGTTTTGATTTTGTTAGTATTGCAGGTAATAATATATTTCTTTCTTGCTCCGAAATTAAAGTCTAGTTTGCCTTTTATTGTAGGCCTAATGGGTGGTTTAGTAACCGAGATTACTGTATTTAAAGTAAAAGATCACATTATAAATTCGCTATCTTTTCCTATTATACCCACTGAAGAACACTTTAAAGCATATACTTTTATTGGAATAACTGGCATTCTTATTTGCATAGCTGGTCCATTAATTGCATATTTATTCTTTCAATTAATCAAAAAGATTAAAGGTGCTCCACCTATTAAAAAAGAACCTCATGAAGGGTTTGGATTAGAATCTGAATTTTAAAATGTATTTATCTCTTGCGCCGTCTACTCTGTAGACGGCGCTTTTTTTGTTTGAAAAAGTAATACAAAACAAATCTTCCTATTCTGTCAACAATCGTTGTGTGATAGAATACGTCCTATATGGAAGAAAATAAAGAATCATCATCAGTTATTGAAACTCCTCAAGTGGCCAGTACCCCACAAAAAGAATCAGAAATACCCACACTTCGTGAGCATCTCGAAAATGCATGGGATTTAGTAAAATTCGCAGCTCTCGCGCTCGCCATCGTTATCCCCGTTCGTCTCTTTATTGCACAACCATTCGTTGTATCAGGAGACTCGATGGTACCAACATTCCACGACAAAGAATATCTCATTATTGATGAAATCTCATACATCACAGGTGAACCTCATCGTGGTGATGTAATTGTTTTCCGTTATCCTGGTGACCCATCTCGATTCTTTATTAAACGTATCATTGGTATGCCAAACGAAAAAATCACATTTAAAAACGGTGAAGTAACCATCACAAACGCTCAAAACAAAGAAACTCTCAAGCTCGTTGAACCATACTTAAACGAAGCATTTGGAACCTCTGGAACATTTACAACAGGTATCAATGAATATTTTGTATTAGGAGACAATCGAAATCGTAGTTCCGATTCACGAAGCTGGGGTATCCTTCCTCGAAAAAATATCATCGGTCGCGCGTATCTCCGCCTCTACCCATTCGATGAAATGGATTACCTCCCAGGATCATATCGAGAAGAAATAAAATAACCATATACTTTATGAGCACAGAAAAGAAAAAACAAAACACGGGTCCATTTAACTCAGTCAAAGGAATGCGTGATATTGAAGGCGAACAATACTATTATTTCCAAGGATTTTTCGAAAAGGCACAGGAGATCGCCGTGTATTACGGATTCAAGCCGATTGATACACCGATCACAGAACAAGAAGATGTGTTTACTTCATCGATAGGTGTTGGTACTGACATCATCGACAAGGAAATGTACACCTTAAAAACAAAAGGTGGCGATCATTTAGCGCTCCGCCCTGAACACACAGCGGGACTCATGCGTAGCTACATCGAACACGGAATGCAATCTCTCCCTCAGCCACTCCTCTTCTATAATTACGGGCCCGTATTCCGACATGACAATCCACAAAAGGGTCGCTACCGCCAATTCTGGCAGTTCGACATGGATGCGCTCGGAAGTGAGAAAAGTATTCTCGATGCACTCGTCATCAAAACAGCATGGACCATCCTCGAAGAAGCAGGTGCTCCAAATCTTTCGGTTGATATCAACTCAATCGGAGACAAAGATTGTCGTGCAGGTTACATCAAAGAGCTCACAAACTATTTTAAAAAGCACATCAACGAACTCCCCGCGATTGACCGCGAGAGACTCAAAGTCAATCCACTTCGTATTCTTGATTCAAAAGAAGAAAAAACAATCGAGCTTAATCAAAATGCCCCAGACACTCTCTCTCACCTCTGCCCCGCATGTAAAAAACACTTCAAGGAGGTGCTTGAATATCTCGAACAAATGGAAATTCCCTACACAATTAACAAATGCCTCGTGCGTGGTCTTTCCTACTACACACGTACTGTATTTGAAATCATGATTCCAAATGAAGAAGATGGTCGAATGGTCACAATCGCATCTGGTGGTCGCTATGATTACCTTGCACGCCATCTTGGTAGCAAAAAGGATGTTCCTGCCGTCGGTTCGAGCATTGGTGTTGATCGTGTAGTGGAAGCATCATGGTTCGCCAAACTTTCTCCTCGTATCATAAAGAAGCCAAAAATGTATTTCATCCAGCTCGGCTTTGATGCGAAATTAAAATCGCTCAATGTGATTGAAATTCTCCGCAAAGGTAAAGTGCCAATAGCACAATCAATCTCTAAAGACAGTCTCGGTGCACAGCTTGCTGTTGCTGAAAAACTCGGAATGAAATACGCACTTATCTTCGGACAAAAAGAAGCACTCGAAAACTCGGTAATTGTTCGTGATATGAACACTCACTCACAAGAAACAATCAAGCTTCCAAAACTTCTTGATTATATTAAAGAATTAAAATAACCTGTGACATTAGTGTGCATAGTTTACAAGATTAGAAATTTAGATAGATACTCATGATTACAATTGTTCAAAACGGACACCCTGCTCTACGAAAAGTCGCTCTAGAGGTGGCTCTTTCCGACATACCGAAACCAAAGATTAAAAAAGTGTTACTGGAAATGAAAGAAGCTCTCCACTCACAAAACGATGGAGTAGCTATTGCCGCGCCTCAAATCGGTGCGTCACTCCGCATCTTTGTTGTAGCAGGAAAAGTATTTGATGAAAATTTCGTCCGCGGTAATGCTCAAACAAAATCCAAATCAAAAGTAACCGAACCAGATGACATCGCCTTTATTAATCCTGTGTTTAAAAAAATCTCACGAGACAAAAAATTACTTTCTGAAGGATGTCTTTCAGTGCGTCCACTGTACGGCAAGGTTCGCCGTGCGACACGCGCAACTGTCGAAGCATACAATGAGCGTGGAGAAAAATTCACCATGGATGGCACAGGACTCCTCGCGCACATCTTCCAACACGAAACAGATCATCTTGATGGTATTTTATTTATCGACAAAGCTCGAGACCTTCATGAATCTACCCCCGAAGAAGAATACAAATAATATATGGAGAGTTCCCAATTAAAATTTGCCTTCTGGGGCACCCCTCTGCTTTCAGTAGAAACATTAGATATTCTTGCCCAACACGGATACACACCATGTGTTGTCATTACCGCGCCAGATGCTAAAAGTGGACGTGGAATGCGCGAGAATGCATCACCTGTAGCAGAGTGGGCAGAAGAACATGGAATTCCCTGTCTTAAACCAGAAAAAATTGACGATGAATTTCGCTCACAATTCTCAACTTATAACATCGAGCTATCGATTGTTGTTGCCTACGGAAAAATTCTTCCAAAAGATATCATTTCAACGCCTCGCTTCGGTACAATCAATATTCATTATTCACTGTTGCCGAAATACCGAGGAGCATCACCTCTTGAACAAGCACTTCTAAACGGTGACGCAGAAACAGGAGTGAGTATCCAACAAATGGAACACCGTCTCGATAGTGGGCCACTCTTAGCAGAGTTCGTGACTGACATAGATCCGAATGAAACAAAAGAATCACTCCGCGCACGATTAACACAAATCGGAGGAGAAACACTCGTAAAACTGCTTCCTCAAATCATCGAAGGAACACCAAGACCAAAACAACAAGACGACACGCAGGCATCATATTGTACAAAAATAGAAAAGAGTGCGGGAGAAATAGACCCTCTCGGCAATGCACGTGAAAACTGGAACAAATACCGTGCATTTTTCGGTTGGCCGGGAATATTCTTTTTTACTGTTAAAAATGGTACACGTATTCGTATCAAAATCACTCAGGCCTCTTTTAAAGAGGGACAATTTATCATAGAAAAAGTAATTCCAGAAGGTAAAAAAGAAATTAACTACACAGATTTTATTCGCAATTCGTAGGTTGACAATACAAGGTAGTAAGCGTATAAAAAGAAAAACACTACGCTTATGAAACTTGAAACTATAACAGTTACCCAGATTATTCTTTATACAACAAAACTTCTTGCGCAGATAGAAACACAGACCAGAAAGCACATCCCTAGTTTTGAGGGATTAAAAGAACGGGGCGCAGAAAAAGGATTCCCAAACAAATTTCTTCTTCGGAGTGCAATTATTCGTCATTTAGATAAAAGGCTAGGTGAAAATGATTCTCATATCCGAAATATATCAATTGCCTTATCGGTAAGTAAGGCAACCATTGTTGATGTTCGCACGAGCCACACCGCCAAGAGAGATAACCCAAGATTAGAATTATATTTTGAATATCTCGAACTTGCAGACTCGATTGGACAAAAAATTCCTTTTGAAAAAGAAATACCTCCTGTTAAAAAATCCCAGATAAAGAAGAAAGAACAAGAAGACTCAAATTCCATTATTATGGAAGACCATCGCATCATCGCAGAAAAGATACTAAGTGACCTTCTTGTATTTAGTAAAAAGGATACACTGGCAGACCTTGTCTCAAGTACAGACCGGGGATACCTTGCGAGCTTTCGTACATTTGTAATCATTAAGTTTCAGCAATCATTCCCTAACGCACCCCATAAAATGATGAAAATTTTATTTACTGAGATAGGAATGCATGACATTAATGTTGATCTCAAGAGACACGAGACATTGTGTCACAAAATAAATAATGGGGATCCCTTTGCCCAATGGCACAAGCAATCGTTCTATGATTTTATGGCTCAATAGCCAAAACAAAAAACGCAAGAGAGTACGTTGTTTACTCTCTTGCGTTTTTTTTATTTTAATATTTTGAAGTAAACGGATTACGTTTAGAAATACCCTTAAGCATTTTCTTGACACTTGATGCTCCGCGCTTGAAAAGTGTCTGCTTGCGGTCTTTTGTGTGAGTAAGTAACCGTACAATTTCTTCTTTTGCATCATCTATCGCAGAGTAGAGATTATCTGTTTCAGAGCTTGCAAAAAAACGCTCACCATTCATCACAATACTAAATTCTGCCTTAAATAATTCACCTTTATTATGATGATTTGTTGTTTTCCCAACCTCGATATATCCAGACGGTAGATTCTCTCCCTTTGAAAACTTCGCGATAGACTCTACGCGCTTGTTTACATAGTCACTAATCGCTTCTGTTAACTCCATGTTGGTTGCTTTTATATTTATATTCATATATTTTTGCATTACTCTAATAATAGTAATTATATCACACCTCTAATATGAGCGTTTTTTCTTTTTAGGTCGCCACTCAACGAGCTCCCCCGCTTTTCGTTCTATCTCATCCGCCTTCCGAAGCATACGCAGGTGTGATGGAGGAACAATACCATGATGAACAAGTGCATCAAGTTCGGCATCAATACCCCACAGGTCATCTTCTTCTGTCTCCCATCCATCTTCAAAATCATGGAGACAAAGCACCTCAGAATACGCACGAAGTGTCTTCGTTCCATCAGGGAGAAAATATTCATGAAAATACGACAAAACAAGCTCTCTAATCGTTTTGTATACGGGCTCTCGGTATCGTAAAACCGCATGATTTGTTTTTGACAACGCACCCCAGTATCCATTGTGTTTAAATGGAACCACCACATGGTCAAAATCATTCGTGGTTGTTTTGAGATGAAGCAGGTATGGCGTATATCCATGAAGAGAGAGTATGTACGCTCCAAGTAACGCCCCCTCAATACAATGTCCATTATTCTCGCGAAGTGTTCGTAGAGGGGATTTCACGGTATCCTTTTTATCTAGTTCAAAATTAAAAGGAATGGCACTAAGAAAGGTTTGCACCTGTGCAGGAGTTCTGAGTGATTGGAATACCTTCATTTCAGCTTTCGTAAATTGATTCATATATATACATTATTCCACAGAATGTAATTCGCGCAAAAGAAATACCCCAAAGTAAACTACTTTGGGGGTTCCATCTTTTTTTTGTTCAGTTTTTAAAACTTCTGAAAATCACAGCCTGAATGATGTATCCGTGGGTATGCGGATCGACTTGAAGAACACGAAGACATTACTGATGTCAGGATTGCCAGCACGGCAATAAAAAGAGCTGTTTTTTTCATAAAAACTAATTGGGGTTTGAAAATTAATACTATAATAACTTGGCGGTATTGTAGCATGTTATATATTTATTGTCAAATATGAGGATTAGAACACATTGACTTTTGTTGTAAATAGTGCTATAATATACTCAAACAAAATTGAAAAAACAAATAATGAAAAAGATATTTTCCCTTTGTATTGTCGTTCTAGGAATGACACTACATGTACACGCACAACGAGTATGGGCACAAACTGACACCGTCTATGTAACCCCTACGTCAAATGATTATGTTGTAACAACAACATACCGTATCGCCTGCCTTCAATGTGGCTGGCGTACCAAACTCCTCGAAGTAGAACCGGTGCTCATTGATACATCACTTAGTAAGTTTGTATCTTTTGAATTAATTACTGGAGTTATGGGTGAATGGCTTACCGATACAGTAGACAACGCGCCACCACAAGAAGTCTCCTATCGAATGAGAATTCTTAAACAAATTCCTAACAAGAACTACCAAATTGGTATTCGGTTTAGAATTTTTACTGACAGGCCAGAAAAAGAGATTCGCGATATTACAACAATCCCCGTACCCGGTAAAGTTGTACATATCCTTCCTCCTCTGGTTGAATTTTATTCGAATCCGGACAGTTCCCAACGAGTAATTCCGGTATTTGATGGAGTAAAAAGTTTTTTAATTGGTAGTTATATTCTTAAAAATAACCATCCAACAAAAAAACTACGCGTGAGTGCGATTAAGTATGGATTTGTAGACACAACAAGTTGGCAATACTTTGCTGGCGTTGGCCAGACAGAGCAAATGCCACATGAAGTGCCTCCAAACACATCCGTTGCTTTCAATTTTTGGATGCAATTGAGATCTCCATCACATGAAGTAGCTATTCAGCCAATCCTCTACCTGAGATGTTGGTATGATGACGACACCACAATGTATGACGTTGATGCATTAGGACAACCAGCAAATCTAAGCGCGAAAGCACTTGGATTACATGATGCCCTTCAAAATCAATATCTCATTTATCCAAATCCATGTACTGATCATCTTATGGTGACTGGTACACAAGATATTCCAGTGGTAATAAATACCCTTGGTAGAAAAATGAATATTGAAATTGAGCGCACCGCAACAGGATGGAAAGTATCTACTTCATTATTACCTTCGGGAATTTATTTCTTGAATGGAAAAACAAAGTTCTTTAAACAGTAACAAACAAAAAAAGTCCCTTCATGAAAATGGAGGGGCTTTTTATTCTATATAGATAGAGAGAATTTTGCTTGGACTATGATGCCCAGAAATAATCCTCACTTTCGGTCGCACAACACCTACCTCATGCGCGACAAGCTCGCAGACTCGTTCATTAGCTAGATTTCGTTCTGCCGGTTCACGAACAAAAATTCTATACTCATCATCTTTTATTTTCTCGATGAGCTCTTTCTTAGCCCCAGCAGTGACTTTCACTTTTATATACATTTACCTAGTATATCAAAAATAAAAGGCGCCCGAGAGGTCGCCTTTCACTACAAAACTTTTGATCACAATATGCTCTTTACGAGATGTAAAATATAAAGCATAAATGCTATGTATTTATCCGTAAATGCTACAAATAAAAAAAAATTGATAATACAAAACATACTAATCACCATCATGATTCTCCGCATTTTCCTCCTGTACCGCAACATATGTGGATCTTTCTTTCCAAAATGAATCGGATCAACGAGAGGCCCTTTCCATAAGGCATCGTGTTTTTCAACGCTTTCACGATTGGCTATTTTAATTAAAAAATCTTGCATTTCAGAAAAGTTGCCAACTCGAAGCATTTTATTACGATCCACACACAGCACGCTTTGTGAATTGCACAAAGCTAAATGATTCGCACTTGATGACATAATAATCATCAGGTAATTTGGAGAACAAAACTCTTTTCGAAAAGAGTCAATTGTATTTTTCTTTAGAAGAAAATCCTGACCCGAGATAAATACAACATCGTACATATTTGGCTTCATATGAAGACCACCATTTTGTGTGAGCTCAATAGATACAGTATTCCCTAGAACCTCACGCAGGGCTTTAAGGACATTATTCCCATAAGATGTATCACAGATGAGAATTTTTACTTTATTTAGTTTAGGCATATATTTATTTGATTGATGAACCGAAATATCACAGTATAAAACCTCGGTTCATCAATCAAATAGTGTGCGACAAAGAACGTTTTAATTGTTTTAGATAATATAACATTTATAGTTGTTTGTCAATTTTAACCCTTTATTCTTAGGGCTATCTATGATACTTATAACTCTCAACAAAACACACCCGATATGGGTGTGTTTTGTTGATTTATATCACGCGCACACTTTTAGCAAATACTTATACGAGCGCCTTGTATCGGTCACGATTCTGCCAGAGGAAGTAGATATTGAGAAGAAGTAGTAGGTTTCCCATCATAGCTCCTGCTGTGAACAATCCCCCATCGAGAAAAAGGTGGAAAGCGACAATGTTGATTGTAATAGGGAGAATGAGGAGCGCAACGAGTGCCATCTTTTTAGCAAGCATTAAAATGAAAGAGAGGGCGAATACGCCAGACATAATCCACATGACATACTTCGCATTTGTAAGCGCCATGATGAAATCATACGCTTGTGTCGTATTGTATAAATCAGGTGTTGGTGGCGGGAAAATACCCACTGTTCCAAGCACTGGCATAATAAGAATAACTGCAAGCACAACTTTTAATATGATGTGTATTACTTTTTTCATACAGACAGTATAGCATTTAATTATTTTGATATGTAGACTACGTTCATTTGCTACAATACCTATATGAACAAGAAAACCAATGTAACTAATCCCCCACACACCCTCCCTCAAGACATGCGAGAGTCGCTTGCCTCTACCCCAAAAGCATTCATACTATGGAAACAAATCACTCCCCTCGCACGTAATGAGTGGATATGCTGGATTACTTCTGCAAAGAAACAGGAAACGAGGAATCATCGAATAAAGAGAATGTGTGCAGAACTCCAAAATGGCAAACGCCGGCCCTGCTGTTGGGCAGGATGTGATCATCGGGAGAGATAACGAGAAAGATAGTGTCTAGCTTCTTATATTTTCTTTGGGAACAAGATTGAGAGAACAATAGAAGACACGAGTGCAAACAAAATAATACAGAGAGATATTACTGAGGAAATATGCACTCCAAATATTCCTGACAGCATCTTGAGTCCGATGAAGAGCAAGATAAAAGCGAGGCCTTTTTGTAAATGATGGAACTTGTGCAATATGTTTTCAATCAAGAAAAAGAGTGCTCGTAGTCCCATAATCGCAAAGATATTTGAGGTGAATACTACAAACATATTTTGAGAAACACTGAACACGGCTGGGATAGAGTCAACGGCAAAAATAATATCAGTTGCCTCTACCAAAAGAACAATCATAAAGAGTGAAGTAAAATAGAATTTACCATTCTCTCGTACGAAGAATTTCCCCCCATGATGAGTATCGGTAAATGGAAATATTTTATGAGCAAATTTTATGACTTTATTGTGCTTGAAATCAACATGCTCTTCTTTTTTATTCTTCAATAATTTAATACCCGTGTACAGCAACACCCCACCAAAAACATAAAGTACCCAGTAAAACTGACTAATAACATACGCCCCTACTCCGATAAATATCGCTCTAAAAATTATCGCTCCGATAATACCCCAGAACAATGCTTTGTGATGATATTTTTCTTCTAAATTAAAATAACTAAATATAAGCAAGATAACAAACAGGTTATCTACTGAAAGCATTTTTTCAGTTATATACGCACTGAAGAATTCAACCGCTGTTTCTTTCCCTATAAAAAAGAAAATTAATACTCCGAAGGCAAGAGATATACCTATCCAAAATAATGATTGGTAGAGTGCGGGCTTAAATTCAATCTTATGACTCTTTTTATTGAAAAAACCAAGATCCGCAATAAGGAATCCTACGACAATAACGGCAAACAATATAATTAAAGAAGTTTGTGATTCCATATAACTATATTATTTCTTGAGATACTTCCCTGCCATGCTGAGTGCAAATGAAGGAAGGATAACAAAAACAGTTGCGAATAGAAGTTTAATCAACATCTCAGTCTGTGGCGTATCGGGAGTATCTGGACCTGAAGCTGTTAATACGATACAAATACCAATGATTCCGAAAACAATAGATGAGTAAATAAAGATTTGTGTAGCTATTTTTTGCATAAAAGTAGTATAGCATAAACAAAAGAACTACCTTTAATAGTATTCTCGAGCTTGATTCACAATGATAGTTCCTGCGAATGACTGTTATATATTTGACAATACACTAAACTAGATGTAATATTCCCAAAAATCCTACATGTATGAAAATAAGGAAAGGAAAAACAAGGATTGTAATCCTTGTTGGCACAAAGGCAATCAAAATCGCCAAGCCAAGATTTGTAAGGTTATTTATCAGACTTCTTCTTTTCCCTTTTGTTACAAAGGAAAGCCGTGATGGCTATTACGCAACATACGGGAAGCTCTCTTTGGATTCGTGTAAAAAATATAGTTTGTTAGGGTATTACGCAAATGTAAATGAATATACGTACTCACAACAGTATATTGATCCCGACATCATGCCTATAATAAAATTATATCTTTGTGGATGGATAATCACTCAAACAAGAGGAGAAGAAATTACTGACACGCACTTCACAAGCCCTCTTAAAAAGTTCAAAACAGTATTATCTCCAGAAACAACAGAACCTCACCAATACTGCATTTTAAATAAAAAAATATTTATTATTGATTACGGTGATATTTCCACAATCCAGGATTTAGTTACAACAAGACCGGCACGCATTAAAACTGCTTTCAGCTTAAATCATTAAAAAATGCTTAACAAATTTTGTTAAGCATTTTTTAATTTACATTGATATTTAATAAAATATTTTTTATTATGCTTCCACTAGCACCTCAAACCCGCCAGTAGCAAAACGCTTCATATCGAACGGCATTGTAGCAGGATCAAAATTATTCATACCCGGATCACTCATCACTTTCTTATTTACCTGATCGCGGTGTGCTTTAGATTTGTATACGATCCATGAGAAAACAACTGTTTCAGTTGGTTTGAGGTTCGCAAGTTTGGTAAAACCCAATCCCCCACCTTTTTGTGCTTTTAAATCATCTCCTACGCATTCGAAGTATTCCAAAGCACCATATTTCTTCCACGTCTTCGCTCCCCATTCTGCCATTTTCTTATAGGCTTCTATATCCTTCTTCTTTATTGGTATGACGAATCCATCGACATATTTTTTATTATTTTTCATATTATTTATTATAACATGCCTCAAATTCTGTTTTGAATTAAAGAAGGAGTGGAGATATAAATGAAAACACCTATACGTGAAGTATAAGTGTTTTCATTTTGCTCCGAGTATGGGACGAAGTTCGAATGGTTCTAATTAATGGCTAGAATAGATACTGAGTTTTCTAAGATTTTTGAGTTGTTTCCGATGATAGCACTTCAGAACTCGTAATAGAAAAACCCACAAGAAAGCGTGGGCTTTTCTATGTGGGTTAATTTTTTGCTTCTTATGAACTTACAAGAGTTTATCTGCTCTGCAAAGTTGAATGGCTGTATCTATAACATCTTCAAGAGAATTGCGTATTGGCACTGTTGGAAGTTCACTTGCAATTTCGTAAAGAATGGTTGACCATTCAGGAAAATTGCCATCACTACCAAAAACAATGTTAATCTCTTTATCTGCTTTTTTTCTCGCAATCCATTCACCGAGTTCCATCATAGTGATGTGTGCATATACTTTGTCAGGAAACTCCTTTGGTTCTGCTTCCCTTGGAAGCCAAAAAATAATACAACCTTTTTGGGAGGCACTATTGAGATAGTATTGCTCCCAAGCTCTTTGCCTTTCAAATGTTTGATAGTTGAAAGGATTATCTTTCTCAACAGAAGACATTAAATCTTTTGAAAGTTCTCTCGTGGGAGAACTAACAAAAAGTTTTTCATCTCTATCAAGTAAAATCTTTATCGCCTCCTCTTGCCATTTTGGAGCATTGCGGATAGGTCCAGCCAAAAAGATTGTCGGAAGTAGAAAGGGTTCAATCCTTACATTCTTCCTCATCTCGTTTCCATAATATGAACGAGGTAAATGGATTTTTGTTTTATTTGCCATTGCTATTTAATTTTAATTGGTTTTCACAAAAGACAAAATCTTCTCAGAAAACCAATCAAAATACTATCAAAAAACTAGTATTAATTTAATAATAGCACAAAAGATATTTTTGTCAAATGGCGCCGAATGTGGGAGGAAGTTCGGGTGAGTATTATTAAAGGTGACTAAAATCAATTAACAATCTCTAAAACTTTTTTAACAACATTATCAATAGAGTCTTCTGTATCTACAGGAATTGCACCTAATGTATCCATTTTAGTTTCAAATAAAGTATACATTTGTAAAATCTCTTTTTGAGCTGATTCATCTTTTCCAAAATCATTATCTTCTCTCTCGAGAATACGAGAAATGAATGTTTCAGGTGAGCACTTTAAAATAATAATTTTATCTGATATAGATATTATTTCATCTATATTTTCAGGCATACCGATAATAAAAACAGGATTTGAAGATATATCAATAAGATCCTTTAATTTTTTGATGTCACACATCCAACTATGTTTAGATATAAAATCTTTATTTAACTCTGCCTTATAATCGACAACATTTCCTGTCTCTTTGTTATACCAATGACAAAGCCGATCTTCATCAATATCGATAACACTAAAACCTTTTTCTTTTAGGTTTCTTCCTAGGGTTGTTTTTCCTGTTCCTGATATTCCTGTAATAAAGATTTTCATAAACCAAATTATACTATAGGTTCGAACTTGATATAAGGTAACAAAAAATCACCTTGCAAAACAAGATGATTTTAAGGGCTCCGAATGTGGGAGGATGTTCGAATGGAAATAATAAAAGGCTGAACACTTTCGTGAACAGCCTTTATTTTAATTTTTTACCATAACTAATCTTCATTTAGGTATCTCTTGTTATGTTGCTCTTGATCTGTATCAAACATTTTTTTACGGCTGATACTGATATCCGCGTTCATAATAAGATCTGGACTTTTACCTGTCCCTAAGCCTTGCCAGATAAAATTTAATTCTTTTTTAAAAAATCCAAAAGTACTGGGTATATCCTCATAATTCGATGTGTATCTGTAAAAATTTCATTCTCTAAAACCTTTGCGATATCATCCTCGTCTTTTTCTTCAATAAAAGAGACTTTCTGATCTGGTTCTACTACCACCAACCCTTGATAAATTATTTTATATATATCCCAATGGGCATATTTATTTCTAGTTTTTCTTATATCATCAAAAGCATCATATTCGTATGAACTTATTAACCCACCCTTTTTTGCCTCCTCTAATAATTCAGAGAATTTTTTAGTTGAATTACAAAGCTCTTTGAGACTTAGTTCACATATCAATCCGCAAATCATAATAAAAGATAGATTAAAACTATTCTCCATCATTTTTTCAGCCTCTTTCAGAAAGAGTTTTATTATCGGTGATTGGATCAGTATCATGTATACCTATAGTAACCCATGACTTAAATTCTACAAATCTATTTGATGTAAATAATCTAGAAAATGTTATAATAAAATATCTTCAATATTATGAAAAAAAGTAACCAAAAAATTAAAGTCATTGATCTATTTTGCGGTATTGGCGGATTAACGCATGGTCTTATTAAGGAAGGTCTCGATGTGGTTGCGGGAATAGATAACGACTCAAACTGTAAATTTGGATACGAATACAACAATAAGTCTCAATTTATTGATAAGGATATTCTCAAAGTTACTGCCGAGGATATAAACAAACTATTTGGCACGAAGAAAGATACGATCTGCGTTCTTGCGGGCTGTGCTCCTTGCCAGCCGTTTTCAAAATTAAATCTCAACGCTATTACTGAGAAGCAACTAGAGCCACTAAGTAAGTTTGCTCAACTCATAGCTGAGACACAACCGGATATTGTTTCAATGGAAAACGTAAGTAATCTTGCGGTTGAGAATAAGTATCCTGCTTTCACAAGCTTCTTAAAGGTTCTTGAAGCCAATAAATATCACTATAAGTATGAGGTAGTTGATGTATCTGAGTTTGGTGTGCCACAAAAAAGAAGAAGACTTGTATTGCTTGCATCAAAAATGGGAGAAATTGAGTTGATTAAGAGAACTCACAAAGATAATAGAGTAACTGTACGAGATGTGATCAAGCACTTAGAACCTATCAAGGATGGTGAGGCAAGCAAGAAAGATCCATTGCATCGATCAAGGAAACTTGCACCGATAAATCTAAAGAGAATTAAAGCCACACCTCACAATGGAGGTAGTTCTAATAGCTGGAGTGAAGATTTGGTTTTGGATTGCCATAAAAAAGAGTCTGGTCATACTTATCGTCATACCGTATACGGTCGCATGAATTGGGATGAGCCATCTCCGACAATGACGACTCAGTGTGTTGGTTTGGGTAATGGTAGATACGGACATCCAACACAAAATCGAGCAATCAGTTTAAGAGAGGCGGCGATATTTCAAACCTTTCCTGATACCTATCAATTTCTTCCAGCGTCAGAGCCGATCGTTATTAACAAAGTAGCGAAATTTATCGGAAATGCTGTACCCGTCCGACTTGGTGTTGTCATTGGGAAAAGTATAAAAAACCACCTAAAACAGCATGCCAGATAATCAATTTCAATTTCAGTTTTCTTTAGAAGTTTTAAACCATCTAGGTAGAGGACTCTATAGAAGTTTTGCGACGGTTATTGCTGAGGCAGTATCAAACGCTTGGGATGCAGAGGCTACAGAAGTAAAAATTACTATTAATAGCGAAGGTCTTATTATTGAAGATAACGGTAAAGGGATGAACTCTTCTGATTTTCAGGGTAGATTTTTAAATGTTGGCTATTCAAGAAGAGATGATGTCCACAACAAATCAAAACGAAATGTTATTGGTAGAAAAGGGATCGGTAAGTTGGCAATGCTCTCTATTTCTGAAAAAGTTGTGATTATTTCAAAAAAGCAAGGAAATGAAATGACGGGTGGAAAAATCAATAATTCTGTTCTTGATAACGAAATTAAAAATGATGGTAAGTATACACTTGGCAATCTCACGGATAATGAAAAGATCAATTTGTATGGAAAGCCAACTACTCAAAAAACTGGCACCAAGATAATTTTTGAAAAGATTAAGATTAATTTAAATAGTGAGGATATAATACGAAAGTACCTTGCCACTCAATTCAATTTTATTTTTAGCATTAAGCGCAGCGACTCATTTGTAATAAAAGTAAACGATAAGCCCATTACTACTGGCGACTTGAAGGAATTGAATGACAACACTCAATTTGCTTGGTATTTGGAAAAGAAGGATAAGAGCTTCTCTAATAGATTTAAAAATATAAAAAATGAAAGACTCATTCAGGACACAATCTTTACTTTTGAAGGAAAGACAATTACCATTAGAGGTTTTGTAGGTTCCATTTCAAAGTCTAATCAATTGCTTCTTAAAGGTTCAAAAGGTGATTTCAAGGCAAGCGTTAATCTATTTACCAACGGAAGATTGAGGCAAGAAAACCTTTTTGATGAAATTACGAAGAAAACTGTTACTGAGGAGTACCTTTATGGGGAAATACATGTTGATGGATTTGAAGATGATCAAAACGACAGGTTTACCAGTTCTCGTGAAGGCATCATTAAGGATGATCCTTTATATCAAGAGTTTTTAAAGAAATTAGAAAAGATACTTGCTGTTATTATTCAGGACTGGACTCCTTGGAGAAGAGCTATAAAAGAGGATGTCGATATTGAACAAGACAAAAGACCCGGCTATGAAGTAAGAATGGAAGAAAGTCGTAATAAACGAGAAAAAGATTTTAGAGATAAAATCAACGAAAATGTTGGTGATAAAAAAATAAAAAAGAGCCTGCAAGATAAACTAAAACACTTTTCATACAAAAATACTTTGGTCTATCAAGACCTCTATATCCTTGAAAATATTTTTAGAGAATATCTAAAAAATAAAGGTGTCAAAGAAACTGATTTTGATGTATTAAATGCTGATGAAAAAAACGTACTTGATCGTATAAATAAGATAAAGAGTTTAAGAAAAACTGGTGAAGCAAAACACTCCTTGAAAGGTAAAATTGTTAAACAAGAGCATTATCTGAATTACACAGATTTATGTGATCTTGGAGAAATTGTGGATATTTTTAAAGCGAAAGGTCAAAAGAAACCTCTTCCCAGGAAATATCAGTACTCATTAATCTCTGATGCACAAGAAATTAATCCCGTTCGAAACCCAGTCATGCACACAAATGAAATCACTGATGAAGTTATGGCGTGGGCTAAGATTAAAAATCTCATTGATTATATAGAGAAATTAAAGTAACTGCATACCGAAGACCTTTTATTTGGAGAGTTTTTTGCTATGCTATTCTTACGGCTGAATAAAGCCGAGAAAATAGGGTTCACTGTGTGTGAATGATACATTATTTCTTTCTATCTTCAAGCCACATCTGAAAGAAAATTTCCGCCATTTGATCCTGATTCTCCCTAAGCTTAAGTATCTGCTCTTCTGTCAGTTCCTCGAGTAGTTTTTTACTAAAACATTTTTTATATTCCTCCAATGGAATCATTATATTTAATTCCAACACACCTCCACTTCCTCACCAATCTTTTTAGATAGGTATGCTTTAGCTTCGTCGTAACCTCCAATTTCATCAATCAATCCATGTTCTAATGCCATCTGTCCAAGCATTGTAGAGCCGTCAGCGATTTTCTTCACGTCTTTAATGGAAAGATTTCTATTCTCAGCCACATTCTCTATAAAGTTCTGGTAACTAATAGTAATATCTCGCATAAGAAGCCTACGCTCTTCTTTTGATAGAGGCTTGTAAGAAGTACCAGTATCTTTGAATTTTCCAGAACTAAGTTCATTATAGGCAATTCCGTCCTTTTCATTTTTCTGTGAATTATCAAGATACGACATAGTAACTCCGATACTTCCAATTTCTGAATCGCGAGAAGCAAAGATTCGTCCTGCTCCTGTAGATGCCATATATGCAGCTGATGCCCCGATACTCCTAATTATAGCGGCGGTTGGTTTTGTGGCTCTTTTTAACGCATTAGCTACTTCCATATCAGATACACCAGATCCGCCACCTGAATCAACCTCCAAAAGAATAGCTTTTATATCTTTATTCTTTTCCGCGTTTTCTATTGCAGCTATGATATTTTCTGAAGCAGTTTGGTCATAGAGCAAACGACCATTTTCTCCGTAATCTGATTCTGGAATATAGGTAGTTAAAAAACCATGCAGTTCAATGCCTAAAACATTACAATCAGAATCTTCCTTACTGTTCTCCCTGCCTAACTCTTTGAAGACAGTGATTGAGGAAGCTGAAATGATGAGAAAAGCGAGAAGTATTGCAAAGGTGCGGGAAAGGAATTTTAGGGTGAGGGTTTTTATTTTAATGAGGGTTTGTTTGAATTTATGCATGTGATTTATTGAAAATCTAAATAGTACTCTGGGTTAATTTCTAATATTTTATCTTGTATATAAAATGCTTTTCGTAATTCATCTAAAGAATACAGGGCTTGTGATTTTGTAGCGAGAATATCTACTAATTTTTTGTCACATAATTCTATAATCTCTCGTGCTTCATATTTTTCTTGTTCTTCATATCCATCACAATAATAGGATTCATTAAGGTTATCTTCCTCTAAATAGCATTCTTCATCCTCACCACTATCTATTCTATTTTGATGTGAAATTTTCTCTTGAAACCTGTCATCGTCTCCATATTTTTCTTCATTGAATTCTTTATACAAGAGCGAACTTTTGGCTTTCAGATAATTAATAATTTTTTCATTTCCACCTAATGATATAAGGGCATAATATTTATTATCTATAGCCTCATGATTCCATGGGTCTATTTTTAATAATTGATCACATTCATAAATAACATCGTGGGGGCTATTTTTGAAATTAATTTTCGGCATACAAAATATTATTTATTTTTAAAAACCAAACTACTTTTCAGTATTCTACCCATCGATTCAATTTCTCCCACTCTTGAGGCACTTGGTATACCGAGCCAGCAATCATCTTTTAAAAGAATTGCGGCCCCACCGGAATTGCCGTGGTCAATCTTTGCGTCAGTAACATAATAATCTTGTTCTATACCTGCAATAATCCCTTCCGTTGCTGTTATTCCAGTTTCTGCACCTATTGTTGGATATCCTAAGACTACTAACTTATCACCAATATTAATTGTTGTGCAATGTTTTACGCCACTAATTTCAGAAAATACACCGAGTGGATGTTCTTCAGATATAGTTAATTTTATAGCACCTAAATCTGTTGTCGGAGTATATAAAAATGGTTTATCTGTTGCTTTTATTTCTCTGAATCCAATACCCCAAACATGTACCATACATCTTTTTGGGGGGTAGCCATTATCTGCTTGTATGACATGTTTATTAGTTATTGCAGTTAATCCATTACCTGCCATATCTACAAGAGTTGATGATCCGGTAGCAATTTGATAGACACTTCCATCTGTATACCTCCACTCGCATGTAACTTGCGCAACTCTGTTTTTCCATTCTGCAATGATATCAGCAGCGCTTTTTGAAGATATTGTTTTGTAAATTGTTTGTGATTTCGGTGTTGGTTTATTTTCCAACTGAGCAATTCGTTCTTTTAATTCATTAATTTCTTTTTCTTGTCCATTATTTTGTATCAGAGATTCTTTATTTTCATTTTCAGAAGATACATTTTTTACGCTAGAATTTTTATCTGGTTTATATGAGAATAGAAAAATTATTAAAATAATAAATACAGTTATAGCAACTGATATTACTACTTCTTTGCTTTGAATTTTTAAAAAAGGCTTCTTTTGTTCCATGTATATTTTACATACTAATAAGCGACCATACTATGCCGAGGAAAAAGAGAATAACAAAAAGTATCAGCATGACTTTTTCAACATCAACTTTATTACTCTCTTTAGTAATTACCGTTTCTTGTTTAAGAAAAATACTTCCATTTTCTACAGGATTTTCTCCATACATATTTGATCCATTTGTTCCCTTTCGAAAAAGAAGTAACCCCAAAGTAAGATATATATTATAAATTGGAATAAGAAGAAGCCAGAAATTAGAACCTGATTTATTTAAATCATGAAATCGTTTTACAATGGCACAAACATATAACCAGAAGACACCTAGGGATACAGGGATTACTAAAATTAAGATTAGAACTGATTCAGGATTAAGAAGCACAATAAGAACATTAAATATTACATGAATAAGTAATATAAAAAAATAATCCAAGCGACCAATTCTACCCTCAAGAGTGAACATGTTTTCCATAGAATTTTCTTTTGTTTCTATTGATAAATCCCATGAGCAGGCAAACAAAAAGCCCACCACATGGGTGAGAGCCGAAGCCCTCCATATCCGTTTCCAGACATGACCTGACAGGTAACCCCATGATGATGGGTTCTTTATTCCTGTCAGGATTTTTCACCATGCTACCGATTGCTCGATAGTTTAGGCTACTGCTTATTTAGTTATACCTCATAATATCACGTACACAAAAAAGGGCTAGTAGCTACCATTTCGTTCGGTAATTACTAGCCCTTTATATATCCATTCCTCCCTGTCGGACACGCTCATCAAATGGCGAGAGAATTGCACTCTGCATACCGATACATTGCTACCTGATAAGTTATCGGAACTTTACATGTATTCAAGTAGACCAAGCAGTATTTGCATCATTTATATAGCGTGTCCGACAGGGAGGAACAGAGAATTATCTGGTTCCAATAATAAACGAACTAATCAACTCAGAGGCATCAAATTTAGACATCGTTTCCATTTCGGTAAGCCATCTCTCTTTTTCCTCTTTACTCATCTTTTTCTTTTTTATAAGATCAAGAAGAAGTCTATACTGTCTATTTGTAATTGGTTCAGCATTCTTTGGCACATCTTTAACCATGAGATTGCTATCTGAAAGTATGTGAGCAAATGTATTCAATCGTTCAGTGAATGACTCTATATCTGCCCTAAACGCATATATCTGGTCGGTAGTCATATCTTCATCACTTGGCGATAATAAAAGAGATTTACTGCTCGCTTTTGCTTTCTGGTAACCTTTCCGTTTTCATCCTTTACTTCAATATAGGTAACTGAAGTAATTGCTTTCTCACCTTTCTTTGGTTTAAAGCCCAGTCTAAGCCACGATGAAAAGGTCATCATGGAGGTATACGGATTAAAATTCTTTAATTCACTTGCTCCGTACTTAGCTTTGATTTGTTCTGCTACCATATCTTTCGTTTTCGTACTACCTCGATATGTAGACAGGCTCACAGGGCTTTTTAATACGTCTTCAATTGTTTGGTACATGGGTATATGTTTAATTACTTGTAATATCTCGTAGCTACTGAGACCGAAAGGAACGAGTGTATACGCTTCATTTCTTTCAAAGAAGAGTGGGGTTTGGTTTTTGGGGTATGGGGGTGTTTTTAGGTTGGGAGTCCCAGGATTGAATAACTATAATATGGGTACTAGATGGGCTGGTCGGCTGAAGATAGACCAATATCCTGATATATCCCTGGGCTCTGTCATTCAGGCTTTTTATTTAAATTTAGATATCTTTCTAGTTATTGTGAGATTGGGTCAATCACGATCGGTAAGAGATGGGATTTTAAAAGCGGGGCGTGAAAAAATTTTTGCGCAGAAAATTTAGATATTTCTTGGTATAATGTATTTATAATGCCAACCTTAGAGGAATATGAAAAATTGGATATTTACAAAAGCCTGATTTATCAAATCTGCGATTTTCTGATTAGAAAAAGACAGTCTTTTAACGACGGTCTCATAACTCGTCCTATTCGTTTCCAGCTACGAGACATGGAAGATATTTTGGAATATATCCGACCAACTCGAGAAGATGAAGAGGTTGAAAATTTTGATGAACGAAAATACAAGTTGGAGAAACTAAAACAGGAACTCGTTAATTTGAGTGAAGATTCAATAACTGAAGGCAGTCCAACAATAATTACTATTTTAAATCCTGAAATTTTAGAGGACTTTTCTGGCAACTTTGATACAAACCAAGAAATTAAAATTAAATGCTCAACCGAAGGATTGCAGGCATATAAAGAGAAACTGAAAGAATTAACGGATAACATGGATATTGACGGTGTTGATTTTTCCCTTACTGTTGCTCCAGATGGTAAAAGGTGTGTAGTTCATTTTGGTAATAAGCAAATGAATATAACTAAGGGTAAAAATATTTTTCCATTAAAATTAAACATTGCGATGCTCCTTTTTGGCAAGAAAATAAAAGTTATTGAAGGTGTAAATAATGAAGAAATCTCCATTCGCACATTTGACCAATTACTTAATCGAAGTGAATTTCCAACAGAGATGCAAATACGTTCTTCCGACTATAGTCCTGGACATGCGCTGGCGATAGAATCACTGCGCCGTGTTCTTGATTACGCAAAAGACTCTGTATCTTTCGGTGCCAGAGAAAATGTGGTTAACAGAAGGTCAGTTACAGAAGCCATTTCAATCATTGAAAAAGACTCCCTTAAAATACTAGGAAAATCACTTCTTAAAAGGAACGATGGTGATTCTGTTCAAATAAACAAAACACTCTAAATTTAATTTTTTTGATCTATTTCTTTAAAAAGCCATATTACTATGGTCTTTTTTTATTTTCGACTCGGCATCGACTCGGTTAACACGAAACCAAAATGGAATAATGCAAACGCACAAAGATATGTGCTGGTCGAAATTAATACATTTTTTTAAAAAATCAGTATGAGAAGCATAGAAGCAAGATTTAATAGATATCAAATAAAAGAACCATGGATAGGTGCATATATTCATTTAGCTCGAGCGGTCAGTAATCAGAAATTTTCAAGAAAAAACCTAGGCAAATCATTTAATGAATTAATGCCAAAAGATGAATATAGGAAACTTGAGACAAGACAGCTCGTTAGATACCTCTATAAGATTTCAAATCCCTCTGAGGAGGTCGAAAAATCGACCAAAAATCATCCACGGCAGGCCGTAGATCAGAAACTGGTATCAAGAGACATAAATGAACCTAAATCCCCCTGCAATCAATGATTTGCGTAAAACGCTTGAACAAGAAATAGGAGTTGAAAAAACCAATGAAATGACTGATGAAGATTTAGATCATATTGGTTCATTCATACTCGAAGTTTTTACACAAGCATTAAAAAGAAGAGCGGGCTTATAAGTGGTTCAAAAGTTTTTATTTAATCAATAAGCGCTTTTGAGCCACTTATAAAAAGGCTCAATACAATTTCATATCTAAAAACAGCTTTAGGGGTTCGCTGTATAAACCACTCCTAGAAACATAACCAGTTACTCGGGTTCAAATGCGAAAGCACGGAAAAATAGTTATACCCCTCTATCCGTGCCATCTGATTTGTGCCTGAATACTGATACAGGAAATGAATTTCCAAGGGTAGATTGCATTTGCTTGTAAATAAGATACGAATACATACCGCCATATTACAATGCCTCTAGAGGAAATCAGGGGTAAAAGGGGTGGACTGTGCCTAAATTTGAAAAATGTTATAATTTATATGCCAGATCAAGTGCAAAAAACTATAAGCCCAATTCAGGGGTGCTTGTAGATAAGAACGAGGTAACAACCCACTTGGTCTGGCGATTAAGAGTGTTGTTGCCTCATTTTTATTTATGAATTACAAAAATCTAGATACAAGTAAATTAAATTATGTCATCTATTGCCGAAAATCGAGCGAGGGTGAAGATAAACAAGTACAATCTCTTGAAACTCAATTAAGAGAATTAAAGGAACATTCTGAAAGAAATAAGTTAAACATCGTGGATATTATTTCAGAAAGTAAAAGTGCGTTCAAAACTGGAAGAGAGGGATTTAATAAAATGACAAGTCTTATCAGAACTGGTAAGGCAAATGCGATTTTAGTTATTAGAGGAAATCGAATTTCTCGAAACTCAATAGATGCTGGTTATATTATTTCATTAATGGATGAGAAAAAACTTTTGTATATTAGAACTCCAAATTCTACTTGTTATACTAGTTCCTCAACCGATAAAATGATGATTGCCCTTGAACTTATCTTTTCCAAAAAGGATAGTGATGATAAGGGAGACATGGTAAAAGAGGGTCAGAGAACAAAAGCATTAAAGGGGTACCCTCACGGTCTTGCTTCTCTTGGATTTTTAAATGATAAATCGGAGGAAAAAGGAAATCGTAAATGGATGGTAGATAAACATCGATTGTCTGTCGTTAAAGAAATGCTAAAAATGTTTTTAAGCGGTGCTTATTCAGGAACACAAGTTTATGACTGGGTAGTACACTCTGCTAAACTAACAACCCCGAAACACAAGAAAAGCGGTGGAAACTTCATTACATATTCCCGAGTATATGAAATTCTTAAAGATCCGATTTATGCAGGCTTCTTTTATCAACAAGGTCTACGATATGAACTTTCAAAAAGTCTGCCTCGTTTAATATCTGAAGATGAACATAATAAAATTCTTTATATGTTAAAGAGTAGGACATTACCAAAGACGCAAACTCACCAAACCCCTTATTCTGGTTTTATTAAATCACCTTTTGGCGAGTTTGTAGGAGCAGACATGAAATTTCAAATTATCTGTCAGTGTAAATATAAATTTGCATATCAAAATAAAACACATTGTCCTAAATGTGCTATAGAGATTGATCAAATAGAAAACCCTAAATATTTGAGTTATGCGTATTACTACAATGTTCCCAAACGAAAGAAGAGAGAATCCGTCAAATACATTGAGGAGGGTGAAATAACGAGGTTTTTTTGCTTATACGTTAAGAAAAACCTAACTATGTCAAAATCCCTCATTGAATGGAGCAAGAGGTGTATTAAAGAGATTAAAGACAATGAAGTCATGTCTGGCTTATTAGAATTTAACGGGAAGAAAGAAAGAATAGATCAACTAGAGGATCGTAAAAGAAAGTATCGCCAAATGTTAGCGAGCGACCAAATCACTAATATTGAATATAAGACTGATATTGGAGAAATGGATAAAGAAATTTCAGATTTAAACAACCAAAAAGCTATCAACAAAAACTGGTATGAAATAGCTGAACAGATAATTGACCTAACAGGCGAACTCGAGGAAACATTACAAAGCGGACTAGTAAAGAACAAAAGAATCGTTCTTGCGAAACTTGGTTCGAACCTAATTTGGAATGAAGAAATACTTGATATTATCAACACAAAACCGATACAAAAGCTCATTGATGGTTTAAATCAAGCAAAAGCAAAAAACCCCAAGTTCGAACCTGAAAGTATCATTGATACATCAGAACGAAATGAGGTTTTTAAGGACGTTTGTCCTACCTTGCTCCCCCGGTAGGGATCGAACCTACGACCAATCGATTACATTTATCCTAAAATTACTTAAAGGGATGGACTATATCATATCCATGTTTTGCTTGCGCAAAATTTAGGACCGAGGCGCTTC
>JBAYUP010000009.1:0-31272 GCA_041675045.1 Minisyncoccota bacterium | reverse complement strand
GTAGGTCTTTAAATAAAAAACTTGGTTTCGGATTCCCCATACCGTATGGCGCGAGTTTCTCAATAACCGCATAGTTCTGTGGAGTAACATCATCAATGGAAATCGTTGAATCAATCAATCGGTCTTCATTTGATTCTTCAGAAATAGTCGTTTGAGAAAAAACAGCAAGAAGTCGTTCCTCGAGAAAATGTACCTCTTCATGAGACACTGAGAATCCACCTGCACCTGCATGTCCGCCAAAGGCAAGTAAACTTTTCTCAGGAAGAAGAGACATTAAGGAAACGAGATTTATATTCCCCCACCCACGACATGAACCCCGAATAGTATCACTTCCTTCTTGCCCCCAGACAAATGATGGCTTTTTATATTCCTCACTTAATTTTGCCGAAACAAGACCAAGCACACCGACACGCCACGCGGGATTACCGATAACGATAAGTGATTTTTCTTCACGTTTCGCCATTTCTTTTTTAACCTCTTTCATAATGTGGGCAACATTCTGTTTTCGCTCATCATTTATCTTTGCCAAATGATCAGCAGAAACCTTTGCCTGCACAGGGTCAGTCGTAGCAAGGACTTCAAATGCATCCATAGGATGGGCCATGCGACTCGCAGCATTGAGACGTGGAGCAAGTGTAAAGGTAACATCTTCTTCATTTATTTTTGAGGCATCAACGCCTGCCTTACGAAAAAGTTCAGCAAGTCCAGGCCTGCGAGCTTTCTGTAATACTTTCAATCCGTAATACGCGAGTACGCGATTCTCGTTTACAAGTGGCACCTGATCAGCAAGTGTTGCAAGCCCCGCCATATCGAGAAGCCATTTCTCAAAACCAGTCGGTATATTCCAATATTCACCGTATTTCTTAACAAGCGCTTGCACGAGTTTAAATGCCAGCCCCGCGCCACACAACATTTTATCTGGATACTCACATCCATCCTGTTTTGGATTAATGATTGCAAAAGCACGTGGAACTTCTGCCTGAGGCAAGTGATGGTCGGTAATAATTACATCAATACCACTAGCCATTGCTTTTGCTACTTCTTCTACTGCGGTTATTCCTAAATCAAATGTAATAAGCAGATTTATTTTCTGCTCAATAAATATATCGATAGCATCACTATGTAATCCATACCCCTCATCGTGTCTATCAGGAATATACACAGAGAAATGTTCATAGCCAATTTTTTTAAAAAAATCGTGCAGAATGACTGCCGCAGGAATCCCATCGCAATCATAATCACTATATATAATTATTTTTTCTTTTGCTTCTGTTGCTTCAAAAATTCGCACAACGACTTTTTCCATATCTTTCAAAAGATATGGATCATAGAGATGTTCGTTATACAGTGGATTGAGAAATTTTTCTCTATCAGCGGGAGCTATTCCGCGATTATGTAAAAGGAGGTCAAGAAGTTCTGCATGATTTGGCATACGAACGATTGTACCATATACTATACGATATGAACGAAAATTGCTTATTTTGTAAGATTATTACAGGTGTTATCCCGAGTAGTATCGTCTATGAAGATGCTGAATTTTTCGCCTTTTTAGATATTCATCCAGTTGCAAAAGGACACACACTTCTTATTCCTAAAACGCACCACGTGTGGATGCATGACACACCCGATGAAATCCTAGCGAAGGCATTTGTAACCGCAAAAATACTTATGAATACCATGCGCGCGAATATTCCGTGTGACTATGTACAAATTTCTGTCGTAGGAAAAGATATCCCTCATTTCCACATCCATCTTATCCCGCGATTTTTTAATGACACGATTCCTCAATCCCCTACAGTCAACTATTCGTCAGATGAAGAAATGAAAGTGTTTGCTCTGAAACTAGCAAACCCCCGAAACTAAAATTAGTTCGGGGGTTTCTCTCTTTATGTTTACTTGCTTATCTTGAATCAATGACTGAAGGACGTTCCGTAAAATATTTATTGAATTCTTCAAACGGCATTGTGTAATTTTGCCCAGGAGCTAAGAGTTGTTGAGTGGGACCCCACTTATCCTTGTCATACTTCATAAGACCATTTGCATAATCAGTGAATAGCACGATCGAAACCCTTCCCTTACTTCTACTCTCGGGCGATGACACAACACGATGAGCTAAAGCTTTTACTTTACACTCAGAATAATACTGCCCTAACATCCCAGGGAAAAATACCGCTTCAGTTTCAGGGAACGACATACTTTTCCATTCTCCTTCCCAGAAACGCTCAAATCCTGGCACACTATCAAACAAATGAACGGTATGACCACTTTTGTCAGGATGATACGCAGCAAGAATATTGTTTTCTTGGGGCGGGTACCATAGTGCTCGTATCACCCAGCCATCTTCTTTTTCAACGGCAAGTTTTACAAAATCAACGCCAGTAACCTCAGACAGCATTTCTGCAATTAAATGAGACACTGGTCGTATCTCATTAAAGAGCGTGTGCCCTGCGGCAAGAAATGTAGCATCTTCGGCTGTTTGCTTAAAATCTGTTGGAAAATCATAGGAGCGATTAATGTGAAAATCTTCTTTGAAATCAACAAGTTTTGAATCAATTTTAGGGTCTTTGTTTTCATACCCTCCATTGCCCAAAAAAGAAATTTGCATCTTGTGTTCCAATGATTGACCCACGAAACCCTTCCATGCTTTTACAAAATTACTTACAGCTAAACGCAAAGAGGCAGGATACTGTACTTTTGCAAATCCATCGCGCAAAAGCATCTCGGAAAGTTCATTTTTATTCATACGAATTAATTTTAAATTTTCCTCATTTAACATGAAAAACCAACAAAAGTCAAACACCCTCTCCGACAACTGTCGGCGAGGGTGTTTTTAATAATTCTTATTTTTATTTAAGTGCTTTAATTCCAGGAAGTGTTCCCTTCGCGAGAAATTCGAGAGTTGCACCACCACCAGTCGAAACAAATCCTAACTTTTTCTCAAGCTTCAGCTTATCAACAAGAGCAACCGTATCACCTCCCCCGATAATGCTTTGTGCTTTTGATGAAGCGATAATCTTTAACAATTTCTCTGTTGCTCCACCAAACCCTGATTCATATTTACCAAGTGGTCCATTCCAAAGAATAAATTTCATATTCGCAATCACAGCCTGTAGTTCTGCTATTGTCTTCGGCCCCACATCAACAATTGTTTCAGTATTCTTCACTTGATCAGGAGAAACCGAACGATGAGCCTTGCCGAAACTTACTTCAACATCAGAAGGCAACAACAACTTTTCATCTTTCAATAATTTAGGGATACCAAAATTCCCCTCATCTACAAGCGACTGCCCCACCTCATACCCTTTTGTCTTAAAAAAAGTATTCATAAGAGCACCTCCGATAAAAACCTTATCGGCATCGCGCATAAATTTCTTTATTAAAGGAACTTTTGTTTCAAATTTTGCCCCACCCAGAATAAACAAGAACGGATGTTTTGGTTCAAACGCTAATGAAAGATTTTTCACTTCATCAAGCAATTGAAACCCTGCATACCCTGGGATATGCTTTGGAATCCCTATGATTGACGCATGGACTCGATGAGACACAGAAAATGCATCATTCACATAGATATCTCCGAATCGAGAGAGTGCACGCCCAAACGAAGAGGTATTGTCTTTTTCTCCTTTTTCTCTTCTAATATTTTCAAGCAAGATAACAGTTCCCTTCTTGTGTTCAAGAATGGCATTGTCGATGGCTTGAGAAAAAATAGACTCTTTGAGAAAAAGTACTGGGGTATATTTCTTTAAAGCTTTTGCTACTGGTTCGAGACTTTCCTTTTCATCCTCGCCTAAGTGAGCAATCAAAATAACCTTGGCGCCTTTATTCTTTAAATATTCAATAGTTGGAAGTGCTTTTCTAATACGAAAATCATCACGCACTTTGCCATTCACAATGGGAACATTAAAATCAACGCGAACAATCACGCGCTTACCAGACAGAGGTCCTGCTTCTTTGATTGATTTCATCCCGTTAGAAGCAGGTCGCGGTCAAACAGGCGACGGTGCTTATAGTTAGTTTTGTAAATTGTATTTTCATAATATTGATGATTTTTGTTTTTTAATTGCGACCGCGGCTTCTAACGGGATCATTAGTGTACGCAAGCAACAATTGCTGCAAATTTTTTAGGAATAATGCTATCTCGGCCAACAAGAAGCCCATCTGCTTCACCTGTAGTTAAAAAGGCGTCAGCGTTTTCTGGATGTACCGATCCACCATATAGAACTGGTATCGTGTGGGCAACTTTTGTATCATACATATCAGAAAGAACACGGCGAATAAAAATTCGCATTTCAATAAACTCTTCGGGAGTTGCTTCTCGTAATGCATTTTTACCAATAGCCCAGAGTGGCTCATAGGCAATAACCAAATCTTTGATTTGCGATTTTGGTACCCCAGCCAAACACTCATGAAGCTGGTCTTTAATGAAACCAAGATAGAACCCTGTAGTGTCACGAGAGCTTTCACCAATACAAAGAACAGGAATGGTTTTTGACTTAAGTGCAAGAGAAATCTTTTTATTCACACGCATATTTGTGTCCCCGCCTGCTCGTCGTTCAGAATGTCCAATAATGATAGTTTTGACTCCGAAACTATGAATCATTCGCAATGAAACTTCTCCCGTATGTGCGCCCTCTGATTCCTCTGACATATCCTGGGCTCCAATTTTTATCTTCTTAAGTTTTAGTTTTTGGATGCATGAAAAGAACGGAAAGGGTGGACAGATTACAATCTCCGCATTTTTACTATTCTTTGTACTTGTAATAAGTGAGCGAACTATCGCAAGTGCCTCTTTTTCGGATTTTGGATTCATTTTCCAGTTACCGATAATCAGTTTCTTTAGCATATAATACAGTATACCACACCCCTACCCGTGATTTATTGAGATTCTTCCCAGGAATCCACACTCCATGATCCAGAGGGACCGCTCGAAAAATTACTATTCGCAAGGCCAGATTCATACGTAATACTTGAGCCTCCAGAAACTGTTATTCTATATCCTGTAGCTTCTTTAAGAGACGCTCCCCCAGAAATTGAGATTGTGCCGTACGGTGCATAGATAATTACAGCTCCTGCACCCCCAGAGATTGAAGCCGCATTCGAAGACATATCAGTCGTAAGCATCATCAAATAACTTCCATTCGTACCCGAACCTGTTGCATGTCCACCACCAGAAATTGAGATTGTACCATCGACAATAATCACACCATCATTAACTCCGTAACTCGAAGCAAGCTGTATGACTCCTCCCCCAGTCAGAGAGACATTCCCTGTCACCCACAGTGTTCCAGTCACAGTCAGCGTGCCCCCTCCGTTCACTGTTACATTCCCTACAATCTTTTTCGGGCCAAGTGTTCCACCAGATGAACCTACAGAATAATTACCTGTACTTGTACCACCTGCAAGAGCGTCTGTTTTCCATTGAGCTAAATTAGCATCAGAAACTGGAAACGTTTGATACAAGGGGTCTGACTGATTCGTATTACATGATTTGTTATTGCTCGTACCAGTCTGACAGTATAAATCCCCTGTGACATCGGTATAGTTCACTGTATGAGCTTGGGCACTCCCGGAAACCGTCCCAATATGAAGTTTATTCCACTGACTACCTGAACTACCTTCGATGAGCCCAGTCATTCCGCCGAGATAGATGCTGAAATAATAATCAAGACCAGAAGGAGTAGTTGCGTTCCATGAACCGCCGAGTTGTCCAATCTGTCCGAAGCCATTTGAGTATCCCCCGCTCGAAGCACCAAGTGTATAATATTTTGTTGTCGAACTTGACGCATCAATCACAAGCCAATATGTGGTTCCCCCAGAAAGAAGAAGACTTGTCGTAAAAGAAACATCAACCCAGCCATACGATGTTGTGACGCTTGATGCATTCAACGTTCCACTTGCAACAACTGTTGACCCCGGACTTCCTCCTGCATCATTCAGTATTTTAACTGTTGCATTCGAAGGTGAACCCGTTTTTTTAATATAAAAACTTACTTTATTTGCAGGACTCGAAGATGAGGAAACTTGGAAGCTTTGTGCAATATCTTGAGTGCTCGAAGTATTACCAAAAGATACATTATATCCTGGAGTGCCAGTACCATTCAGCTGATCAAAAGAAAGGGCCGGACTATTTGCAGAAATAGCGGTACCTGTGATTATGGCAGAGCTATCACCTGTAATGGGTCCATTAGCATAGACATTGCCATTAATTGTTCCACCCCCTGAGAGGTCGACACCGCCCAATCCAGCAAGCACGCCATAATTGAACGAAACTCCAGTCGAGGTTGTTACGGCAACAGAAACTTTGCGTTGCTTTGATTCTGAATCACCAAGAGAGTCTATTTGTTTCTGATTCCCGCCGAGAGATGTGATTGAAACGGTCGCACTATCCGAACCAACAGAAAGTATTTCAGTTGGTGATATTTGTTTATTATTACGAATACGATACAAGGCATCTTCCGTTCCTGACTCCGCAAGAAAATATGCTTTTTTTGATGAAAAGATTGTTCCTGCAATTCGAAACTCACGGACAACAGGACTAATGATACCAGCGAGAATAGTCACACTAATAAAAACAAAAAAGAACACGAGAATCATCATCGCCGCTCCTCCATTTCTTTTAGATAGTTTATAGGTGGTACATGTCATATTAATATGTTCCTCGTAATACGATTGTATTATAGAAATTTTCAGTTCGAAGTGTTTTGCTTGTTGAATTCTGGATAGTTAATTCTATTTTTATTGCCTCCCCTTCTGTTGTTGTTATTTTTCTAAAAATCAAATTTGTAATTGAAACATGGGCCCCGCTCAAACTACCAACGAGAGAACCTCCTGTGTACATATTCAATAATCCATTCTCAATAATAAATTTAGATGTGGTTACATATCCTGCTGTATCAGTTGTGTTTAGTTGAAGCACCCCAAGCGATGACCCAAGAACACTGCTCGTCACGTCAACAGATGTTGCCTGACGAACTTCACGAGACATACGCTCCATAATAGTAGAGCCAGCTTCAAGTAATTCGCGGTTAACTCGAGTAGCCCCGAATGATGCTAGCACCACAGTGTATGAATTAATCACAGCAATAGAAAGAGTCGCAAAAAGCGCCACATAAATGAGAATTTCAATAACACTATATCCTCCTGTTTGTTTTGTGCGCATTAGGTAAAAATATCGGCTATATAAAATGTAATTGCTTTGGATGTCGAACCACCAGACGACGGCCATGACACCTCTACGGTGACCTTCTTTGTACGTGCATCAACAGTCCCCGAGGAAACAATATCATCATTTGAATCACGGTTAACTTCTGAAAAAACCACTGTTCGAGTAAATACACTATCCAGTATGCCAGGATTAGTTGTTCCAAGAGACCACGTATTTGTGCTTGTATTAAAAGATGGATAGTAGATTGTATTAAGTGCAAACCCTGAAATCGTACTCCATCCATTATCACGAATTGTTTTAACCGCTTCAACACCTTCTTCAATCAAAAGTCCCGCTTGCACCTGCCGAAGTGCTTGATTCGAAAGCTGTATCCCCTTCTGTGCTGTTGAGATGAGCGCAAATGATGTCACGGAAATAATCGCACACGCAATTAAAACTTCGATGATAGTAAACCCACGATTAGTGTGCAGAATAAAATGCATAAAAATTAATTAGTAGATACAAGTCCAGTTTTACCAATGGTAATTGTTTTTGATCGCGATGTATCTGAAACAAGTTGTACAATAATTGTACCATAATTAGAAGTATCCCCAGAGATTCGACTAAACACAACACTACTCCCGCTCCCTGCAAGAGAAATCCCTCCTGACAACGGAATCGTAACTGCATTTGAAAACTCAATTTCTTTGTTTGTTACATTTGGCTCTGTGAATGTTGACCCGACAAATAGCACTGCGCGTCCGCTTTCAAAATACACTCCGTATTGTGATGAATTTATTGATGAGATTGTATTCGTACGCGCTTCATTTAACAGAGAAACAATATCAGCTGTTGTATTTCGAAGTGCTTGTTCATTACGAAACGAAGTTAAACTCGGCACAACAATAGCAACAAGGATACCAATAACAGCAATGACAATAATTATCTCAATAAAAGATACTCCCTTTGTGTAGAGTGCTTTCATCCCGTTAGAAGCAGGTCGCGGTCAAACAGGCGACGGTGCTGATAGTTAGTTTTGTAAATTGTATTTTCATAATATTGATGATTTTTGTTTTTTAATTGCGACCGCGCCTGCCTGCCGGCAAAGGCAGGGCTTCTAACGGGATCATATTATTTAATTGTGTCCATAACTGAATAAATTGGTGAAATCATCGAAATAGCAAAGAACCCCACCGCTCCACCAATAATCACCATGAGTACTGGCTCAATAATGGTCGAAAGGTCTTTTGTTTTATTATCAACTTCTGATTCATAGAAAACAGCGATATCAAGAAGCATCTTTGAAAGATTTCCAGTCTCTTCACCAACCTCAACCATTTCCCCCACCATCACAGGATACAAATCTGTTCGCTCTTTAAAAGATTCAGATAAAGAAATTCCTTTTTCGATTCGTGTAATTGCATTTTGTGTAAGTTCTTTATAGTAACTATTTTGAAGCACATCAGAAGTAATCGTAAGTGCTTTCGACATATCAACTCCCGACGAGAGTAACGACGCGAGTGTCCGTGCAGTGCGAGCAGAATTAATCTCTTTCACAATATCACCTATCACAGGGAGTCGGAGGATAATAAAGTCAAAATATTTCTGGAATAAAGGCAATCGTGAAAGAGCGATAATTGCCCCAATAAAGCCAAACAATACAGCAAAGAAAATAATTGAGTGCTGGCTAATCGCATCAGAAAACCAAATAATGGCTTTCGTTGATGCTGGTAACTCAGATCCGAGATCTTTGAATGTCTGCGTGAGCGTTGGCACCACAAACATCATCATTAAAATTCCAATCAAAATAATAGCCCCTAGGATAATAGACGGATACATAAGGGCGCTCTTGATTTTCTTGTTCAGCTCGTATGATTTTTTCAAATTAAGGCCCACTTCAGAAAGCACTGACGGCAAACTCCCCGACTCTTCCCCTGCTCTCACCATCGAAACAAAGAGCCCAGAAAAAACTTTCGGAAATTTCGCCATTGCACCAGAGAATGTCCCCCCTTGATTAATATCTTCGCTTATTCCGCGCATGATCACCTGGAACGCTTTATTTGATGATTGTTTTTCGAGAACTGATAGTGCCCGCACGAGAGAAATACCAGCAGAAAGCATACCACTCAAATTATTTGTAAAAATTATTTTTTCAGAAAGTGAAACGCCAGAAAACAGAGAAATATCAAGAGAAAGAAATCCACGCTCAAAAACGGGATTAATTGAGAGAGGGATGAGGCCTTGCTCTCGGAGCTCTTGTGCTGCTACGAATTTATCACGAGCATCAAGCGTGCCCTCAGTAAGTGTTTTATTTTTTGTTTGAGCTTTGTAGGTGAATTTCATCCCATTAGAAGTAGCCCGCAGTTAGAAAACTGTGAGTACTCATTATTTTTTAAAATAAAAATTATTCATAATTATATGTGTGCAATTTTTAAAAATAACTGCGACTTCTAACGGGACAAGTCCTATGTATTATTCTGACACCACTCGTAATACTTCTTCAGTTGTTGTAATCCCCTGCACTGCTAAAAAGATTCCATCTTCAAGCATTGTCATCATGCCTTCTTCTTTTGCCCGTTTTTCGATTTCATCAGCAGATGCACCCCTTAAAATAAGTTCTTTAATAGAGAGTGATACTTCAAGCACTTCGTGAATCCCAATACGACCCTTGTACCCATCCGGAGAATCTTCACCACCTTTCGGTCGACAAAATGGAATCGTTGCCCATGTTGAATCAGCATCAACAATGTTTTCTTTTTTCAAAATCGTAAGCATTCGATCAAGATCGACAATATTACGAAGGGCTTTTTCTTCTGCTTCACTTAAAAAATATCGTTCTTTGGTATCGGCTAATTTTCGAACGAGACGTTGCGCAATAACTGTCTTGACTGTAGAGACAATAAGAAACGGCTCAACACCCATATCAATCATACGTGGAATAGCCCCAGCAGACGAATTTGTGTGAATCGTCGAAAGGACGAGATGTCCTGTAAGCGAGGCGTTCACCGCAAGTGATGCTGTCTCTCCATCACGAATCTCTCCCACCATGATAATATCTGGATCCTGACGAAGAAGTGTACGGAGACCATTTGCAAACGTTAACCCAATTTCTGATTTGGTCTGTGTTTGATTAATGCGTGGCATTTGATATTCAATAGGGTCTTCAATTGTCGAAATATTCACATCAGGAGTATTTAAAATATCGAGCATTGTATAGAGCGTTGTTGTCTTACCACTTCCCGTTGGGCCTGCACAGAGAAGCATTCCTGTGCGCTTCTTCATTCCCTTATGAATTCTCTCAAGTGCATCACCATGAAAGCCAAGTCCTTCGAGAGTGAATCCTTTGGCATTTTCACGAAGAATACGAATCACGACTTTCTCTCCAAAATAAATTGGAAGTGTTGATACACGGAATGATACTCGTCCCTCTTCGTTTATAATTTTAAATCGTCCATCTTGTGGTAACCGCTTCTCATCCAGTTTTAAATTCGTCAACACTTTGATACGTGCGACAATTCCTGGTGCAGTGTCTTTCGGAAGTGTCATTGCATCATGCAAAATACCATCGATACGATAGCGCACAACGAGCGAGTCCTCTCCTGGTTCAATATGTACATCAGATGCACCACCGGTAATCGCATGAGAAATGAGCGTGTCGACAATTTTCACAATAGGTAAATCCTCCGCAAGTGCTTTTAATTCTTTCTCTGATTTTTCTTCAGCAGAAGCATTGCTTGCAAGAACAGTGCCGAGTGATGCGGTTTCTCTTTTAATAATATCTTCAAAATCCGCTTGCAAACTTTTCTTGTACTGCGTCAGTGCTTCTTTGATTGAATCAGAGCTTGTCAGGCGCGGAAGAATTCGTACACCAACTTTTTTCTTTATGAAATCAATGACAGGTAAATCATCAACATCAAGCATTGCAACTTCGAGTCCGTTTGCGGTTTTTTTATACGCAATAATATTACTCGTACGCGCAATTGGTTCGGGAATAAGAGAAAGCACCTCAGGGTCAATCTTCTCCCCTTTTAAACTTATGAATGGGATGCCGAGCGCAACTGCTTGAATGCTATTCCAATCCTTTTCAGTTAATTTACCATCACCAATCAAAACCTGCCCGAGTGATTGATTCGACTCTTTTGATTTTTTGAGAGCCATGGCGACATCGGTCTTACTAATAAGACCGGAATTGTTGAGAAGATTTATGATTGTCGCTTCATCGATGTGCATACTATAGAGTAGTATACCATGATGAAATCGTTATCGCGCTCGAGAAATATATCTGTAATTCACAAGGAGGAAAATAATGAACACTGAAGCAGTGAGAGCCATGACGGGGATTGTCACGTAGCTAAATTGGTAGACATACCGAATCGCGCATGATACTTCTGAGGCAGTGCCTGTCGCACATGCGAGTGATGAGGCTCCCCCATTTTCAACATAGATGTGAAAGAGAGAAACGAGTGAACCGATAAATGCGAGGGCTAAACTGTGATTGATGATTGTCCGGTCACGCTTCCAGAGTTCCATTCCGAAAAGTATTGCTTGCGGATAGAGAAATATTCTTTGCACCCAACAGAGCTCACACGGAGGGAATCCAATGACACTTGAATAAAAGAGACTGAGCGCCATAGAGCCGAGCCCAACGAGAAAACCTAAAATAAATGTGTATTTATTAAAGAAGAGTAGTATAGGATTAGTGTGTGTTCGGAAAAAGAGAAGATTCCCCGCAAGAAGCACCACAGCCAGTTGCATAACCACAACCCCTGCTCCAACAAACCAATTAAATGTTTCTATATATGCGGGCATATATTATTCTGGAAGTGCACACTGTGTTTTCTCAGCAAGTGTTGGAAGTGGAATTTCTCCAGTTAAACGAGAACCATCTTTGAAAATCCATGTTGGGTATCCTTCAATTTTTTTCTCAGTACAGATTGGGAGCTGACTTTTCCCGTCGAGTGTTGAACATTCAATATATGGGAGATACTGCTTCGCTCGGCCAAACATTTTCTTCTGATTCTGACAGTGAGGACACCAGAATGTACCATAAAATTCTGCGCCATTAGTAGCGAGACATTGAGCAAAACCATCGTACTTACTTGGTCCTTGGGCTTTGTTGGTCACAAAACCAATACCAGCAACTAAAATAACGACTCCAATAATACCTATAATAAATTGAGCTTGTTTAGATTTCATAATCTTATTATACCAAAAATCCCCGCCTAATGGCGAGGATCATTAATCCTTATATTCATAGAGTTTTTTACGAATTTCTTTGCGTAACCAAAGTTTTTTTGTTACACCTATATCACCATCCCATTCTGCTTCAAGGCAATTTGAGAAGATATTTTTAAGTTCTTGGTTTTCTGAATAAAGATAATTTATCTTTTCGCTAATTGAAGGAAGGGTTACTACCCAGTATGGATTATTAAATCCTTCGATTGTTTCTTTAATCGTTTCTTTATTATCTAATAAACATTTTTTACTATCCCAGAGTTCCATTTGTGCAATAACGATTGGAAATTCAAATGTTGGAACTTTGACAATTTTTGTATCACCTTTAATTGAATTTTCAATATCTTTATAAACAGATATTTCTTGATCAGTAAAATATGAATCAATCCAATAATCTGGTAATGAAGAATACTTTTTGAGTTCATTAAAAGCAACAATGTCTCTATCATGAGTAATTTGTGCACCAAAATTGAGAGTATTCGAAATAATTGCAGTTAATAAAAGATTTGCAGTTATTGTATTTATTTCTTCATAGAGTCCCCTCTTTTTATATTCTTCCCAAATTAAAGTTGCACACGCCCCAACCATTTCAATATGAGAATGTTCTTTTAATTTTTCGTTCCAATATTCTATTGCGCCATAATGATGATCATATATTTCAAAAATAGAATCTTCTTTTACAAAAGATGCAAAGTTTTCAAGATGAGAAGTGTCAACAAGCACAGAAACAAAATCGCTATCAGCTGGTTCGACTTTAAAATTAAGCCCCCATTGTTTTACTGCATTAGTAACACTATGATTAAGCGCGCCGGGTAAAATTGCTTCTGCTTTCTTTCCTTCAAGATTCAAGAGTTCTGCGTATGCAATAGCACAAGCAAGTGCGTCAATATCTGTATATTCTTGTCCAGCAGTAACAACAATAGTTTTCATCTCTTTATTATATACAAAAATCTCGCTTCTAAGCGAGATTTTTGTATAATTATTCTTCCTTTTTCTTTTCATTATTATGTCCATGAGCGTCTACTTCATACGCCGTATTTTGCGCTTCAAAGAAGTTTACGAGTTCGTATACATCAGTTGATGTCGCCATCCATTTTGCTGGATTAGTAACATTGAAGTGTGTTGGAAGTCCGAGTTCTTCTAAACGACGGTCAGCAACATACTGCACGTACTGGTTCACATAGTCAGCATTGAGACCCAAGATTCCCTTCGGGAAGAGGTCTTTGTTGTACGCCACTTCGAGGCTCACACCTTCGATGACGATATCGCGAATTTCATTTGCAAATGATTCAGTGAGAATTTCTGGATATTCTTCGAGAATTGTATGAATGAGGTTGATACCGAATTTGAGGTGCAATGATTCATCACGGATAACCCAGTTAATCATCGAACCCAAATTGCGGAGTTGATTACGCTGACGGAATGAGAGTGCCACCATAAATCCTGAATAGAACCACACACCTTCCATCACGATATTTGTCGCAACAAGATTACGAACGAAGTCCTTCTTCCCTTCTGGAGTTTCAATATCGAGAGAGTCTTCAGTCATACGAATAAGATACTTGTTGATGAATGCCTCCTTTTTATTCATCGAATCAAGTTCGAGGTGAACATTGTATACACGATCACGATCAAGTGGGAATGTTTCGAGCACGTATTCGAATGACACACAGTGATTCGCCTCTTCGAACATTTGCTTTGCGAGATAGAGGTGACATTCTGGTGATTTGATGTACGGATATACACCGAGCGCAAGTGAACGGTTCACGATGAGTTCTGCTGGGTTGAAGAATGCCATGAGGAATTCCACCGCATGACGTTCATCTTCAGTCATGGCTTTCCAGTCCATCAAGTCCTCACCGAGTGCAATCTCGTGCGGGAACCATGTGTTACGAACTGCTTGGTTATAGAGTTCGTATGCCCACTTATATCTCATTGGGTGAAGATTCATATCTTCAGGTGATGCTTTTCCTAGAATCATAGATTTCGAGAGAGCGAAGCGATTAGAGAAATCTACCCTATTAAATAGCACACGGGTGTTTCTAAATCTTTTTGCTACTTCTTATTAATAAACATTATAAAATAAAACTAATAATATCTTATCATTTCCGTGTGCTGATTTTCTTTTAGAAAATCATTTAACAGGGTTAGGAAAAAATATAGTCGCTACGCTTCTTATTTTTTCCTATTGGCAACTCTCGCACAAAAACTTATCATTCGGGTCTTCAGGTAAACAAATATGCACTGCCTCCTCTGTCTCTTTCGGACTAATCTTTGCGACATCAGCAAGGGTTGTTTCTCGAGGAAGAGGACTGTTAGTGAATTCCATTGGACTTGCAACAGCTGGCTCATCGGAAACTTGTGATGACTGTTTTGTATCACGAAGCGCACCGAATCCGCGACGTCCCATTGCTTCTGATTTGTTTACACGGACTGTTGACTGCTCAGCAGAGTGTCTTGGCTTCATGTGGAGATAGTACGTAGTCTTTAATCCCTTATCCCACGCAGTTGTGTAGATATTCATAATCTCATCAATATCACGAATATCAAGATACATGTTTCGAGAGATTCCCATGTCCACCCATTTCTGTGCACGAGCAGCTACTTCGACATACGCATACGGAGACACAGCAAATGATGTTTTGTAGATGCGTTTGATGTGATCAGGGATTTCATCAATCGGTTCGATATCACCATGATGTTCGAGAATCTGTTCGCGAACTTTTTCCCAGAGATTTTCTTTTTGTAACGCCTGCACGAGATTGTGATTGATTTCAAGATACTTACCAGAAATTTTATTTCGAGAAAACATTTGTGCGAAGCGTGGGTCAATTCCTGGAGCTGTTCCCGCAACAAGTCCGATGTTTGCATTCGGTGCAATAGCGAGAAGTGTCGCATTACGAATCCCCTTCTTTACCTTTCCACGAATTTTTTCCCAATCAAGCGCAGGGAGGATACCAGCAGAATCTTTCTTTGTGAGCATTTCCCGTCCACGTTCAAGAGCGAGCTTGTCCATCGTATCGATTGGCACATGACCCTTTGACCATTCTGAACCTTTGAAATTTTTGTATGCACCACGTTCTTCTGCCAAGTCTGCACTCTCATCAATTGCCATGTATGAAATAAATTCAAATACTTGATCAGCAAAGTCATGCGCTTCTTTGTCTTCATACGAGTAACCTAACTGTTCGATAGCGTCAGAGAATCCCATGAGACCGAGTCCCACAGCACGGTTTTCAGAGTCAGCACGACGTGCTTCTTGAATCGGCAATTCATTAATATCGACGAGGTTATCAAGCTGACGAATAGCGAGCTTTGTACTCTCTTCGAGGCGATGCCAGTCAATCTGGCCATTCACGATATGGCGCGCAATGTTAATAGATACAAGGTTACACACAGCTACATTGTCACGGTCAGTCGGAAGAGTCACCTCAGTACAAAGGTTTGAACAGTGGATAGTACCAGTATTATTGTTTAATGCACGGACATTAATAGCATCTTTCCATGTAAGCCACGGGTGTGATGTTGTTTCAAGTGACACGAGGATATTTTTGTATTGCTGACGAGCAGGAAGAACTTGATAAAGCTTAATCTGCCCATTCTTCGCCATATCAACATACTCGTTATATCGCTTGCTGAATTCTTTTCCATAAAGCTCATTTAAGTCAGCGACTTCTTTTGGATCAAAGAGATACCAATCATCCCCTCCGATGACACGCTTCATGAATTCATCAGAAATATATACAGCGGTATTTGCAGTACGAGTACGACGATAGTCATCACCGTTGTTTTGTTTGAGATCAAGAAAATCTTGGAAATTCAAATGCCAGTTCTCCATGTAGAAACAGAGTGCACCTTTTTTCTTTCCACCACGTTGCACCGCACGAACCGCAGAGTCGATGATGTGCATGAATGGAACTGGTCCAGATGATACTGTGTTGTTAGATTTCAAGAGTGATCCTTCTGCGCGAAGTTTTGTTACAGAGAGACCTATACCTCCTGTCGCTTTCGAAAGAAGAAGAACATCAGAAACAGTTTTTCCAATATGTTCCATGTCATCATGAATTTCCATCAAGAAACAATTTGAAAGTTTTGGATGAGGAGTTCCTGCGCCGATGTTTGTTGATCCCGCAGAGAGATATTCAAGTGCAGACATTTTTGCATAAAACTTTTTTGCCCACGCAGTTGGGTCTTTCTCATTGAGAGACATTCCCATCGCAACACGCATCCAGAAATACTGAGGTGTTTCCATTGGTGACTGCTTTGTATCCTTCATCAAATAACGATTCATCATCGTCGAAAGACCTGAATAATTATAGAGGTCGTCGTTTGCAACATTGAGCGCACTTGCGAGTGCATCTAAATCAAAGAGTTCACCGAGACGCTTGTCGAGAAGATTCATCTCAACAGCTTTTGCGATATATTCTTTGAAATGAGTAGCGTGAAGTTTTGAGAAATCTTCATCAGAGAGTTTCCCTGCTTCATTGTCGGGGTCATAGTCACCCATCACCTTCTTGTAAATCACCTTGAGGAGGAGCCGAGTTGCGATTTTGTCGAACTCGAGGTCGTACTGCGTATTTTGAAGAGCAGCATTGATTGTCGCGAGGTCTAATTCTTCAGTTGTAATACCATCATAAAGTGTTAAACGGGTTTCAGTAGCAATTTGAATAACTTTGCTGATTGGATCGGTCATGCCATGGCATGCTCTCTCGATCGACTTGTTAATACGGTCAGCATTGAAAGGCGCTTGTGTCCCGTCTCGCTTGGTGATGGTGATAGTCATAGTGTGATGATTAGCTAATAAATAACTTCGGACATACATTATACTCTCGGACAGAGATAATCGACAAGGTAAACAAGAGAAACTTCACCACTAGATAAAAATGTACGGGGGTCGTCAATACGTTTTAAAACATGCTCAAAAAAATCGTTCTGGGTAAGCGTATTTTGGGGTAAAAAATTATCAAAAAGAACAAAGAAACTCCCACAAGAAAAATTGCAATTTTTCTTGTGGGAGTTGTCCCCAGTTTTCAAATTTTAGAGCACCTCGGCCTGATAACACTGCTCACAATATACCTTTTCAGGCCTGTCGGGAGCATAACTTGTTTCAAATGACCTTCCGCAACCATTCGTACACTCTCTTTTGTATAAACGCATAGGATTGCGATACTTTAAACGCTCATAATGCCGACAATTTGGGCAAAATCTAGGTAATGGTAAGTTCTTTTGTTTATAAAATAAAAATTCATTAGCTTGTATTGAAAAAAATTTAGTACACTGAGCACTTCCACTAGAGTGACATAATAAGATTTCTTTTATTATTGAGTCTGTAATTTCTTTTGTTGAATCGTTTAATTCAGTCCAGTTTTTACTTAAAAGATTATCGCGTTCTGGTCTATCAAACCAATTATATCCACTTACTAAAGCCGATTCTTTAGTAATAGGAAAAAAATCATAAGCGAGTGATTCATTGTACCCAAACAAAGACATCTCCAGTGGGAAAAATTCCCCATACCTATACACCCTCCCCTGTTGATCTATGTAAGGCATTTGTGTCATGTGATTTTTTATTTTATCCAACAAATTAAAATAATCTTCTTTACTATATTGCTTATTCAAAATACAATACTTTGCGTTTTTTAAACCAACACAACCAAAACAGTCAGAACAATTTTTGCAAGAAATTGAATATTGCATATCTTTTGAAGTAATACACATGAAGCAAGAAACTTGATTGTACGAACCTCCACTACCAGTCATTGACTCATATTCCAACTCGCCATTGAGCACCCAACCACAGTCCATTAATTCTTTTGATTTAACAGACCGATAAGAGTCGACAACATTTTCAGATTCTGAAATATCAAAAGAGTCTTTTATGTTTTTTGAATTATTAATTATATCTCCTGAAACATTAACAGACGCTGTAATTTGTGCATATTTATGAATAGAATTCTTTAGCAATGAATTAAATTCTTTTTTATATAACTCAACATTCTCAAATGAATCTAGGGGTATTCGAGAAAGTTCTTTTTCGTATTCTTCTTTTGAGAGTTTTTTATTATAAAAGACGTAAGATTGATTGCGTAAATTTGATGACATAAAACAGTTCGAGCAATTCACGCAATCAAACAAAAAATACGAATCAAGGCAAGCTCGTGTTTCATGCATAAAATGACAATTATGGTTTTTTTCAGAATTAACATTCCAATAACAATACTGAAGTTCTCTTACCGACAAACAATCGAGACAATTTTTTGATCTATCCGTATTCTCAGAATAGAATATATCTTCAGATTCAATCGATGAAAATGTTAAATATAGATTTTTTGAATTTACAATAGAATTTGAATAATCACTATTAATATTAGTACCGTAGCGCACCGAAAAAACCCTTGGTTGCTTATTTAAAACGATTTCTAATTGTTGCAAAAACGGCAAGGAAAAATCAAAATCAACACCATGTTGATACATGTCCCATGCATCACTCGAATAACAAGATTCGCAATAAACCGGAACACCATCATCTTTATAAAAAGATACTAGAGATTTATCACACAGACCACATGAACGCTTAAAAAGAGAGCGGTTATTTCGCCAACATAATCTTCGTAAAAACCTGCATTCCGGACAAAACGTTGGTGGAGGAACCTTTATTTTCTCGTAGAATGCGAAATCATCTGGCTCGATAAGGAAGTCGTTGTGGCAATTCTGGCAATTTCTAGATTCTGAATTCATATATTAGGTATAGTACACCCGATCTCTCATTTTAATCAATCACCGGTGGTTTTGTATGTTTCCATGCACTATAGAGCATATAGATGGTGAAGAAGAAAAACGCTGTAAATAAATAGGCCTCTTGGTGTGCATACGGGCGAGAAATAATTGCCCATATTTTTGAAAATAAGGTTGTATGATCAGTTACCACATTCCAACTATTAAACCGAATGAACCGTCCGAGATATATACCGAAACTTGAAACGAGAAGAATCCCAATAAGAATCGCATGGGTATTACGCTTTGAGAATTTCACTCTAATCAAGCTCTCAATATGAGCGAGTGAGTAAAATGAGAATGAAAGCCCCACAAGCGCAGAACTAAATAAAACAAGGAGGTCATAAAATACAGGCACAATCATCACTCTGCCTGTATGAATAAGGTCAGTGATGAGATACGGAGCGTTCGGAAAGAATAAAAGCCACGCAATAAATCCCGCTATCATAAATGGCAGATACATAGTAGGTCTCTTCTGGTACCACACCATCCATGAACTGATCATAAATGGAACGAACGCCAAAAACATATTCCAAAAGAGAAATAAAAATGAACCCTTATCAAAAAAAGAAAACCGCCCGAGATTGAGCACAGTCGCAAGAATAAGGAGAATGAGTAAATCTTTTGGAATTATAATTTTTCGGTCTTTCATATTTATTTTAAGATTTTTCTTAACACATCAGCTGCATACCTACAATCTTCAAGGGCATCATGATAACCACGCGCGGGTAAACCAAATGTTTGAAACATTTCTTCGGAGTTTGGTTTATCATTGTATCCATTTTTAAGTAAATGAGTAAATGCCAGAACCCAAATATCATAAACACGGAAATCAAAATCAGAAGGATTTATATCTGCTGATATCATCATTTTGCGAAACAGCGCCCGATCTTTTTCACAAACCCAACCGGCAAATGTAAAGTTTGTACCAAAAATTTTTAGAAATTCTTCGGCAACTTGTTTTTGAGATGGGGCATCTTTTAATTTTTCAGAAGTAATTCCATTTATTGCTAGAGTTTCTGGTGATGCATTTGTTAAATCATTATAAATAAAGCTTTTAAAAAAACTTTTCTCTTCAAGAGTATCTTTATCAAGTAAAACAGCGCCAATTTGTAATGGTTCTGCTTTTTCTAAATCTTTGTTAGAAGATTCAAAATCAACAACTAATAAATCTTTTGGAAAGGATATTTGCATAGTTGGGTGCCTACCGGGATTTGAACCCGAACTGAGAGTTCCACAAACTCTAGTGCTAACCATTACACTATAGGCACCATATTAAATTTGATTCCATTAGCTATAACGGAATCTAACCTTTTATACCAGAAAACCACCCAGAAATCTAGATGAGGCCCAAATGCCAATACGAGAGCAAGAAAATAAGTATCGTGATGCTCGCAGACATCAAGCACCATGAACACCATTGACGGAGTACCAGCGCTTGAATAAGTACAAGATAGACAGAGAAGACAACTGCACCAAGTGACATCCACAACAATACGAGGAATATCATAGGTGAGACATATCCAGAAATAAAAATAATCCCATACACTCCCCCGATAAACGCATAGTACATCATCCCAAATACTTCGATTGAAACACCGAAGATGGTTGAATAATGAGAATGAATTACAGTATCACAATTCGAACGCATCGGACAAACAAGTTTTGTCTTTTGCGCTTTTTTTGAATGAATATGTGACGCCAGAATAAATCCGTATAAACCGAGCAAGCTTATAAAAACAGTAAAAAGAAGTTCCATACTATTTACATACTGTACCATTTGGCATAGCTGGAAGTGTTTTTAATGCGCCAGTACTATCTGCACAGAAAATAGCATTAGGATCAGATACGAGCGGTACCGCAACCATCCACGAACTAGCATTTGAATGACATACAGGCGGATGAGTAGCTGAACCAAGAAGGACATTCATTGACTGTGCAATAGCACCGACAGGTGTGCTTGCTTTTGTGGTATGACCAAGAGGAGAGAAGAGTGAACCGTTTGTCGGTGACGCACAGCTTCCAGAAGTATTGGCTTTCACTCCGTAGCGACCTTCAATCTTCTGAAGATTTTTTGCTTGAGTTTGGAACGACGTTAAAATACTTTTAATTTTAAAATCTCGCACTGTCTGAATAAAGAGTGGGAGCGGTGTCGCATTCTCAGGGATTGCAATTGTATTTGTTGGCATATCAAAATCATAAAACGTAGTTTGTAATTCAAGCATTACTTCATTGCCAGCAATACCGTTGTCATTCAACCCGAGTACTTTTGAAAGTGGAGTAGAGAGTACAATTTTATACTGTGCGATTGTTCCACTCGCCTTGCCAACCCACACTTCAAAAGAATTCACACTCACAGAGCCGAGCGCTTCTTCGATGAGTGGTTTTGCTTTCGCAGAAAATTCAACACCTGATGCTAGGAATATTCGTGTGAGGAATTTCTTCATAGTTGGACGGTCAACATTGATATTGTAGTGATATGTTTCTACGTCTCGAATTTTTTCAGGTGTTTTTTCGTTAACACTTATTTCAGCAACAAGCTCCTTGAAGGCATCTTTGATCTCGGCCTTCATCGAAGGAGATACACCTTTTGATAAAATCTGACCTCGGTCACTTTCTTCAACACTCACTCCAAACACAAGAGGAAGTTCATGAATGAGTGTTGAGAGATCACCGTCTGGCACAGTAACTGATCCAGAACGCGCATCAGCTGATGGGAAAAATTGAGATAAATCTGGAAAAATAAAATACTGTAAGTCGCGTGCGGAAATAATTTCAGCCTGAATTACAGTAGGAAAAATAGAACTCTTTGTGCTGACAACTGAACGAGAAATAGATTCAGGCTCATTCTGTACTGTGCGCAACATTGTAAATGAGATTGAATCACGATCAGAAGATGCCACTGGCTCACCAGTCAAAAGTCCGGAGGTAATATCTGAAAAAAGTGGCGATGAAATAGTTAGATTGGTAGCAGTCTTATAGGATTCATGCTTTGCAAGAATTGCTGAAGCAGAAACGAGTAAATCCTTCGGATCCTTTTTGATAAGTGAAAACTGAAATAATGATGGTGGGATATATCCTGCACTCACAGCAAAGACAAATGCTCCAATAGCAAAAATCACGAGAATAAGAAACGTATTCTTCCAAGAATGTTTTTTGTGTTCAGTTTTTAAAAGAGTGTCAGCCATGACAACAGACGAGGCGAAATCTCCTGGCTGAGCTTGGAATCCCTGAACACCCTTCCCCGCAGAGATGTCATTATGCAGAGGAGAATTCATTGCACGTGATTCAGTAACAACAGGGCTAGAAATAGGCTGTGGGGAATCTTCGTGACCTGCCTGTAATTCTTTAGGTGCAAGTGCTGGCAACAAATCTTCTTTAATAACATTCGCAGCTTCTGTAGCTGTCGCATCTTCAGTCGGAATTACATAGACATATACTTTTGATTGAAATTTAGGTGAAGAAGAAATTTCTCCAATCACCGGACTAACCGTATCACGAATATCTACTGAAGCACTCTCTGCCTGTGGCGTAGAAATTTCTTGTTCGATTGGTTTAACCTGTGTAGGAATCCAAACTTTTGGCGATTCTTTTTGTTCAAGTGGTGGAGTTGTTTTGATTTGAGGTGACTCACGATATGGGTCAGTGTGTACAACTGTATCAATAGATGCTGATGCTTGTCGTGCGGGAAGAGGCACAGATGAAGCTGGAGCAATAGCCAGAAATCCCTCTTCAACATCGAGAGGATTCCATCCTGCTTGCAACAAGCGTGATGTGATAATTTCTCGCGGTGTATTTTTTTTGAGTTGTGTCTCTATATACGAAACGAGTTCATCGGTAATCATACGATATAGTATATCATTTCATACTAAAATTCATAAACAAAAAGACTCCGTACAAGCTGTGATGATGCGCGACCGAGGTCAACTTCAGCGATTGGTTTCTTTTGTGTAAATTTAAATGACGCCGAAACAAGTCGTACACCAGTACCAAGCTCCTTATCGAATACAGAAATAAGATCGTCCATCGTGTTTGGATATACATAGAGAAAGACATGCGTCGCATTAACAAGCGACTGATTCAATAAATCAGATTTAATTATCGTAACGTTGTGATTCCCTGTTTTTTGTTCGTAATACCAGAGACGGATGCGGGCAACATAATATAAAAAAGTACTATTCTCAACACCTATATACGAAGCATTGGGATTATTCTTCGCAAGAAAAAATATGAAGCGTCCGCCCCCACACCCGAGATGATAGACAACACTTCCCTCTTTTAATAAAAGAGATTTTTTTATGTCCGTAAAAATCTGTCGTGGCAATGGGATAAAAAGAGATTTTGAAATAAATCCGCTCCACACCCAAAACAGTAATCCGAGAAAAACGACTAGGAGTATCAAAACGAGAAACAATTGTAATAATAAAAGAAAAAATGAAATCATATAGTATGTGTATTATATATTCGACTTATCCTCTTTCCATGGAATGTATTTTTCCTCGCGAATAGCACAGGTACGATTTACAAAAGCTTCGCGACCAGAACCTGTACGATACATAGCGTAGTGCTCAGGATTTTTATCAGCATAGTTCTGATGATACTCTTCGGCTTTGTAGAAATGCCCCACAGGCGATACTTCGACCGCGTGTGGTTTTTCATATATATGACTTTGATCAAGTTCAATAAGTAATTCTTCTGCGGTGTTCTTTTCTTCTGTTGAAGAAAAGAACACCGCAGTTTTGTAACTCTCTCCCCTGTCTCCGAATTGCCCGCCTGTATCTGTTGGGTCAATATGGTCGAGAAAAAACTGCACCAGTTTTTTAAATGATGTTTTTTCTGAGTCGTATGATATTTCTACTGCCTCACGATATCCTGTATGATTCTCATATGTTGGACTTCCCTCCTTGTCACCCGTATATCCAGACACGACATCCATCACACCTTCTGCTTGGCGCAGATCATGTTCAACACACCAGAAGCACCCACCAGCAAGAATAAGTTTATTCATCTATATAGTATAACAAACCCCGCCGACTATAGTCGGCGGGGTTTGTTATACTTTGTGCGCGAGAGAGGACTTGAACCTCCACGGATTGCTCCATACGAACCTCAATCGTACGCGTATACCAGTTCCGCCACTCGCGCATATTATATATACTTTCTCTGTTGTTTGGCTTCTATTTTTAAAGCTTTTTTTATTTTTAGCTTCTTTCTAGATAAACAAATAACTTTCGGATTATAGTACATTTTTTTAATTATTACTAGAGCATCCTTTTTGGCATACCTCAAACTATAAATTGACCCTTTTATTCGCGACTTAGAGATATGTCCCTTTAAGGCAGTTTGAAGGTAAATTTGTTCTTGAATCCATAAGATATGATTCTTGCTCGCTGAACCAAAACTTAAATAAAACAAATGACTTGATTTCCACCGAGGGTCCCAATAAGAATAAAAAGAGCCATCTCCATCAAAACACCCACGGAGGAAATCAAAAAAGTATTTTTTAGGAATTGCCAACTCACCCACAGTAAGAGATTTTCGAGGAGTCAGTCCTAAAGAAAAAAGAAAATCATAGAATATCTTATTTTTAAATTGAATTCGAAAGTACTCTTGTTTTTTAGTATTTATTTTAATTCCTATTTTAAAATCCACACCGAGACACTTAGAAAAATTCTTTAATTGTTCTTTGTCTTTTGAAGTGAGGTCCACCAGCAATCCATCTTGCCCCAAACAACCATCTGTTGCAATCAAACCTATGGCGTATGCCAATTCGGGTCGCCATGTTAAGTCTATTAATTTTTTCGGTTGTGGTCCCCTCTTCCCCATTTCATAATTATATCAATTGAAATAAAAACCTCAAGGTAGTAGCGTCTACTAGTTATGCTCAACACAAAACCCGCTTGCGCGGGTTTTGATTATTCTTCGTTTGTTGATGCTTCGTTTGACTCGTCTTTTGAGAGAGTAATACTCTTCAATCGCTTCTTTACTTCTTTAACTGCCTTTGTACGAATATAGTAGAGTTTACTTCGACGTGTTTTTGACTTACGGAGTACTTCAATTTTATCAATGTTTGGAGAGAAGAGAGGAAAGATACGTTCAACACCTACACCACTTGCTACTTTACGAATAGTGAATGTTGCGCCACTTTCTGCACCATGTTTTCGTGCAAGAACGAGACCTTCAAATGCCTGAAGACGAGTTTTTCCTTTTTCTTGGATTTTACCCCAGACGCGGACAGTGTCACCTGCTTTGAAATCAAGCTTTTTTCGGCTTGCCATGTCTACTGGAGTGAATTTGTTGGTCGTTTTTTCCATAGGGCATACTTTATCACATAAAGGTATTAAAAGCAAGAATACTCGTTATTTGATATATGTTTTGATTACTTTTTTAAAGTCGGCAGGTAATGGAGATTCGACGGTCTTCTGTTCCCCACTTGGCAAACGAAACGTTACAGAGTGGGCGTGTAGTGCGAGACGATTCATACCTAGTGCCATATTTTTTGCTCCACGATAAATAGGGTCAGAGACAACTGGCGAATTAATATAGCGCATGTGTACTCGAATCTGGTGTGTTCTACCTGTTTTTGGATATGCTTCAACATACGAGAAGCGATGATCAACCGTTGGCTTCTCTTCATCAGAATCACCAAAACGTTCGAGAACAACGTACTCAGTCACAGCATCACGAATCGGCTCACGCGCACCTCGACCCGCAGTCCATGCACGAATATCAAGTGGACTTCTCCCGATAGGTGCAGAAATTACTCCCCTCTTGCCTGTCGCAAGTGATGCCTTAGGATCAGGAACCCATCCATAAACAAACGCTCGGTATACTTTTTGAATTGTATGATTTTGAAATTGTTCTTTCAGTGCTTCAAACATTTTTTGATTCTTGGCAACAAGAAGCACTCCGGATGTTTCTTTATCTAGTCGGTGAACAATCCCAGGGCGGAGAATCTCTATTTTTTTACCTGCGTGCTCCACAATCATTGGCTCACCGACTTTCGCAATCTTCTTATCATGAAGAAGTATGAAATCAACGAGTGTTTCTTTGTCCGTCATTCGCGCATCTTGGTGCACGGAAATACCCGCTGGTTTATCGAGCGCAAGAATATTGGCATCTTCATAGAGAATTTTAATTTTTTTCATAGTGCCCTCGCGAGGAATCGAACCTCGAATAGCGGCTTAGAAGTCCGCAGTTATATCCATTTAACTACAAGGGCAAAGGAGATACTCATCTATAGTATCATATTTGTTGTGCGCGATAAGGGACTTGGTCACAAGTATTTTTCTGCTGAAAATTTGTGCGACTCCTCACGGTACGATTTACTAATCGCCCGCCTCGCGTCAGACACGCTCCGGCTTTCAAGTCCCTTATCTAACACCTTTGGTGTTGGTTTGGTGCGCGATGAGGGACTTGAACCCCCGACCTTTCCGGTGTAAACGGATTGCTCTACCAACTGAGCTAATCGCGCATGATTATATAACTTTTATTCACCAATTCACTACTATCGCTAGCTTTTGTTATCTACCAAAACAGCTAATCGCGCATATTAAATCGATAACAGAACCTATAGTATCACATTTTTCTTAAATTTCAAGTAATTCTACAAACTCGGGTCTTGATATTTTGGAGGAGTATTTTTGACTTCAAAAAATCGAGCTTTTTTCTGATTGAAAATTTCAGTCACTTTTTTGAGTGATTTTTCGTTCACAGACAGTGCTTTAGCTTGGATGGTATTCGAAACCTGAAATACTTGATCGTTTTTAATTTGATAGAGCAAATAAATACTAAACACAAAAAGACCTACCCCAATCAAACCAAATACGCGAAGTAGAAATAGCCATTGCGTGTGAGGATTTACTAGAGAGAGATACTGTGAAGCAAAAGTCTTCTTATTAAAATATGATGTAAATGATTTCATTCTATTTATGCGTGAGTAATAGTAAACACAATCTCCATTCCCCATGGAACCTTGGTCTTGGTGTTCCCATTTTGCTGGAGAATATCTTGATTAAGATACACACTCGTAATATGGATATTGTACGGCAGAGTTTCAAGAAGAGAAAGCATTTTTATGGAATTAGAAAATTGGCCCTTTACGTGAACCTTCGCAGAAAGAGTATTCGCTGACTCAGACAAGGCGGTCACATTTTCTACCTTCACCTCTGTCCCCGTATCACGACCAAGCGATTCAATCTCATTAAGAAAAGTATCAATGGTATCTGCCTCAATAAAATATAAACTTATCTCATTGTGAACTGCCTTCGCTTCGGTCACTTTTTTCTCAAGCAACGTACGATTTTCTTTTTCTTTGAGCTTGGCTTCAAGTGTTGCGTTCACGAGCGAAGTGTGTGCATTCTTATCAGCAATTTTCTTAACGAAAAATATCGTTCCACTAAGTGACAGCAGAAAAACCATAAGACTACAACAGAGTATGATAAATGTTGATGATTTTTTCATAATTATTTTAAGACAAGAGACACAGTAAAAGGAATATTCGACCGCTCAAGAAATGTTGAAAGTGGAATAGCAACAGAAGAAAACAGAGCACTCTTGTCGAGAGTGTCTTTGAACACACGGAGCACGGCGCGTGACCGCGCCGTGCCGTGAATCTCAACCACTCTCACACCATCAGCTCTGTTGTTATAGAGAATTTGTGTAAATGTAACACCCGAAATACGAAGAGAGAGCACCTGCCCCAAGACAAGATCTGAAACATTTGATTGAGTAGCAGTATGAAGGAGTGCTAATTTCGTGTTGGTATCAGTAATAATGCCGCTTGTATCTAGTGCCGTAATATCTTTATTAATAGTGTTCCATGTAGCGAGACGAGTCTCCGCAAGTGTTACTTTTGATGATGAGAAAAGATACGAAGGAACAAGCAGTATACAGGTGAGTACACATGCAAGAGAAAGTAGTGCCAGCACAATACTCGCGAAACGCATATGATATTCGCGTCTTAGAATTTTCTTATCTTCTTCTAATAAAAGATTAATCATAAATATAATCACCAAGTGCGAGCCCGAGAACAGTCACGTACCCCAATGATTCTTCAAAGGACATTTCAGGGACGGATACTTCCATATTCGAAATATTAACCCATGGATTCGCATGAATCACATTCATCATCATGCTTGTCTCTAGATATTCAGTAATACCTGACAGGTTCGACCCTTCCCCGCACAACACAATGCGATTAATTTTTTCATGCTTGAGATGATCATCTTCATGCGTCTTCCAGTAGATATAATGCTTATTAAGCTCATCCCGTAATACAGAAATACCGTTTACAATAACAGGGAAAACATCATTCGCCGGATGAACGTCATCAATCCCGTACGAACGCTTCATTTCTTCAGCTTTATCAAAAGAAATTTCAAAATTCTTGGAAATCATTTGAGTCAGAGATTCACCCCCAATATCAATTGTTGTTGTGAACAAGACATGCCCTGCAGACGCAATTGATATCCCTGTTCGAGAATGACCTAAATCAATAATCATCACAGGACTCATCTCATTCCGAGGCACAACCGCTCGTGCGATCGCCTGAGCTTCAAGCTCAAATGAAAGAGGCACAAGTCCCGCACGCTCAAAAACAGACATATAACTCTCAATTGTTGTTCGCGCAGTCGCAACTACCTGTACCAAAATAGACGTTTCGTCTTCTGAAATAATTGCATAATCAAAGATTGTTTCAAGTGCAGGAATCGGAATATGCTCTTCGAGCTGAAGCATGATAGTGTCACGAAGATCCATATCAGAAAGTTTCGGCAAAGAGAGAGTAAACAAATAAATTTGCTCTTCTGGTAATGAGACCCGAATGAAATGCATATCTTCACGGGTTTTTATTGTGCGTAAAATTTTAACAAGCTCTTCACTCTTTTCAATACGACCAGAAACAACGACTCCGCTTGGAATCTTCTCTTTGTTAAAACGCCCAAGACGTAACCCGTACGCAGACGGAACGAGTTCACCATACTTGATTGATTGATCTGAAATATCGAGAGCAAAAGAATTCATCGCCAGATAGGCGGGTGTAGGAAAATAGCGATTGTATAAGAGAGGAACCATATCTATAGTATACCTCTGCTTTCATTCAAATAAAAGAAATTACTTTTTTTGAGAGAAAAAATAGTAACGCGTTGCACTAAAAATAAAAGGGAGAAGCGATGCTCCAACTGCAAGCAATAGAACAGGAAGTACATATCTATCAGGATTTGGAACGAGAGATCCAAAGATATATCCAAGAAGAGGCACTGCGGTCGCCCACACAATTCCTCCGATTAGATTACATATAATAAATGTCTTCTTTTTCATTCCACCAATACCAGCAACGAGTGGCGCAAACGTTCGAATCACAGGAATAAATCGAGCGATGATAATAGTGAAAGAACCGTATCGTTTGTAAAAATTTTCAGCTTCGTAAATGCGTTTTTTGTTAAAGAAAAAAGATGCCTCACGTTCAAACAATTTTCTTCCAATTTTTCTTCCTGTTAAATATCCTAAACTATTTCCCAATATCGAAGCGAGTGCAATAGCAATCACCACAGCCCATAAAGGGAAGAATCCTTGGAGCGCAAAAATTCCCGCAGAAAAAAGAAGTGTGTCTCCCGGCAAGAAAAAGCCGAAGAAAAATCCAGTTTCAATAAAGATAACTAGGAAAATCCCGAGAATACCTGCTGTGGTAATAATAGTTGTTGGATCAAGCATGTAAAATAATTACGAATTACTAATTAAGAATTACTAATAAGAGACTAGATGCGTTAACGGACTTTTGTACCGGAATCTACCATTCCATCGGGAACAAGAAACACCGGTCGCTCATCTGTACCATCGACAGCCATGAGCATCCCTTGGCTTTCGAAACCTTTTATCTTTCGTGGTTCGAGATTCACAATATAGAGCACTTGTTTGCCGATGAGTTTTTCATACTCTGGGTAATACTCACGAATACCAGAAACAATCTGACGAAGTTTCTTGTTCCCCTCTTCGTCCACTTCATTAAAATCAATCTGACAGCGGAGTAATTTGTCTGTTTCAGGTACGGGCTCAATCTCTTTGATTGTCCCGATTCGAATATCCATTTTCTTAAATTCGTCGTAGGTAATGTAGTTCATGCTAATTAGATTGTTTAAAATAATTCTCTTTTAGGTAATCAAAACTTACAACAATAATATACACTGATTGAAGAATAATAAAAATTAAATCTTTTAAATAAATACTATAAACTAGAAGTCCTATTCCTCCGAAAAAAGAAAGTATATCTCGCGAGCTACGCTTACGTACAACCATTGCAATACAAATCAAAACCAACCCTAGTATTCCTATATATTTATATATATCCATACTTAATTATTTTTCTTATCCAAATATCTTTGTAATATGAGTGCGGCAGCAGATGCATCAACTGCACCCTTTTTCTCTTTTGTAACCTTGCGAGCATTGTTCCCCTCTTTACCGACTCTCCCTCGTGCTTCCATGCTTGTCATAAATTCTTTTTGAAAATAAATAGGAAGATCGAGCTCTGCTTCAAGATTTCGCTTGAATTCTTCAATACTGCCCATGATTTTATTCGGCTCACCCGAGAGGTCGTGAGATTCGCCGAGGACAATAGCGCTCACCTCTTCATTCTGACACAGGGAAACAATAGAGGGAATCAGCGACAAATCATTTGGAAGGATTGTCTGAGGAAATGCCATCCGCCCACCCTCGTCAGAGAGTGCGATTCCAACGCGCTTGCTTCCATAATCAATTCCTAAATGTTTCATACTATATACTGTATACCAAATACTTGATTCTGTATATGAATTGCCCCAAAAAGCGATTTCTGCTATGATGCGCCTGTATGGAAGGATTATCAGCACAGAGTATTGGACTTGTGATTATCGCACTCCTATGGGTTCTCCCATGGAAAGCCTACTCACTTTGGACAGCAGCAAAACTTGCTCACAAGCGATGGTTCATTGCGCTTGTCTTATTAAACACCTTTGCACTTCTTGATATCTTCTATATTTTTTACATCGCAAAGAAAACTCCAAAGGATTTCATTCGTGCATTAAAAAACGTTTTTAAGAAATAAATATACGGAGGCGTGCCTATAAAATGTAAACTGCTTT